>CALWAW010000085.1 GCA_944375845.1 uncultured Lachnospiraceae bacterium
ATGCCCGGCCCTCCCGTCTTTTCCGTATTCTTGGATCCATGAGCCCGTAGGAGAGCTCCACCAGAAAGTTCACAAAAAGAAAGATCGCCGCAAGCCATACCACGTAGCCCTGGATCACGGGATAGTCTCGGGCGGAAATGGCCTCCATGGCCAGCTTTCCAATGCCCGGCCAGCTGAAGATGTTTTCCACAATGGCGCACCCGCCAAAAAGCCCCGCCAGGGAAATCCCCGCCAGGGTCATAATGGGAGCCATGGAATTTTTAAGGACGTGGGAAAACAGGATCTGCCGCTCAGGCACGCCTCTCGCCCTGGCCCCCGTCACATAGCCCTTTGACAGCTCGCCCAGGACGATCCCCCGCACCTGGCGGATATACCAGGCGCTCATGGAAAGGCTTAAGACCAGAGCGGGCATCACGATCCCCGCGGGGCCGCCGGAGCCGATCACCGGAAGCCAGCCCAGCCGGACGCTGAACAGGTATAAGATCACCAGCGCCAGGAAAAACGAGGGGAGGGAGGCGAACAGATAGGTGACAAGCCTCACCGCCCCGTCAAGGAGGCCGTCCTTTTTCCAGGCGCAGAGGATCCCCACGGGAACGGAGATCAGAAGCACCGCCGCCATGGATACGGCCGTCAGGGCCGCCGTATAGGGAAGGGCGTCCAGAAGCTCCTCCGCCACCGGGCTTTCGTTCCTCAGAGAGGTTCCCATATCGCCCCGGAGCACGTGGATAAGCCAGTCCCCATAGCGGACCAGGAGGGGACGGTTTAACCCCATCTCCTCCCTGGTCTGTTCAAGGAGCTCCTCTGTGGGAGCCACCCCCGTTTTATTCAGCTGAATCTGGGCCGCGTCGCTGGGAGCCAGGTAGGTCAGGCAAAAGGATAAAAACGTGATGCCCAAAAACACCAGCGCCAGCGTCCCGGCTTTTTTAAGCAAGAATTTAAGCAAGGCTCTTCTTCCTAACGTTCGATATCGGTGTTTACATCCAGAAGGTAATATTCTGAAGGATGGGTGCTGTAGCCCTTCACATCCTTTGAATAGACGTTTACCATCTTCTGATGATTATAAACGGTCATGGCGTTATCGTCCAGCACCATCTGCACGATCTGCCTTACGATGGCGTCCCGCTCCTTTTCATCGGCCGTTTTTGCAAGCTCCGCCGCCAGGGCGTCCACCTGAGGATTGGAGTAATGGGAGAAATTGGAGCTTCCGCCTGTCACAAACATCATATTGATAAAATACTGGGCGTTCCCTGTGGGAGCCATGACGCCGCTCTCGCAGTCCAGATCGTAATCGCCGGAGGCCACCACGTCGTCCGTATTCTCCATCACGTCCACCTTGAGCTCAATGCCGATGCCGGAAAGCTCCGCCTGCAAAAGCTCAAGGAACTGTCCCATTTCCACGCGGGAGGCGAAGGTCACGGCCCGGAGGCTTAAAGAGACTCCGTCCTTGTCCAGTATCCCGTCGCCGTCGGTATCGCTCCAGCCGGCCCCGGCAAGGAGCTTCGCCGCGCCCTGGGGATCGTACCGGTCCACGGAAAGGGTGAGGCCCTCTGTGCCGCCGTAGGAAAGGAAATCCGGATAGATTCCCCAGGAGGGCTCCGCCATCCCGTTATAGATGGCGGCGGCTACCCCGTCCCGGTCGATGCACATGGCAATGGCTTTCCGGACCGCCTCGTCCTTCATGGCGGGACGGTCCAGGTTGTAGTACATCCTGTTTCCTCTTGAGGTGGTCACCGCGTCCACCACAAATTCATCGCTGTCCTCAAAAAGGGACACGGAGGAGGTGGGCATGGACACGGCCAGGTCAATCTCCCCGTTCTGAAGGGCCATGGACAGGGACTCGGCGTCGCTTATGGTGATCAGGCGCGCGCCGTCCAGCTTGGGCTCGCCGCCCCAGTAGCCCTCGTATTTTTCCACCACGGTCTCGGTGAAGGGCTCAAACTCGGTGATGATATAGGGGCCGGTGCCGTACATGGTCTCGGTGTAATCGCTGTTTTCCGTATCGTAAACGCTCCACAGCGGATCGGTCAGGTCGTTCATCAGCGTAACGTCCGCCTCGGACAGGCGGATGGTGAGGGTCTGTCCGCTGGCCTCGATGGATTCAATGGAAATCTGCTCCTTTGCCCGGGCGCTCTGCTCCCAGGTGCGCTCAAAGCAGGCCTTCACTGCCTCCGCCGTCATTTGCCTTCCGCTCTGGAAGGTGACGTCATCCCGAAGCTCGATGGTCTAGGTCACATAATCCTCGCTTTTGCAGGAGAGGGCCAACGCCGGAACGGGGGAAATGGTCTCGTCCAGCTTAAAAAGCGTCTCAAGGGCGCCGTCGAACATCATATACCAACCGTCCCAGCCGTTGGCGGGATCCATGGTCTCCGCCGCAAAGTAGCCTGTGGAGCCTAAGCGCATCACCTTGGCCTCGGCTGCCTCCCCCGCAGTGGTTCCCTGCTGGGTGGTTCCCGCGGCCGTCGTTCCCTGGTCTTTTCTGCCGCCGCAGCCGAAAAGGCTGAGGGCCAGCACTGCCGCCAGCGCTGCCGCCAGAACACGCTTTTTATTCTTAAACATTTTGATGTCCTCCTGTCTTTGTCTCAGCTTTCACAAGCTTACCAAAGAAAAAGGAGGCCCGCAAGCCTCCCAGGGGGATGTTTTTTTAACAAAGCCCCTCCATCTCTTTGCTGACCTGCTCCTCGCAGGAGCGCATGGCCAGAATGGTTTTTTCCATCAGCTCCTCCAGGCTCCAGCCCAGGCGCTCGGCTCCCTGGCGGATCACATCCCTGGAGCAGCCCGCCGCGAACCGCTTGTCCTTGAACTTTTTCTTAAGGCTTGACACCTCAAGATCCATGGCGCTTTTTGAGGGCCTCATCTTAACGGCCGCCCCGATGAGTCCCGTCAGCTCGTCGGCCGCGAACAGGACCTTTTCCATGATATGCTCCGGCTCCACGTCGGATACCAGGCCGTAGCCGTGGCTGCATACCGCGTGAATCAGCTCGTCCTCTGCCCCCGCCGCCTTTAAAAGCTCCGGAGCTTTTTTGCAGTGCTCCTCTGGGTAAAGCTCAAAGTCAATGTCGTGGAGCAGGCCGGCGATTCCCCAGAAATCCTCTTCCTCTCCATAGCCCAGCTCCTTCGCGTACCAGCGCATGACCCCCTCCACGGTGAGGCCGTGAAGGATATGGAAGGGCTCCTTATTGTATTTCTGAAGAAGGCTCAGGGCCTCCTCCCTGGTAAGGTTCGTGTTCATTGTTCTTCCTCCTGTAAATAGTTCATAAAAAGCGCGTGATACTGCGGGTAATCCTTTTTTAAGGATACCGGCTTCCCCTCGGGGCCCAGAAAGCAGTGGCTGCTCTCACCGGTGCAGCAGAGGGCGTCGGTCTCTGCGTTTCGCACCTGGTAGGCAAGCTCCAGCTTGATTCCGTTGTAGGCGGTGATCCTGAGAGAAATCCTTACGGTGTCGGCAAACCGCACCATGGCGCGGTATTTGCAGGACACCGAGACCACGGGGCTTATGATGCCCGCCGCCTCCATCTCCTTATAGCCGGTTCCGATGCGCTCCAGAAAATCCACCCGCGCCTCCTCGAACCACCGGATATAGTTGGAATGATGGACCACGCCCATCTGGTCTGTCTCGTAATACTGGGCCTTTCTTGTATATACGCTGCTCTCCATGGCCGCCTTCCCCTTTTTTCTAAGCTACTTTTTATCTTACTCTTTTCCGGAAGGTGCGTCAACGGAGTTTTTCTGTTATAATGGGAATCATTGAAAGGGGGAAGCGCCATGGATAATGCTGTAAAAAAATACGCCGTGCTGTCAAAGAAGCGGCTGTTTCTGCGGCTTCACGCCCTGGCCCTGCCCCTGGGACGGCTGGAGGACGAGGAGGCCCGCGCCCCGCGGACCGGTGAAGGCGCGAAGTGCGCGTGGGAGAAGGACAGCGCGCAGGGGAATACGGGCGGCACCGACGGGCGGCGCGTGTTCTGGCCGCCCTCCATTTTAAAAAGCGGCGGCGATACCCGCCCCGGAGAGGCCTTTTTGCTTCACCAGGTGCTCCACTGCCTCCTCGGCCACCCCTTCAGGCGGCCTCCCGCCGGTATCGGAAGGGAGCGGCACGATCTGGACTGCGATCTGGCGGTCTGGGCCCATGTGAAGCGGCTGGCCCCGGAGCTTTTCCCGGAAAGCCTCGCCCGGCTCCCCGGGGAGCTCCTTGAGGGAAGGCGCGGCCCGGGGCCGGAGGAGGAAGCGATGGTCCGCGAGGCGCTTCGCGCGCTGGACGATCACAGCCGCTGGCCCATATACGGGCCGGCCGCCGCCCGGCTCCGGCCCGGAGCCGGCGGGGACGGCGCGGGCGGCTGGGAGCAGTTAAAAAAATCCATGGAGGCCCCCGGCGGGCTTCTGGAGCAGAAGCGAGACGAAAAGAAAAAAGGCCGCCGCGCCGTCTTGGGGCGCCCCGGAGGCGGCGCCTTCCGGCCGGCCCTGACAGAAGGCCGCAGGGGAAATTACCGCGCCCTTCTAAGGGAGCTGGCCCACTGGGGCGAGGATATGCGGCTTAGCCCCGCCGAATTTGACCAGGCCTCCTACCTTTACGGCCTGGAGCACCTGGGCCTTCCCCTCCTTGAGCCTCTGGAATATGAGGAGGCAAGGCGCATCCGGGAGCTGGCCATTGTGATCGACACCTCCGGCTCCTGCTCGGGCCCCCTGGTGCAGGCCTTCCTGGAGGAGACCAGAAACCTGATCCGGGAGGAGGATCTGTTCTTCCATCCCTTCAACCTCCATATCATCCAGTGCGACTCCAGGGTGCAGCGGGACGACAAGCTCACCTGCCTCGAGGACCTGTCCGACTACATCGACACGCTGGAGGTAAAAGGCATGGGCGGCACGGATTTCACCCCCGCCTTCGCCCACATTGAAGCCCTGAAGGCTTCGGGGGAATTCAGCCGTCTTTCCGGCATCTTATATTTTACCGACGGCCTGGGCCTCTACCCCTCCCAGAAGCCCGACACGGAAACCGTTTTTATTTTCATAGACAGCCAGTACGAGGATATGGACGTCCCTTCCTGGGCCCGCACCCTGGTACTTGCCTCAGAAAGGAGCCAGACATGAACATCAAAGAAGCCAGGGAAGAGCTCTGCCGCGCGGTAAAGGCCTACACTGCCAGGGACGCCTCCGGCCTCTACCGGATCCCCCAGGCCCGCCGCCGCCCCATTCTGCTGATGGGCGCGCCGGGCATCGGAAAGACCGCCATAGCGGCCCAGGCCGCCGCCCGGTGCCATGTGGCCTTCCTCTCCTATACCATGACCCACCACACCAGGCAGAGCGCCGTAGGCCTTCCCATGATCCGGGAATATTCCTTTCAGGGAAAGCCCTATTCCATGACGGAGTACACCATGAGCGAGATCATCGGGAGCGTCCTCCGGGTCATCGAGGAGACCGGAATGGAGGAGGGGCTTCTGTTTCTGGACGAAATCAACTGCGTATCCGAGACCCTTCTGCCCTCCATGCTCCAGCTCCTTCAATATAAAACCTTCGGCGCCCACCGGCTCCCCGAGGGCTGGGTCATCGCCGCCGCCGGAAACCCGCCCCTCTATAACCGCTCCGCCAGAGAGCTGGACATGGTGACGCTGGACCGGGTCAAGTACATCGAGATCTCGCCGGATTTTCCCGCCTGGAGGGAGTACGCCGCCGGACGGCGGATCCATAGCTCCATCCTCTCCTACCTGACCCTGAAGCCGGAGCATCTCTATGTGTTCCGCCGCGGGGAGGGCGGCCGCCAGTTCGTGACCCCCAGGGGCTGGGAGGATCTTTCAGAAACCCTTCTGGCCTACGAGGAGCTGGGCCTTTCCGTGGAGGACAGCCTGTTTTGCCAGTACATCCGCTGCGAGGACGTGAGCCGTGACTTTTCCGCCTTTTACCGGCTGGCGGACAGCCTGTCCCATCGCTTTCCCCTGGACGCCCTGGCGCTGCGGGGCGAGCGGCCCTCCTGGTCCCCGGACGCTTCCCTTCCCGGCGACGAGAGGCTCTGCCTGGCGGAGCAGCTTTGCGAGAGCCTGACCGGGCAGCTTTCGTCCTGGGAGGCCGACAGGAGCCTTTTTTCCAGTCTGTCTTACTTTATGGACGGCCTGAGGGCCTCCCTCTCCGAAAAAAGTCCCTCCGCCGTGGAGAGCGCCTGCCGCGCCCTTCTTGAAAAGCGCGGCGCCTCCCTGGCGGCCAGAAAGCCCTTCGGCCTTCTTTCTGAAAAGGAGGAGCGGCTGGAGGAGTCCTTAAAGAACACGGTCCTCTCCCTGCTGGCCTTCTCCAGGCCCGAGGCGGAAAAACAGGGAACAGACTGCCTTTCCCTCATGGAAGAACGGCTTAAAGAGCAGGCCGCCCGCCTTGAGCCGGAGGCTCTTCGCCTGGAAAAGGCCCTGAAGGCCTCCCTGGATTTCCTTCTGGAGGCCTTCGGAGACGGGCTGGAGCTCTCTGTCTTTGCCTGCGGCCTTCTGGAAGCGCCGGAGTCCGCCTCCTTCCTCTCCCTTCGCCTGCCGCAGCTTTCCGCCCGTCTTAAGGAGCTTGCCGGGCTGTAGGCCCCCTTCCCCTTTCTTTGTAGTATCGCTCCCGCCACCGCTTCCCCTCCTCCTGGAGGGAGGAGGCGTAGGCCGCCAGCTCATCGTACTGGGCCTTCGCCTTCTTAAGCTGGCTTCCGTACCACTCCTGCACCGCCGCCAGCCTTTCGGCGGCCTCGCCCCGGACCCGTTCAAGCTCCTGCTCCCGGTTCTCCCTCAGAGACAGGATGGCCTCCCGGGCGGCGGCCCCCTCCCGCTCCGTGAGGATCTCCCCTTTTTCCGTTTTCCCATATCCGGCGAAAAAGCACACCTTTTCTCCCCACAGGATCATAAGGCGCTCCCCTCTCCGGTAGGAAAGCTCCGGAGGCTTCGGAAATCCCTCCCACACTGCGGCCGTCTCCCTTCCGGCCAGCGGCCGCATGACCCTCAGCTCCCATTTCCCCGAAGACGGATCAAAGGCGCAGAAAAAAAGCCACAGCTCATCCTGCCAGGAAAGGAGCCTCAGCCTGGAATAGCGGCGCTGGTCCGAAGGGTCGCTTAGAACCGCCGTCA
>CALWAW010000086.1 GCA_944375845.1 uncultured Lachnospiraceae bacterium
AGGAGAGAAGAATATGGAGGAATGGATCGCGGCCGCGAAGGAGGCCGGCTTTTCAGAGGCGTATCCCCTGGACGTATCCACCTTAAAGCCCATGGAGCAGGTGCGGGAGGCCTGCGGCGACGGAAAATGCCGCGCCTACGGACACAACTGGACCTGCCCGCCCTTCTGCGGAACGCTGGAGGAATGTGAAAAGCGGATGCGCAGGTTTAAGAGGGGAATCCTTTTGCAGACGGTGGGCCAGCTGGAGCGGGACATTGACACGAAGGGCTATATGAGGGCGGCGAAGCTCCACGGCGAGGCGCTGGAGCGCTTTTCACAGCGGATCCGCGAAGCCTATCCCGACGCCCTCTGCCTGGGGGCGGGCGGCTGCAAGGTCTGCGCCTCCTGCGCGCATCCCGAGCCCTGCCGCTTTCCGGAAAAGGCCCACTCCTCCATGGAGGCCTACGGGCTTTTCGTGACCCAGGTCTGCCGCGACAACAACGCCGCCTATTATCATGGCCCCAGGACCATCACCTACTCCGCCTGCGTGCTGTTTTAGGGCCCCTTTTCAATGTTTAGGCTTGTACACACAGGGGGGAGTGTGTTATACTATAGTCGATTCTTGAAAGAAGATAAGAGAGGGAGACTATGGATAAAGCAAGGCGCGTGTTCCTTAAGCTCAGCGGCGAGGCGCTGGCGGGAACGGCAGGAAAAGGCTATGACGAAGCAGTTGTGAAAGAGGTGGCCGGGCAGGTGAAGGCTTCCATTGAGGAAGGGGTCCAGGTCGGTATCGTGATCGGCGGCGGCAACTATTGGAGGGGCCGTTCCAGTAATGCCATTGACAGGGCCAAGGCGGACCAGATCGGTATGCTGGCCACGGTGATGAACTGCATCTATGTATCGGAAATCTTCCGGTCCGAAGGCATGGAGACCGAGATTTTCACCCCCTTTGCCTGCGGCACCATGACGAAGCTGTTCTCCAAGGACGAGGCGGACAGCGCCATGAAGGCGGGAAAGGCCGTGTTCTTCGCGGGCGGAACGGGACATCCCTATTTTTCCACGGATACGACGGTCGCCCTCTATGCCATTGAAATGGAGGCCGACGTGATTCTTCTGGCCAAGGCGGTGGACGGCGTCTACGACAGCGACCCGAAGAAGAACCCCGATGCGAAAAAATACGACAGGGTTTCCATCGGCGAGGTCATTGAAAAGCGCCTGGCGGTGGTGGATCTGACGGCGTCCATCATGTGTATGGAAAACCGCATGCCCATGGCGGTATTCGGCCTGAACGAAAAGGACGGCATCCGCAATGCCATGAATGGAAAGATCACCGGAACCATCGTGACGGTGGATGAATAAGGGAGGACGTTTATATGGACGAAAAATTAAAGGTATATGAGGATAAGATGGAAAAGGCCGTAAGCGTGCTGAGAAGCGAATACGCCTCCATCCGCGCGGGCCGCGCCAACCCCCATGTGCTGGACCAGATCACAGTGGATTACTACGGGGTTCCCAGCGGAATCCAGCAGGTGGCCAACGTCTCCGTTCCGGAGCCCAGGATGCTTCTGATCCAGCCCTGGGAGAAGAGCCTTTTAAAGAGCATTGAGAAGGCGATCCTGACCTCGGATCTGGGCATCAATCCCAGCAACGACGGCAGTGTGATCCGCCTGGTGTTCCCGGAAATGACCGAGGAGCGCAGAAAAGAGCTGGCCAAGGAGGTCAAGAAAAAGGGCGACGGGGCCAAGGTGGCCATCCGCAACATCCGCCGCGACGCCAACGATACGGTGAAGAAGCAGCAGAAGGGCGGCGAGATCTCCGAGGATGAACAGAAGCAGTACGAGGAAAAGATCCAGAAGCTGACCGATAAGTTCATCGAAAAGGTGGATAAAGAGATCGAGGAAAAAAGCAAGGAGATCATGACCGTATAATTGATATGGAGGAGAGGGGCAGGCGTGAAAAGATACCTGCCCCTTTTTACTGGAGGGAACGCAGTATGGAAGAATTGAGGATACCCCGGCATGTGGCCATCATCCTGGACGGAAACGGCCGCTGGGCGAAAAAGAGAGGGCTTCCCAGGACCATGGGCCACAGGGAGGGCTGCAAGGTGGTGGAGCAGACAGTTGAGGACGCCGCAAGGCTGGGAATCGGCTATCTGACGGTCTACGCCTTTTCCACGGAAAACTGGAAGCGCTCCGACGACGAGGTGGGAACGCTGATGCAGCTTTTCCGCTATTATATGAAGCGGCTTTTAAAGGTGGCGGTCAAAAACAACGTGCGGGTGCTGATGATCGGAGAGAGAAGCCGGTTCGCGCCGGACATCATCGAGGGCATCAACCGTCTGGAGAACGACACGAAGGACAACACGGGCATGACCTTCACCATCGCCGTCAACTACGGAAGCCGGGACGAGATCTCCCGGGCGGTGCGCCGGATGATGGAGGACTGCCGGGAGGGAAGGCTTTCCCCCGAGGAGATAAGCGAGGAGAAGATCTCCGCTTACCTGGATACGGACAAAATCCCTGACCCCGATCTTCTGATCCGCACCAGTGGCGAGCAGAGGATCTCCAACTTCCTGTTATGGCAGTCGGCCTATACGGAATTCTATTTTACGGACGTGCTCTGGCCCGATTTCAACAAAGAGGAATTGATAAAAGCCATCCGGCAATATAATATGAGAGAACGAAGGTTTGGAGGGGTGTAGGATGTTTTGGACGAGGCTTTTAAGCGGAATCGTGCTGGTGGCCGTGGCCGTGGTCCTTCTTGTTCTGGGAGGAAACGTGCTGGCGGCGGGCCTGGGCGTGATTTCTCTGATCGGCATGTTTGAGCTTTACCGGACTGTGGACGCCCACAAGGGCCTTCTGGGAGCTGTGGGCTATGTGTGCGCCGCCGCCTACTGGCTGCTTCTGGCGTTTTCCGGGACGCCCCAGACCGATACCATGCCGGTGATCTTTTTCGTGGCGTTTCTGATTCTTCTGATGGCGGTCTATGTGTTCACCTTCCCCAAATATCAGGCGGGCCAGGTGATGACGGTGTTTTTCGGCCTGGTCTATGTGGCCGTGATGCTTTCCTATATTTACAGGACCCGTACCATGGACGGCGGAAAGCTTCTGGTATGGCTGGTGTTCTTAAGCTCCTGGGGCTGCGACACCTGCGCCTACTGCGCCGGCATGCTTTTCGGAAAGCATAAGATGGCCCCGAAGCTAAGCCCCAAGAAATCTGTGGAGGGCGGCATCGGCGGCATCGTGGGCGCGGGGCTCCTGGGCGTCATTTACGGAGCCGTATTTCAGAAGGGCCTGGGGAGCGCCCTGGGAAGCCCGATTCTTGACTGCGCGGTGATCTGCATGGTGGGGGCCGTGATCTCCCAGATCGGTGATCTGGCGGCGTCGGCCATCAAGCGCAATCACGACGTCAAGGATTACGGAAAGCTGATTCCCGGACACGGCGGCATTCTGGACCGGTTCGACAGCGTGATTTTTGTGGCCCCCGGGATCTACTACACCATCGTCCTTCTGACAGAGGGGCTTTCCGCCCTTCAGAGATTTCTGTGATAACAGATAAGATAAGGGAGATACTGATGATATGAAACGAATCGCGATCTTAGGCTCCACCGGCTCCATAGGCACCCAGACCCTGGAGGTGGTGAGGGAAAACCCAGATATTTCCGTGACCGCCCTGGCCGCGGGCTCCAATGTCGGGCTTCTGGAGGCCCAGGCCAGGGAGTTTAAGCCCTCTCTGGTGAGCCTCTGGGACCAGGAGAAGGCGAAGGAGCTGGCCCTTCGGCTGGCAGATACGGATACCCGCGTGCTGGGCGGCATGGAGGGGCTCCTTGCAGTGGCCACGGAGGAGAAGGCGGAGCTTTTGGTGACGGCCCTGGTGGGCATGATCGGCATCCGCCCCACCATCGCGGCCATTGAGGCGGGAAAGGATATCGGCCTGGCCAACAAGGAGACCCTGGTGACGGCGGGGCATCTGATCATGCCTCTGGC
>CALWAW010000087.1 GCA_944375845.1 uncultured Lachnospiraceae bacterium
ATCGACGGCACCGGACCCCGCCTCTGTATTTTCCTGATGCCCGCCGTCGCGGCTTTGTTGCTTTTTTTGGGGGAGCTGACCCGCCAGATCGACCCCAAACGCGAGAATTACAACCGCTTTAAGCAGCACTATTATCTGATTTTTTTCGGATGCTGCCTGCTCTTTTTTGTGCTCGAGCTCTATACGATCGCCGTCTGTTTCCAGCCCCAGCTTGAGGATTCCTTCCGCATGGGACAGTGGATGCCGGTTTTCGTCGGCGCCCTTATTGCCCTGTGCGGCAACATCCTGCCAAAGTTCAAGCCCAATTACTTTGCCGGCATCCGGACTCCCTGGACCCTGGCCGACACAAACGTCTGGTATCTGACCCACCGCTTCACCGGGAAGGTCTGGTTTGCCGGCGGCATCCTTTTGATGGCCGTCGCCTTTCTGCCAGGCAGGGCAAAAACGCCCGTTCTCTTAGGGATCTTTATCCTTTTGATCCTTATCCCCTGCCTTTACTCCTATCTCACTTACCGAAAAAAGCAGGATCCTAAAAACGAAGAATAATTTTCCCCATTTCTGCATAAAAAATCCAACTTGTCCATATACTGTATAACAAAGAATCCTGCCGGCAGGCTTCTTCTCTGCCGGCTCTTTATTATGATGACGAGGAGGTATCATATGCCCAGGGGAAAGGTAATAAAGCGTTCCTTGGATGAACAGATCAGCATGCTGGAGGAGGACATCCGGGTCGCTCATAATAAGCTGACCAAGCTCCAGGGAAAGCTGAAGGAACTGCAGAAGCAGAAGCGGGAGGAGGACATGGCCGATCTCTACTCCCTGGTAAAAGAAAGCGGCCTGTCCGTAGACGAGGTTCGCCAGATGCTCACCGACACGTCTGCCGCTCCCCACGCCGCAGACGACAACATCGCCTGACCAGCCGCCGAAATGAAAAAACTCGCAGAGCAATCTGCGGGTTTTTGCTTTCTATAAAAATAGCGGAAAGCCCTGAAGAATCAAGGCTTTCCGCCGCTTTTTCGCCCCCTCGCGGGGCCGTTTGGAAAGCAGGGGCAGTAAGAGTCGAACTCACATCGATGGTTTTGGAGACCACTGTTCTGCCATTGAACTATGCCCCTGTACCGGTTTTTGAACCGCTTTATAGTTATATCATAACCATCGATTCCTGTCAAGCGTTCCTGAAAAGAAAATCATCGAGCTGAATCTTCCATTTTCCCACCGGCAGCTTTCCAAAGGCGGCTGCTCACAGCAGCTTAATCGCCTCCGCCACGCTGTCCACGCCGATCAGGCGGATATCGTCGGTCCGGCGCAGTCCCTTTAAGGAAACCCGCGGCAGGATACAGGCGGAAAAGCCCAGCCGTCTCGCCTCCGCGATGCGCTGCTCCGCCATGCTCACCGCACGGATCTCACCGGAGAGCCCCACCTCGCCGAAAACCAGGGTACCATCCGGCACCGCCAGATCCCGGTAACTGGAAACGATGGCCAGGACAATGCCCAGATCCAGTGCCGGCTCGTTGACCCGTATGCCGCCGGCAATATTTACATAGGCGTCGCACTCGCCCAGACGCATTCCCAGTCTTTTTTCCAGGACGGCCATCATCAGGTTCACCCGGTTGTAATCCGTTCCGGCCGCCGTACGGCGGGGCTGGCCAAAATTGGTGCGGCAGACCAGGGCCTGAATCTCCAAAAGAAGCGGCCTGGTTCCCTCGATGGCGCAGGTCACCACCGAGCCGGAGGCGTTCTGCGGCCGCCCGCTCAGCAGATACTGCGAGGGATTGGGCACCTCATGAAGACCGTCCGCCTTCATTTCAAAGACGCCGATCTCATTGGTGGAGCCGAAACGATTCTTCACCCCCCGCAGAATCCGGTAGGAGGCGTGACGGTCCCCCTCAAAATACAGAACCGTATCCACCATATGCTCCAGCATCCTGGGGCCGGCCACCGTTCCCTCCTTGGTCACATGGCCCACGATAAAAATCGGAATTCCTAAGCCTTTCGCCAGCTGCAGCAGAGCCATCGTCGACTCCCGCACCTGGCTGACGCTGCCGGGAGCTGCATCCACCGATTCCCGAAACATCGTCTGGATGGAATCGATGATCACAACCTCCGGCTTTTCCTCACAGATTACCCCTTCGATTACATCCAGATCCGTCTCGCACAGCAGCGTCAGGCTCTCGGAAAACTCCCCCATCCGGTCGGCCCGGAGTTTGATCTGATGCAGGGATTCCTCCCCCGATATGTACAGGACGCGGGTTCCCCCGGAGGTGAGATTGCGGCACACCTGCAAAAGCAGGGTGGACTTGCCGATTCCCGGATCTCCCCCTACCAGCACCAGGGAGCCGGCCACAATGCCGCCGCCCAATACCCGATCCAGCTCCTTAAATCCGGTTTTTCGCCGCTCGCTTTGATCCGCTTCGATCTCTTTTAAGGTGCGGGGCTTTACTTCTGTGCGTATGGCAAAGCCGGAGGCAATGCTCCGGCTGCCGATACCCGTATGTCCTGCGCCTGCGGAAGGCTTAGGGGCCTCTACCATCGTATTCCACTGTTTGCAGCCAGGGCACTGTCCCAGCCACTTGGAAGATTCATATCCGCATTCCTTGCAGAAAAACAGAGTAGTTTTTGATTTTGCCATTATTTTTTCACGCTTACCTTCTGCCCTGCTCCCGGATCCATTTCCAGGCTCAGGGACAGCTTGCCTCCCATGTTGGTCGTCATCTGACCCAGCACCTCGCCGTTTACCGTAACGGTGTATTCCTGGTTTTCCAGAAGCTCCAGAGTAATCTGGCAATCCTGTCCGGCCTCCACTTCAAACTCCACGCCGTCTTCATTCTCAACGAAGTTATGGACAGCGGTGCCCGGCACGGATTCATAGACGAACATGCCATTCTTTTCAAGCTTCGTGATGTCGCAGTAGGTCTTTACCTTGTACAGGTCACCGCCCACCTCGTAGTTGTCCAGCTTTGCCTTTGCGCTAAGCTCGTAGTTGCCGAAGCTCAATCCTCCGTCTGCTTCCTTACGGATCAGTTCTGTCACGACTGACATTTTTCCTTCCTCCTGAATGTTAACTTTTCTTCCCCGCAGGTGACGAATACAGTGTCGCCGTTCTGAATCTCACCATCCAGAATTTCCTCCGCCAGCCTGTCCTCAATCTCGTTTTGCAGCGTACGCCGCAAAGGACGGGCTCCGTACTTTTCGGCGTACGCTGCAAAACGAGATTGAGGACAGGCTGGCGTACGCCGCAAAGGACGGGCTCCGTACTTTTCATCGTATCCCTTATCGATCAGGAACTTCTTCGCGTCTTCCTCCACTTCCAAATGAATATTCATCTGGCTCTGGATTCTCTCGCCCATCGTTTTCAGCATGATATCGACAATTTTGCCCATATCTTTCTTGCTGAGAGGATGGAAGACGATGGTTTCATCGATGCGGTTCAAAAACTCCGGCTTGAAAATGCGGCGCACCTCGTCCATCACGCCGGACTTCATGCGCTTGTAATTTTCCTCCTCGTTAGTCGCCGATGAAAATCCCAGTCTCTTAGGTTCCACGATATTTTGGGCGCCGGCATTGGAAGTCATGATCAGCACCGTATTCTTGAAGTCAATTTTACGCCCCTGGGCGTCGGTCACATGC
>CALWAW010000088.1 GCA_944375845.1 uncultured Lachnospiraceae bacterium
TCCGGGAGGCCGAAATAACGGGTGATTTCGGAGGCGTTGGGCTTGATGAGGAAGGGCTTTGCCTTGATGGCCTCTGCCAGGGCGTCGCCGGAGGCGTCCACCATCACGGTGGACTGCCGCTTTTTCAGCCGCCTGGTGAAGTAGGCGTAAATATCCGGGCTTACGCTGGCCGGGATGCTCCCGGAAAAGACGAAAATAGCGGAAGGGCCCGCAAGCTCCTCAAGCCGTTCGGCCAGGGCGTCGATATTGCGGGGAGTGACCACGGGGCCGGGCTCGTTGAATTCTGTGACGAAGCCCTCCCTGGCGGTGTCCACCACCTTGATGTTGGTTCTGGTCTCCCCGTCGATATGCACGAATTCGTGCCGGATGGAAAGATCGTCCAGCGCGTGCTCGATCATTCTGCCGGCCGTACCCCCTAAAAAGCCGGCGGCGATGGTTTCGCCTCCCAAAGCCTGGACGGCCTTGGAAACGTTGATGCCTTTTCCTCCGGCGTCCTGGATGACCTTCGTGACCCGGTGGACGGAGCCGCCGGTAAAGTTTTCCACATCCAGAGTCTTGTCTATGGCCGGATTCATCGTAACGGTAATAATCATGATCTGCCTTCTCCAATCTTAAAAACTCCTGTTTTTATTTTACCATATCACGGGGGAGGGGGAAAGCAAATTTTGAGAAAAAACATCTGGACTAATCCGACGATTTGTGAGAGAATATAACAGAGTATAATGTTGAATAAATATATATTCTGAAAGGAGTCTTAACATGATTTATTCACGCGAAGTAGAAGAAATGTGTCCCGTTGCCCAGGGCGTTCATCACGGCGCTGCTCCGATCCCGGAGGAGGCAAAATGGGTTCAGGCCAAAGAGGTAAAGGATATTTCCGGCTTTACCCACGGCGTAGGCTGGTGCGCGCCTCAGCAGGGCGCATGTAAGCTGACCCTGAATGTGAAGGAGGGCATCATCCAGGAGGCTCTGGTAGAGACCCTGGGCTGCTCCGGCATGACCCATTCCGCAGCCATGGCCGCAGAGATCCTTCCCGGCCTGACCGTTATGGAAGCGCTGAATACGGACCTGGTATGCGACGCCATCAATACCGCCATGAGAGAGTTATTCCTTCAGATTGTATACGGCAGAAGCCAGAGCGCCTTCTCTGAGGACGGCCTCGCAGTGGGCGCCGGCCTCGAGGATCTGGGCAAGGGCCTCCGTTCCCAGGTTGGCACCATGTACGGAACCTTAAAGAAGGGTCCCCGTTATCTGGAAATGGCAGAGGGCTATGTAACCGGCATCGCACTGGATGCGGACGATCAGATCATCGGCTATCAGTTTGTAAACCTTGGGAAGATGACCGATTTCATCAAGAACGGCGACGATCCCAACACCGCCTGGGAGAAGGCAAAGGGCCAGTACGGCAGAGTGGCTGACGCTGTCAAGATCATTGATCCCAGAAAAGAATAAGCCCCGCGTTTCAGATGGTTTGTGAATACATAGATTAGGAGGAATCGTAAAAAATGGCTTTATTTGAATCGTATGAGAGAAGAGAAAAACAGATTCTTGCTGTTTTAAAGGAATATGGGATTGGCTCCATCGAGGAGACCGCCGAGATCACCAAGGCGGCCGGACTTGATGTATACAACCAGATCAAAGGCATCCAGCCCATCTGCTTTGAGAACGCCTGCTGGGCATACACCGTGGGCGCTGCCATCGCCATCAAGAAGGGCTGCAGGAGAGCGGCAGACGCCGCGGCGGCCATCGGCGAGGGCCTTCAGGCCTTCTGCATTCCCGGCTCCGTGGCCGATACCCGTAAGGTAGGCCTGGGCCATGGCAATCTGGGCAAAATGCTCCTTGAGGAGGATACCGAGTGCTTCTGCTTCCTGGCCGGTCATGAGTCCTTCGCGGCCGCCGAGGGCGCCATCGGTATCGCCGAGAAGGCCAACAAGGTCCGCAAAAAGCCTCTGCGCGTAATCTTAAACGGCCTTGGCAAGGACGCCGCCCAGATCATCTCCAGGATCAACGGCTTCACCTATGTGGAGACTGAGTATAACCCTTACACCAACGAGGTAAAGGAAGTATTCCGCAAGCCCTACTCCGAGGGACTGCGCGCCAAGGTAAACTGCTACGGCGCCAACAGCGTTCCCGAGGGCGTTGCCATCATGTGGAAGGAGAACGTGGACGTTTCCATCACCGGCAACTCCACCAACCCCACCAGGTTCCAGCACCCCGTTGCGGGCACCTACAAGAAGGAGCGTCTTGAGGCCGGGAAGAAATACTTCTCCGTGGCTTCCGGCGGCGGCACCGGCCGTACCCTTCACCCCGACAACATGGCGGCGGGCCCTGCTTCCTACGGCATGACCGATACCCTGGGCCGTATGCACTCCGACGCCCAGTTCGCAGGCTCCTCCTCCGTACCTGCCCATGTTGAGATGATGGGCCTGATCGGAGCCGGAAACAACCCCATGGTCGGCATGACTGTGGCCGTGGCCGTTTCCATCGAGGAAGCCGCTAAGGCAGGGAAGTTTTAATCAGGAATATCTCAGAAAGGCTGGGCCTGGCGGCGCAGCTGAATATTGAAGCAATCAGACCGCACCGGCTGTAATGGCCGGTGCGGTTTTCTTTAAAACCCCTTCCCCGGCTTGATTTTAACAGAGAAAGATGATATGATATCGACGGCTTCAGTCCCCAATCACCAATACAAGAGGGGCGGAGCGGGAGGTATCTATGGCCGGATTTTATGAGCCGCAGGTGCTCAGGCGCGTACAGCTTACGGAGCTGGAGATCCTGAAGGATTTCATGGAGCTCTGTGACAAAAACGGTCTTCAGTATTTTGCGTTCGCCGGGACCGGGATCGGCGCGATCCGCCACGGCGGCTTTATTCCCTGGGACGACGACATCGACGTGGCCCTTCCCAGAAAAGACTTTGACAGGGCGCTGTGCCTGGTAAAGGAGCAGCTATCCCACAAGTATTATATATTGAACGCGGAAGAAAATGAGAATTATCCCCTGATGACCACAAGGCTCTGCAAAAAAGGGACCAGGTTCCAGGAGTACGCCCTGAAGGACGTGGACTGTCCCTTCGGGATCTTTCTGGATCTCTATCCATACGACAACATGGCGGATAAAAAGGGCGCCTACAGGCTTCAGGCCTGGAGCGCCTGGTTCTGGAGCAAGCTTCTGATCCTCCGGAGCATCCCGCGCCCTTACCTGGCCTTTGGAGGCTGGAGGGCCGGGCTGGTCAGAGGGATCTGCGCCGCCGTTCACGGCGGCCTGAAGCTTTTTCATATCTCTCCCGGATGGATCTACAGGCGCTGCCTGAAGCAGTGCAGAAAATATGAGCATACAGACACGGGGAGGCTGGGCTTCCCCTGCGATACCAGTCCCCATTGGAACACCATCGAAAAGGCACGGGTCTTTCCGGTGGTAAAATACCAGTTTGAAGACGTAAAGCTGAATTTCCCCAAGGATATCCACGGGATGCTGACCGCCTTTTACGGCGATTATATGACTCTTCCTCCCGTGGAAAAGAGAAAGACCCATTATCCCTATATCCTTGATTTCGGGGATGGGAAAAACGTGGCAGGTTGAAATGAAAAACGCGTGTAAGGAACAGAGAAAATACATATTCTGGATGCTGGTCTGCGCCGAGCTTTTTATGTCCTTCTCCTTTCTGGGCTACATCCACATATAGCCCATCTCCGTGACGCTGGTCTACATTCCCGTTCTGGCGGCGGGCTGTATTCTGGGGCCCCGGGAGGCGGCCGCCATGGGCGTGGTGTTCGGGCTGGCGTCCATGTGGAAGGCGTCGGCCTTTTATGTGGGGGCGGGGGATATGATCTTTTCCCCCGTTATGAGCGGGAAGCCCCTTCAGAGCATCGTCCTCAGCGTGGTCTCCAGGGGGCTGTTCGGCTGGATCGCCGGGCTTTTATACAGCGCGGTGAAGAGAGGGAGGCATCCCGCCGTGGGGGTCATCCTGGTCTTCTCCGTGGGGAGGACTCTTCACACAGTCCTGGTCTACGGGTTTATGGGGCTTTTGTTTCCGGAAACGGGCTTCCGGGCGGCAAGCGCCTTTTCCGGTATGCTGAGCTGGGACTTTATCCCCTTTCTGGTGGTGTGCGACGGTCTTGTATACCTCTGCTTCCGGCTGTGGGATTCGGCCTATGTGAGAACCCTCTTCTTCCGGATCCATTCGGTGGACCAGAACGAGGCCCTGGCTCCCCGCAGGCGCGGCGGCACGGCATATCCCTTTCAGAGGAAAGCTCCTATGATATTCTGCATCTTCAGATCCAGTTCCTGATGGGAATGATGTCCCTGGCGGTTCTTGTGATGCTGCTGATTATCCTGTATTAGAAGAACCAGAGCTATTTAAGGTATGAGGCGCGGCTGGACAGCCTGACAGGCATATTGAACCGCCAGCAGTTTTTTGAAAAGGGAGAGCAGCTTTTAAAGACCATGGAGCCGGCGGGAAAACAGCAGAGCCGCTGCTTTATCATCCTGGATCTGGACAGCTTTAAAGAGATCAACGACAGATACGGCCATCCCGCCGGAGACAGGGTGCTCAGGGAGACGGCGGACAGCCTGCTCTACGAGGCGAAGAAAAACGGGAAGAATCAGTTTGTGATGGAGGAAGCATAAAAAAAGGATCCTGCGGAAGGATCCTTTTTTATTGCAGAATCAGAAGTTCAGATTTCCCACATAGGCTGTCTGGAAGGTCTTTGAGGTGGCAAGCTCCACGAAGCTTACATGGCGCGCGATATGGGAGGCCCGCTCAAGCTGGGCGCTGCTTAAGGCGGCCAGCTTGGCGCCTTCTCCGGCGGCGTTTCCGATGGCGCGGATCCGCCCGGAGAGGCAGGAGGGGATCAGCCCGATCCGGCAGGCGCTCTCCGGATCCATATAGTTTCCGAAGGCTCCCGCCAGGAGCACCTGACTGATATCCTCCGGCTTCGCGTCCATCTGCTCGCATAGCAGGGTGACGCCGGTGGCGATGGCGGCCTTGGCAAGCTGTACCTCCCGGATATCCTTCTGGGACAGATAAATGCCCTTCGGATCGTCGGTCAGCAGAAAGGCGGAAACGCCGTCCCGCTCCGTAAGCCTTCCGCTGTAGCGGGCGGCCGCCTCGGGCAGCCATTTGGAAGGTTTTTCCAGCCTGCCTCTGGAAGAAACAATCTTAAGCTCCAGAAGGCAGCGGATCAGGTCGATGAGGCCGGAGCCGCAGATGCCGATGGGAGAAAGGCCGCCTACGGTGGTAAAGGTGAGCTCTCCGTCCTTTACGGAGGCGTGATCGACGGCCCCGTCGGCGCCCCGCATGCCGCAGGCGATCTTCGCGCCCTCAAAGGCCGGTCCCGCGGCGGTGGAGCAGGTATAGAGCCTTGTTCCCTGGCCCAGGACCAGCTCTCCGTTGGTTCCGATATCCAGCACAAGGGTCATCTGCCGGAAGGCGTTTTCCGGAAGAGACAAAAGCACGCCCACCGTATCGCCCCCCACGAATCCGGAAATGGAGGGAAATACCGTCACCTGCCCTCCAGGGTTTATGGAAAGGCCGGCCTCGGCGGGAGAGAGGACCTGCGCCTCGTCCACCGTCGCGAGGTAAGGGGCGCTGATGAGGGACTCTGTGGAGACGCCCAGATACAGGTGCTCCATGCAGGTGTTGCCCACTATGGCGGCAAAAAAGATGTCCTCCGGCGAGATTCCCGCTTTTTTTGCGTTGGAGAGCATCAAAGAGTTGAGAGCAGAGCGGATCAGCGAAGTCAGCTCCTTTTTTTCGTGGGAGGTATCATATTCGCAGCGGCTGATCACATCGGCCCCGTAGGCGGCCTGGGGATTCAGCATGCTGCTGACGGAAAGCTGCCTGCCTGTGGCGGCATCCAGAAGATAAGAGACCACCGTGGTGGTGCCGATGTCATAGGCCAGCGCATAGCAGGGCATATTTTTCCGCCGGATGGCGGCCAGCCGGTCCCTCACCAGCACAAAATTTCCCGTAAAATCCATTTTCTTGAGAAGATGGCACAGGTTGGCGGAAAGGGAGAGGGGAATGGGGCCGGAAAGTCCAAGGGCGTCGCGGACCCTCTTGCAGATGGAATCGGATTCGCCGATTTTCGGGGCGGAAACCGAAGCGTCCACAGAACGGACATTGGGCGAGGAAAGATCCGCCCTTCCGGAGCCTGCCTCCAGGATATGGCCTGTCATGGAGGTCCTGGGAAGCCGCACCTCAATATCCTCGGTTACGGGAAACTGACAGGAGAGCTGCTCGCCGGGGGCGCTTCCGGTCAGCACCAAAACGGCGCATTTTCGGCACTGGCCCCTTCCGCCGCAGGGGGCGTCAACGGAAAGGCCCGCTCCCCGTATAGCGTCGATCAGAAGCGTGCCCGATGAGACCGATACAGAAAGGCCCTCCTCGGGAAATGTTACCTGGGGCATGATGGTCACCTCGTTTCATTATTTTGGATATATCCGGAAAAGCCTGAGAGCTCTCCCACGGGCTCCCTCAGATACTGCTTGCTGTAGCCGATCCGAAGGCCCTCCTGGGTGATGAGGATGCGGCTGATGAGAAGAAGGGGCTCGTCCCTTCCGCAGTCAAACATGGGGTAGAGGTCGCTGGGAATCACGCAGGCCCGGATGCTGAGCTGCGTATAATACTGAAAGGATGCTGATTTCGCGTCGGCCGCTTCTGGAAATACGGCGTAGTTGATTTCGTTCTCGATGGACGGGATTCCTTTTCCGTAGGGCAGGTATTTGGCCTCCAGCCCCACCTGACGGGAGCCGGAATAACTGCCCCGGTAAACGGCAATCACCTTCTGGTTGGAAGGAACCTGAAGGGCTTTCTGGATCTCGGCCCCCGGCCGGATGATACGGATGTCCTTAAAGCGGCTTTCCGTCTGATCAAGGCCTGCGGGAGCAAAGACGGTGATTTCCTGATGGCGGGGGCGGCTGACAAAATATCCCCTTCGGGGACGGGAATAGATGAGTCCCTCCTGCTCCAGCTGCTTGAGCCCCTTGCGGACCGTTTCCCTGGTGGTGGCGAAGAGGCGGCACAGCTCGTTCTCTGAGGGGAGAGGGTCGTCAGGCTTCAGAACGCCGTTTATGATCGGTTCCCGGAAATGGGAGGAGATGATGGCGTAGACAGGCTCACTCATGCGTTCCTCCTTTCCCGGACAGAAATTCGTTGCACAGATTCAGCGTCTCCAGGGGAGAGGCGGCCAGGGCGTCCGCCCCGATTTTTGCGGCGGCCTCCTCGTTCACGCAGCCGCCGCCCACCAGGATAAAGACCTGGCTGCGAAGGCCCGCCTCCTTGATGGCTTCCACGGTGCGCTTCATGGAGCACAGGGCAAAGCTCATCATCCCGCTCATCAGAACAATCTGAGGGCGGTGCAGGCGGATGGCGTCCACAAAGGCCTGGGGCGTCACGTCGGCCCCCAGGTTTATGACCTCATAGCCGTCGGAGGCAAGGAGGCTGGCCACAATATCCTTTCCGATATCGTGGATATCCCTCTCCACAACGCCGATGAGGGCGCGGCCCTTTTTGAGATGGAGGCCGTTTGCGGCTCCGGTCGGGAAAAGCTCCAGCACAGAGCGGTAGAGCATGCCGGAATACATGAGGTCCGCGATAAAGTAGGAGCCCTCCTCAAACTGCTGCCGGACCAGGTTGAGGCCCTCGTCAAGGCAGCGGTCCACAGCGGAAAAATCCGCCCCGGCTCCGATCAGTTTTTTCGCTGCTGAAATGGTCCTCTCGTCGTCAAGGCAGGAGAGGGCGTCGATCAGTTCTTTTTCTGATGGATCAAACATGGAAAAACCTCGCTAGCTGAAAATCTGAAGCATATCCTGAGTGACCGCCGCGCGGGGCGGGACTCTTAAAAAGCGCTCCGGGCTCCTGGCGCCGGAAAGAAGCTCCTTCAGATAGGAAATGCCGGCGGGAAGCACCTCGCAGCTTAAGGAAAAGGCGTCCGCGATGGCCTTTGCCTTCTGAAGGCTGGGTTCCAGGGGGTAGCAGCCGGTGTCTAAGAGGGCGATACGCCGGTAATGGGCGAACATCACGGAAAAGATATGGTCCGCCTTTTCCTTTCCGTATCGTTTTACGGACCGGGTATACTCATTCCAGATATTGCCGCTTCCCTTAAGCCATCCTTCCGTGAGAAAGTAGCAGTCCAGATGCTTTGTCTTGTTTTTGCAGCCCCCCAGAAGCAGGGAGGTGCAGTCGTCTGTCCGCGGGATCACAAGGGCCGCGTCCCGGCTTTCAAGGCCGATGATGGAATTTCCGCAGAAGCCCGTGGCGAACAGGATCTCGTCAAAGCCCGGGGAATCGTCCACAATGGACTGGAGGGCTGATTTAAGCTTTGCCCTTACGTTATGGAGACGGGCGTCGATCCAGACAAGGGGAAAGGAGCAGCTGCATTCCTCCATGGCGGCGAGCAGCTCGTTTTCCGTTGTGCGGCACCCGATGACAAGTGAATTCATAGGCTGATTCCTCCAGCTCCTATCATATCGGGATTTCCAGGGGAAGTCAAGCTGAAGGCCGGGAAGGGACGGCATATTGTATAAAAAATAACAACAATAGAGAAGGAATTTGGAATATATGTATAGGAATATTGACAATCAAACAAAACTTGTCTATACTAAAGTTGTAAATCGGATATTAGGGGTTCTCGCCTGGAAGAAAAGGAGGAAACAGGTAACATGATTATCATTGGTGAGAAGATTAACGGAGCGATCCCTTCTGTAAAGCAGGCGATCGCGGACAGGAACGCGGATCTGATCAGGGAGCGCGCGGCCGCCCAGGCTGCGGCGGGCGCGAATTTCATCGACTGCGCGGCCAGTACGGCTCCGGAGCTGGAATACGATGCCATGGTATGGCTGATCGGCCTGATCCAGGAGGTGACGGACACCCCCATCTGCATCGACAGCCCCAACGCCAAGCTTCTGGCAAGGCTGCTTGAGGAGGGCCATGTGAAAAAACCCGGCATGGTCAATTCCGTTAATGAAGAGGGGGATAAGTGCGAAACGATCTTCCCGCTGATCGCCGGTTCCGACTGGAACGTTGTGGGCCTGACCTGCGACAAGGGCGGGATTCCCACTCAGGTGGACAAGAAGGTGGACATCGCCAAGAGCATCATCGAGAAGGCGGTCAAGTACGGAGTGGCCCTGGACCATCTCCACATCGATCCCTGCGTCATGGCTCTTTCCACAATGCCTACCGCAATGAAGGACTTTGAGGAGTGCATCGTGAAGATCCACGAGTACGCGCCCGAAGTAAAGGTGACCGGCGCCATCTCCAACATCAGCTTTGAGATGCCCGCCAGAAAGTACATCAACTCCAACTGCATGGCCTACGCCATCCATGCGGGTCTCAATTCCGCCATCATGGATCCCTGCAACGTGGATATCATGAGCACCATTTACGCCTGCGAGGCGCTCTGCATGCACGACAAGGGCGGAAGAAAGTACAACAGGGCTTACCGTCAGGGCAAGATCGGCGTCAAGAAAGCGAAATAAAAAAATAATATAAAAGAAAGGAATAAAAACTATGATCAATTTTGACGAATTAGCAGAAGCAATGGGAGATCTGGATGAAGACGTTATGACAGAATCTCTGGAGCAGGTGATGAGCGAGGGCGGCGCGGACGCCCAGAAGGCAATGGAAGCATGTCAGAAGGGCATGGACATTGTGGGTTCCCGTTTTGAGGACGGCGAGTACTTTGTCGGCGACCTGATCTACGCGGGCGAGCTGATGACCAAGGCCGTGGACATCCTGAAGGACGCCCTGGTATCCGGCGACGGCTCCGACGAGGTCAAGGCAAAGATGATCCTCTGCACCGTTAAGGACGACCTCCATGACATCGGCAAGAACATTGTCCGCTCCATGCTTGAGGCTGCCGGCTTTGACGTTGTGGACCTGGGCATCGATGTTCCCGCCGACAAGATCATTGAGACCGCCAAGGAGCAGGATATCCATATCATCGGCCTTTCCGGCGTTCTGACCCTGGCCATCGATTCCATGAAGGCCACCATTGAGGCCATGAAGGAAGCGGGCCTGCGCGATGACGTCAAGGTGATCATCGGCGGCGCTCCCGTCAATGCCGAGGTGTGCGAGCAGGTAGGCGCTGACGCATGGGCCAGCAGTCCTCAGACCACGATTGATTACTGCAAGAAGTGGGCGCAGGCATAAGCCTGAAATACAGGAGGAGTTAAAAAATGGGTAAGGAATTAAAGACTGCTGCAACCATCAGCAAGTTTACAAAGTGGGCGGTCGTGGCCATCATCAGCTGCGGCGCTCAGGTGATCTATCTTACATATCTGGCCAGGTATTCCTTCTATGACCAGGTGATCGAGGGGCTTCAGATCTCCAACACCCAGCTTGGCGTGCTGTACGGACTGTACGGCACCACAGCCACCATCGCTTATTTCTTTGGCGGCGTGCTGGCCGATAAGATCAGAGTAAAATATCTGGCGACCCTGGGCTTTGCCCTCAGCGCGGTGCTTACCTTCTGGTATTCAACGACGCCCAGCTACGAGCAGTTAAAGGTGATCTTCCTGCTGTTCGGCCTGTGTACGACGCTGATTTACTGGGGCATCCGCTATAAGGCCATCCGCCTTGTCAGCAGCGAGGAGAATTATTCCACCAATATCGGTATCTCCTACGGCGTTGTGGGCGCCATCGGCCTGATCGTAAGCTTTATCTCCATCGGCATCTTCGAGGCCTTTGCGGACGCTCAGCAGGGCTTCCAGACCGTGCTGATGTTCTATGCCGGCATCAACGCTGTGTTCGCAGTGCTTTCCTTCATCATCATCCCCAGATTTGCCGATGAGTTTGAAGAGAAGAGCGCGAAGTTCAACCTGCATGAGCTGGTACAGGCACTCAAGCATCCCGGCGTATGGCTTACCACGCTGTGCATGTTCTTTGTTTACACCGTATACACCTCGCTGGCCTACACCGTATCCTTCCTGACCGCCATCGGCGCGGCCGCGGCTGTGGCTTCCGCCATCAGCGCCATCAGGACCTACGGCACCAGCCTGTTCTCCTCCCCGATCATCGGCGGAGTTGCCCAGAAGAAGACTCCTTCCAGGACCATCATCTGGTGCTGCCTGATCACCGCCATCTGCCTGGCTGGCCTGGCTGTAGCTCCTAAGAGCGCCGGCTTCATGATCCCCGCAGTGGCCCTGATCATCGTGCTGTCCTTCTTCTTAAGCGGCGCATACGGCGTAACCTCTTCCATGCTCACAGAGACCAAGGTTCCGGTTGCCATCTTCGGCTCCGCCTCCGGTATCCTCTCCGTAATCGGCTTCCTTCCGGATATGTTCGTTTCTCCCATCGCCGGAAAGTGGCTGGATACCTATGATACCACAGGCGCCTACACCAGGATCTTCGGCGTGCTGGCAGTGAGCGCCGTACTGGCGATGATCTGCGCATGGCTGGTAAGGGTTTATAAGAAAAAGGCCCTGAAGGAAAATTAAGGATTTGAAAGGATATCAAAATGGAATTAGAAAAACTGTTTTTTACGCAGGACGACGCTCAGTTCGTTCATGAGCAGTCTTTAAAGGTTCTGGCCGAGACCGGCTGCGTCTTTGACGACGACAAGGCTCTTGATATTTTTAAGAAAAACGGCGCGAAGGTGGACGGCCACACCGTTTACTTCACAAAAGAGCTGGTTGACAAGGCTCTCTCCACAGTGGTGGATTCCCTGGAGCTTTACCGCCCCGACGGCACCATCTATCAGATGGGAAAGGGCAGCAGGACCATGTGTACGGCAGGCAGCCCGCCTTACATCCTTGAGGACGGAAAGTTCCGCTTCGCCGTGATGGACGACTATGTAAGGATCTGTAAGCTGGTGCAGACCAGTGACTGCCTGGATATGACCCATCTGAACCTGTGCGATACCTACGACATCGACAGGAACGAGAGGGCTTATCACATGATGGCGGCCCTGCTTCGCTACACCACCCTTCCCATTTCCGTCACCTCTCTGATGACGGCGAAGGAAGATACCGGAATGGTTGCCACCAGGCTCATCGATATGGTATCCCAGTTCGTGGGAAAGACCAATAACGAGCCGGTGCTGATCGGCTGTGTAAGCCCGATCTCCCCTCTGGCTTATATCAAAGAGGCGCTGGACGCCCTGTATGTATATTGTGAGCGCAATCAGCCGATCCAGCTGGCGGCCTGCTCACTGCCTGTTCTCACGAGCCAGGCTTCCCTGATGGGCACCATCGTTCAGAATAACGCCGAGCTTCTGGCGGCCATCGTGCTGATCCAGCTCATTAAGCCCGGTCTGCCCATCTTCTATGGAAACACCTCCACCTCCACAAACCTGAGGAAGGTTTCCATGGCTCTGGGCAACACAGAGACCGCTCTGATCTCCCTGGCTACGGCGGCTATGGCTAAATTCTACCACATGCCTTTCCGTACCTCCGGCGCTCTCAACGACGCCATCGACATTGATTTCCAGGCGGGCGTGGAGTCCACCCTGAACTTAATGTGCGGCGTGTTAAGCGATGTGGATCTGATCTACTTCGCGGCCGGTATGCTCAGCGGCTTCAACGTGACGTCCCTTGAGAAATACGTGGTTGACGAGCAGCTGATCAAGATGGTGAAGAGGCTTTATAACGGCGTCGCCATCGATAAGACCAAGGACTACACCGCAGAAATCAAGAAGGTTGGCCCCAAGGGAACCTTCCTTTACGGCAGGACTCCCAAGGAGTACAGGAAAGAGCATTTCATTCCCGACATCTTCGTAAAGCAGGATTACAAGTCCTGGGAGAGCGAGGGCTCTGTGAGCATCAAGGACCGCGCTTCCGAGGTGGTAAAGCAGAGGATCGAGAGCTATCAGGCTCCCGCCGTCACCCCCGAGCAGCTTAAGGTCATTGAGAAATACTTATAAGGGCTGAAGCCGCTTCATTTCTTAGTGTGTAAAGAGGGTGAAGGCAATCGGTATCGATTGCTTTCACCTTTTCTAAAATCAAGAGCATGTATCTGAGGTAAGACATGATCGAATACAGGAATATCAAAAAGTATTATGGAGACAAACCAATCATCCGAGGCGTCAGCTTTACTGTGGAGAAAGGGCAGTTTGTTGTAATCATCGGACCTTCCGGCTGTGGGAAGACCACGACAGTAAAAATGCTGAATCGCCTGATTGACGCTTCTGAAGGAGAGATTCTGATCGATGGGGTCAGCACAAAGGATATGGATCTGATCAAACTTCGGACTTCCATTGGATATGTGATCCAGCAGATCGGACTTTTTCCAAATATGACGGTTGAGGAGAATATCTCTGTAGTTCCCAGGATCATGAAGTGGGATAAAGAAAAAACACTGAACCGGGTAAAAGAGCTGTTAAATATGGTGAATATGCCGTATAATGAATATGCAGGGAAGTATCCCAGACAGCTTTCAGGAGGACAGCAGCAAAGAATAGGGGTTCTTCGTGCATTGGCAGTGAATCCACCTATTATTATCATGGATGAACCTTTTGGCGCCCTTGATCCGATCACACGGGAAATTCTTCAATCAGAGGTTAAGAAGATCCAGAGAGAACTGAATATTACAGTGCTGTTCATTACCCATGATATGCATGAGGCTATGAAAATGGCTGACAGGATTCTTTTTATGGATCAGGGGAAAATCCTTCAGGACGCTCCTCCGAAGGAGATGCTGCTCCATCCGGCCAATGAGGAAATATCAAAATTTATTACCCTTCAGGAGGTCAGCGTAAAGGGAAGTCAGATGACTGCGGAGGATTTGATGGAAGCTGTGGACGCCGAGCCAATGAGAGATGAGGCAGTCATTATAGTAGATAAAAAGGATCGCCTTTCCGAAATTGCGAAGCATTATGAGCTCTCCGGGGTAGACCGGCTTTATGTAAAGGATGAGACAGGAAGGGTAACAGGTGTCATCACGGTGGAAAGTATAATCCGCCTTTTAATGAAGCAGGTGTGATGTGGTATGAAAGGATTTATAGACAAATATGGAATCAGTCTTCTGACAGCGATCGGAGAACATATTGTTTATGTGATTATTTCCGTGGCGATTGCTATCGTGATTGCCATGGCTCTCGCAATTCTGCTTTCCCGTTTCAGAAAGGCAGCGGTTGTGGTTATGCCGCTTATCAGCGTTTTCCAAACGATTCCTGGTATCGTATTTATTGGGCTTTTGATGCTGCGCCTGGGGATGACTCCATTAACAGTGATCATGGCGCTCAGTATTTATGCAGTGTTTCCTATTTTGAAAAATGCATATCAGGGTTTTATTGATATTGACAGGAGCTATATTGAGGTGGCAAGGGGCTGTGGCATGAATAAGCGTCAGATCTTTATGCGTGTGGAGGTTCCTATGGCAATGCCGGCTATATTTTCCGGAATCCGGATGTCCGTGATTTATACGGTAAGCTGGGCGATTCTGGCAGCTATGATCGGACAGGGCGGTTTGGGGGAATTTATATACAGGGGCATTGACGCCAATGTAAAGGAATACATTGTGATCGGCTCTATTCCAATCGCTATTCTGGCGGTTTTGTTCCGGCTGCTGGTTGATATGATCGAAAAGAAGTGCGTTTCCAAAGGACTTCAGAAGGATTGAGATATGACTTGGGAAATGGTTTTTGAGCATTTATATCTGGTGATCGTCTCCTGTTTTTTTGTGGTGGCTTTCGGGATCCCCATTGGGATTTTTACATACTACCATCCCAAAGCGGGAAAGATTGTGCTGACAGTGGTGGATCTGTTTCAGACAGTGCCGGTATTGGCAGTAATGGGCCTTTTGATGACTGTGTTTGGCGCAAATTCCGTTACGGTTATTATTTCCATGGTGTTGTATTTGCTTTTGCCCATTGTAAGAAATACAAACACTGGTTTGAACAGTGTCAGTCCCATATTGAAAGAAACAGCGGATGCCATGGGTATGAACCGTTGGCAGAGGCTTAAGAGCGTAGAATTTCCAATGGCCTTTTCTTTTATTTTAACCGGTATCCGTATTGCGGTAGTGACAGCTGTGGGGGTGGCAGTGTTCGGGACGTTTGTAGGTGGAGGCGGACTGGGCAGTATCTTGTATCGTGGAATTCGGATCCAGAATTTTGATCTGATTATAAGCGGTACTCTTGTTCTGATGCTGATGTCGGTATTTTTTGATTATCTGTTGGGATTTTTGGAAAAAAGGCAGGGAGGTATCTATGAAAAAACGGAGAGGTAAATGCGCAGTTCTCATGGCGGTTATTTTGATCCTGTCTGCGCTTGCGGGATGTGGCGGAAGCGATGGGAATACAGTAACCGTTATCGATGGGGATTTTGCGGAAATGAAGCTTTTCACTCAGATCGCAAAGATTATGATTGAGGAAAAGACTGATATTAAAGTAAAAGTGCAGGACTCCATGGCCAGCAGTCTGGCTTTTGAGCAGATCAAGGACGGGAAAATGGATGTTTATATGTCCTATGACGGTTCGCTTTTGACTGCTTATCTGGGCAGGGATCCATCTGAGGTGCCGGATGGAACTTCTCTTTATGATTATGTAAATGAGTTGGGTAAAAAAGAAGCAAATGTGATGTTGACCCCCAAGCTGGGAGGCCAGAACACTTACGTGGTGGCGGTGAGTCAGGAAATAGCTCAAGAGTATAATCTTTCTAAGGTCAGCGATTTGGTTTCCTGTGCGCCGGAGCTTACTTTTGCGGCAGAACATGAATTTTTCGATGAGGGTTCCAAGCATTTTGATGCCTTCGTGGAAGCTTATGGACTTAATTTTAAAGAGAGTAATACCATTGACCGGGGCCTGAAATACGCTGGTATGGATTCTGGAAATATGGATGTGACAATCGTATATTCCACAGATGGACTTAATAAGAAGTTTAATCTGGTGACTTTGGAAGATGACCAGAAATTTTTCCCGGAATACAACGGAGCATATCTGATTCGGGCAGACCTTTATGAGGATTATCCGGAGCTTGAGGAAGTATTTGCCTCTTTGGAAGGGAAATTTACAGATGATGTCTGTACGGAACTCAATTATCTGATTGATGTTGAAAATCAGGATCCATATGATGTAGCCTACGATTATCTTTCTGAAAATGGCTTCATTTAAAGTAAAATCGAGAAATCGGCGGAAAAATGCCGGGGCGTTTGCCTGTTTTAAATTAAAAACTGGCAAATTCCCCGGCTTTCTGTTATAATAGCCCTTAGGAATTTCACAGGAGGAGATCAGTCCATGAGCATGAGGGGCGTTTACACAAGCGTTGTCGACATCAGACAGAAGATATTTACGGAAGTGGCGAAAATGGCTTATGAGGGAGGAGACTTTTCCAGGATCGTGGACCTTCCCTACAAGATCATACCGGGGGAGATCGGCACCTACCGGGAGAGCGTTTTCCTGGAGCGGGCCATTGTGGAGGAAAGACTGCGTCTGGCCATCGGCCTTCCGGTGAGGGACATGACGTCCTATGTGCCGGTTTCCGACGGGATCGAGGACAGCGCCGTCTCAGAAAAGTTCTACGAGGATCCCCTGATTAACGTAATCAAGGTGGCATGCTGCTCCTGCCCGGAAAACGAGGTGCGGGTTTCCGACGCATGCCAGGGCTGTTTGGCTCATCCCTGCACCGAGGTCTGCCCCAAGGGGGCGATCTCCATCAAGAACGGGAGGTCCTTTATTGATAAAGAAAAATGTATCCAGTGCGGACGGTGCGTGAATACCTGTCCCTACGGAGCCATTGTCAAGCTGGAGCGTCCCTGCGCGAAGGCCTGCGGAGTGGACGCCATCCATCCCGACGCCCTGGGACGGGCGGAGATCGATTATGACAAATGCGTATCCTGCGGCATGTGCATGGTCAACTGCCCCTTCGGGGCCATTGCCGACAAGAGCCAGCTGTTCCAGGTGATTCACGCCATAAAGGCGGGAATCCCGGTCTACGCGGCCGTGGCGCCCGCCATTGTGGGCCAGTTCGGAAAGGAACTTCCGGAGGAGAAAATGAGAGGAGCGCTCCAGGCCCTCGGCTTCGCCGACGTGTTCGAGGTGGCGGTGGGCGCAGATCTCTGTACCATTGAGGAGGCGCAGGATTTCTTGGAGGAGGTCCCGGAAAAGCAGCCCTTTATGGCGACCTCCTGCTGTCCGGCCTGGTATTCCCTTGTTCACAGGCAGTTCCCTGAGCTGGCGCCCTATATTTCAATGGCCCTTACGCCCATGGTGCTGACGGGCCGTCTCATCAAGAAAAAATACCCCGGCTGCAAGGTGGTCTTTATCGGCCCCTGCTCGGCGAAAAAGCTGGAGGCCAGCCGAAAAGAGATCCGCAGCGATATTGATTTTGTCCTGACCTTTGAGGAGCTGAGAGGCATGTTCATGGCGAAGGAAGTGAATTTTGAGAGCCTTCCCATGGGAGAGAAGCTCACCGGCTCCAGCGCCGACGGGCGCGGCTTTGCCGCCAGCGGCGGAGTGGCGAAGGCGGTGGTCAACTGCATCAGGCGCCTTGCTCCGAACAGGGAAGTAAAGGTGGCGAATGCGGAGGGGCTGGCAGGCTGCAGGGAGCTTCTTAAGGAAGCGAAAAAGGGGACTTATGACGGATACCTCCTGGAGGGAATGGCCTGCCCCGGCGGCTGCGTGGGCGGCGCCGGCGTCATGCAGAGCCCCACAAAATCCAGGGGACAGGTGATTCTCAGCATGAAGAAGGCCGAAAGCAAAAGCTCTCTGGACAGCAACTATCGGGAAATCCTGCCGGAGCTGGAGGAAAAGGATCTGGCAGTGCCGGAACGCAGCTAGGAGAAATCTTATGGAGCCGGATTTAAGCCTTTACTATCAGGAGCAGGGAACGGGGGAGCCGCTGGTGCTCCTCCACGGAAACGGGGAGGACCACACATACTTCAGGCGTCAGATCGAAGCCTTCAGCAGGGAATACAGGGTGATCGCCGTGGACACAAGAGGCCATGGCAGATCCCCCAGGGGAACGGCGCCCTTTACCCTGAAGCAGTTCGCGGACGACCTGATGGCGCTTTTTCGCAGGCTGAAGCTTTCTGAGGCGGTGCTTCTAGGCTTCAGCGACGGAGCCAACATCGCCCTGCTCTTTGCCATAAAGCACCCGGAGCGGGTAAAGGCGCTGATTCTGAACGGCGGGAACCTTTCGCCCCGGGGCGTGAAGCTTCGCTGGCAGGTTCCCATTACGGCCGCGTATGTTTTTTCCCTTCTGCGGGCCCGGTCAGACCCGGCGCTCAGGCGGAAAAAGGAGCTTCTTGGCCTGATGGTGAAGGAGCCCCGCATTCCGGCAAAAAGACTTGAACAGCTTTCCATGCCGGTCCTGGTGATTGCCGGCACGAAAGACATGATCCGGGATTCCCATACCAGAAAAATTCAGAGGCACATACCGGGGAGTGTCCTTTGCGTGATGGAAGGAGACCACTTTATCGCGGCAAAAAAGAGTGAGAGCTTTAACAGAACTGTGGACAGATTTTTAAAGAACGGGAGGCCGTCGCTATGAACAAAAAAGTGAAGATCCTTGCAGACAGTACCTGTGACCTGACAGACAGCCTGATGGAGGCTCATGACATTTCCATGCTTCCCCTCTCCATTGTCATGGGGGAGCGAAGCTATTACGACAGGGTGGAGGTTACGCCGGACGAGATCTACCGCTGGGCCGACGCCAACAAAACGACGCCAAAGACCGCGGCGATTTCTCTGGATATGGCCATGGAGACTCTCAAGCCCTATGTGGAGGAAGGCCGCGACGTGATTTTTTTCGGCATATCCGAGGATATGAGCACCACCTGCAACGTGATGCGGATGGCGGCCCGGGAGCTGGAGGCGGAACGGGTATTTGTGATCGACTCCATGAGTCTTTCCACCGGGATCGGCCTTCAGGTGCTGCGGGCGGCCGAGATGGCAGAGGAGGGAATGCAGGCGGAGGAGATCGTCTCCCGGATCGAGGTGGCCAGAGGAAAGGTCCGGGCCAGCTTTGTGGTGGATACCCTGACCTATCTGGCGAGAGGCGGCCGCTGCTCCTCCGTAACGGCGCTCCTTGCCAATACGCTGAAGCTGAAGCCGCGGATCGTGGTAAAGGACGGGAAAATGGGCGTGGATAAAAAGTACAGGGGAACCCTTGACAAGGTTCTGGTGAAATACGCGAAGGACATGGAGGAGGAGCTTCTTTCCGCCGATGAGCGCCGCGTGTTCATCACCCATTCCGGCTGCGACCGGGAGGTTATCGACCAGATCCACACCTATCTTGAGAATATGGGAAGATTCAGGGAAATCCTGGTGACCAGGGCGGGAGGAGTAATCTCCAGCCACTGCGGGCCGGGAACCCTGGGAGTTTTGTTCTACGTGAAATAAGCATAAAAAGGACGCGCCGGAAAGCGCGTCCTTTGGTATTTTACCGGTCCTCCATTTTTACATAGGGCCTGTGATGGCCAACGTACATATAGGCGGGGCGGATGATCTTTCCGGAGCTCACCAGCTCCTCGATCCTGTGGGCGCACCAGCCGGAAATACGGGAGATGGCAAAGATCGGGGTGAAGAGCTCATCGGGAAGGCCCAGCATATTATAGACAAAGCCGCTGTAGAAATCCACATTGGCGCAGATGTCCTTGTGAAGGTTCTTCTGGCGGGAGAGGAGGCTGCATGCCAGCCGCTCCACCTTGGCGTAAAGCTGATATTCAGAGGCGCGCCCCTTCTCCTCGGAGAGGGCCTCGGCGTACTTCTTCAGGATGATGCAGCGGGGATCCGACTTTGTGTAGACCGCGTGGCCGATGCCGTAGATCAGGCCGCTTCTGTCGAAGGCCTCCCGGTCGATCATTTTCTGAAGGTATGCGGCGATGGCCTCGTCGTCGGCCCAGTCTGTCACATGCTCCTCGATATCGGCGAACATCATCTGCACCTTTAAGTTGGCGCCGCCGTGCTTGGGGCCCTTTAAGGAGCCGAGAGAGGCGGTGACGGCAGAATATGTATCGGTGCCGGTGGAGGAGACCACATGGGTCGTGAAAGAGGAGTTGTTTCCGCCGCCGTGCTCCGCGTGGATCACCAGGGCCACATCCAGCACGCGGGCCTCCAGCTCCGTATATTTTCCGTCGGGCCTGAGCATGCGGAGGATGTTCTCGGCAGTGGAAAGCTCCGGCTTGGGATTGCGGATCACCAGGGTTTCGTCCAGATGGTAGTGGCGGTAAGCCTGATAGGCGTATACCGACATCAGCGGGAAGCGGGCGATCAGCTGTAAGGACTGCTTCAAAACGTTGGAAACAGAAACGTCGTCGGGGTTTTTATCGTAGGCGTAAAGGGTCAGCACGCTTTTCTGGAGAGAGTTCATAATGTCGCGGCTGGGGGCCTTCATGATAATATCCCGCACGAAGGTATCGGGCAGGGTGGTATAATGGCTCATCAGCTCAAGGAATTCCTTCATCTGCCCCTCGGTGGGAAGATTGCCGAACAGCAGAAGATAGGTGATCTCCTCGAAGGCGAATTTTCTTCCCTGGAAGCCGTTTACCAGATCCACCACATCGTAGCCCTGATAATAGAGACGGCCGTCCACGGCGGTCTTTTTTCCGTCGATGGTGTCAAAGCCGACTACGTCGGAGATTTCCGTAAGGCCGGTGAGCACGCCCTTTCCGTTGGAATCGCGCAGGCCCCTTTTCACATCGTATTTTGTGTAAAGCTCCGGGTTGATGCGGTTGGAATTCATGCAGTATTCCACCAACTGATCCAGGCGGGCTTCAAATTCGGTGTCGGATACATGGAATCTTTCAAAATCAGTCATAGAAAACCTCCTTAATTATTTAAGACTTTAACAGCATTTTGGGGATATGGCAATCCCCCGGCGGTTTTTTTGGCGTTTTACCCATTTTATGGAAGGAACTCCCCATAAAATTCGTTAGAATTTAAAGAGCCGGAGCCTTTAAAAAGCGGATGCCGTGAGACATGATCCCCTCTGCCGTGGCGGCCAGCTCCTCGGCGCTGTCTGTCATGCCGTCGGCCAGCCATTTTTCCAGGAGGCCGATACAGCCGGCGCTCACAAAGGCGTAATAATACTCAAGCTGCCTGGAGGTGGCGCCGGAAAAGAGCCTGGAATAGCTTTCGATATAGCTTTCACGGCCGAGGTTTATGAGGCGCGAGGCAAATTCCTTGTCGCCGTAGGGCCCCAGGGTCATGGTGCAGATATCCATGTTTTCCTTAAGGCATTTGAAGATTCCGGCAGTGATGGCGAGGGGAGTGGGCTTTTCCTTCCCGGAATGGAGAAGAGGATCCAGGGCCTTTTGGAAATCCAGCGTCATCTCGTCCTCCAGTTTTTCCTGAAGGTCGTAGATATCGGTGTAGTGGGCGTAAAAGGTGCCCCGGTTGATGCCCGCCAGGGCGCACAGCTCCTTCACGGAAATGCTCTGGATGGGCTTCCTGCTCAGAAGATCGGTGAAGGCGCGGCGGATCAGCATTTTTGTGACCCGGATCCGGTGATCGGTCTGTTTCATCTGAAATTTCCTCCCGGAAAATATAAAAAAACTGTAAATTTTTCTGTTATCGGACAGAACAGCCGCAAAATGTCCGGAAACGTACATAAGCGGCAGATCTGAACGTTGATAGCAGAAAAACATTTATATTATAATATAAGTGAAGAAATAAATCAACAGTGTGTTCAAATATCGAAAGGGTGTTGATGATGAAAAAACTGTATCTGATCACCGGAGCGGCCGGACACCTGGGAAGCACGCTGATCCGTCTTTTGAAAAAGAGGGACGCAGAGCTTCGGGGGCTGCTGCTTCCGGGAGAAAAGGGGGAGGATACGGAAGAGCTTCATTATACCGAGGGGGACGTGCGGGATAAGGAAAGCCTGAGACCGTTCTTCGAGGGCGCCCGGGAGCGGGAAACGTATCTGATCCATACGGCCGGCATTGTGGACATAGGCGGGGAGGTTTCCCAGAGGCTTTACGACGTGAATGTAAAAGGAACAAAAAATATCCTGGAGCTTGCCGGGGAATACGGGGTCAAACGGCTGGTATACGTAAGCTCCGTCCACGCCATCCCGGAAAAGGATCCGGTCAGCGTCATTACGGAGACAGACCATTTCTCTCCGGAGGAGGTGAATGGAGGCTACGCGAAGACGAAGGCGGAGGCGACCCAGGCGGTGCTGGACGCGGCGGCCGCCGGGCTGGACGCGGTGGTGGTCCATCCCTCCGGGATCCTGGGGCCCTATAACAGGGCGGGGAATTATCTGGTGCAGATGGTGCTCAACTATATGGACGGCGTCCTTCCGGCCTGCGTCCGCGGCGGCTACGACTTTGTGGACGTCCGGGACGTGGCCATGGGCTGTATCCTGGCGGCCGAACGGGGAAAAAAGGGAGAATGCTACATCCTTTCCAACCGCCGCTACGAGATCAGCGAGGTGCTTGAGATGGTGCGCATAAGCGCCGGCGGAAGAAGGCTTCCGGTGCTTCCCATGTGGATGGCAAGGGCGGCGGCGCCCTTTATGCAGTGGTATGCCAGGAGGAAAAAAGAAAGGCCTCTGTACACGGCCTATTCCTTATATACCTTAAGCAGCAACAGCCGCTTCTCCCACGATAAGGCCACCAGGGAGCTGGGCTATTCCCCCAGGGATCTGCTGGTCACGGTCCGGGATACGGTGCGCTGGCACAGGCTTCAGGGAGAATGTCCCTGTTGACAAATAGCGGAAACATGCCTACAATCTAACCAGGCGGCAGAGTCTATAAGGAAACGGGCCTGCCGCCTGAAGCTATGATTGCATTACAGATCATTAGAGAAAGGCAGGCTGCGCGGCATGGACAAGAAGATGCTGTTCGTCTTTAATCCCCAGTCGGGGAAATCCCAGATCCGGACAAAGCTCATGGATATTCTGGATATATTTGTGAAGGCTGGCTATCATGTGGAGATCCACGTGACCCAAAGAGCTCTGGACGCCAGGAGAGTGGTGGAGGAGCGGGGAGGCTCCATGGATCTGATCGTGGGAAGCGGAGGCGACGGCACCCTCAATGAGATCGTCTCGGGAGTCATGGGAATGGAGCGAAGGCCTAAAATCGGCTATATTCCCGCAGGCACCACCAATGATTTTGCCGCCAGCCACAGGATCCCCAGAAATATGATCAAGGCCGCCGAGGCCATTGTGCTGGGCACGGCCCGCCCCGTGGACGTGGGCAGGTTCAACGAGCGGTATTTTACCTATGTGGCTGCTTTCGGCGCCTTTACCGACGTGCCCTACAAAACGCCCAGGGAGCTTAAGGCCATGCTGGGGCATCCCGCTTATATCATCGAGGCGGTCAAAAGCCTGGGAGGCGTCAGGGCCCGCCATATCGTCATGGAGGCCGACGGGGCTTCTTACGAGGGCGACGTGCTGGTGGGTATGGTCAGCAACGCCAACCAGATCGCCGGCTTCAAGGGCTTAAACGGAAAAAACGTCCGCATGGACGACGGAAAGTTTGAGGTCCTTCTGGTGGAGAATCCCCAGAACATCATCCAGTTTCCCGACGTGGTGGCAAGCCTTTTGCAGAACGGGCATCAGTCCAGGCTGGTCAAGCACTTCACCGCCTCCCGGATTAAGTTCCGGTTCGACGCGCCGGTGGAGTGGGTGCTCGACGGGGAATTCGGCGGAAAACGCAAGGAGGTCGTCATTGACGACATTTTCCGGGCCGTTCAGATTATGAAAATGACCCATACCCTTCCGAAACGTTCATGATCCGTCAGGAAATTACAGGAAAAAT
>CALWAW010000089.1 GCA_944375845.1 uncultured Lachnospiraceae bacterium
CGTATATTCCCTTGTGAGCCTCCGCCACGGCATCGGGGCCTTTCTCATGGCCATGTCCGTGCTGGCGGCCCTTCCCGGAAGCCTCTTTTACCGGGAGGATCTGGAAAACAACTATATTCACGGACTGCGGTCGCGGGTGGGCCACGGAGGCTACTGCTGGCCGCTGGTGCTCACAGCCGCCGTCGGGGCCTTTCTCGCGGTGCTTCTCGGCTACCTGCTTTTTTACGGCGTCTTAAGGCTCGGCTACCCCATGATCGCGGAGGCCGACCTGGCGGAGATGGTGTATATGGACGACGCCACGCCCTATGAGACCTGGTTTTTCAGGGGCCGGAGCTTTCTGTATTTTTTGGGCGTCTTCGTCACCGAGGCGGCGGCCTACTCCTTTATGGCGGTGTTCGCCCTGATGATGTCTGTCTGGGTGGGAAATCTGTTCGTGCTGCTCTCCCTCCCTGTTCTTCTTTACTATGGGAGTATTTCGCTTTGCAGCGATCTGAATCTGCCGTCCGCTTTCCGGTGGTATAATGTCCTCAAGAATGGCGGTTTTTTGCGGGCGGCCAACCCCGCCCCCGCCCTTATGCTGGCGGGGGTGCTGGCGTATTTCGGCGGCCTGATTCTGATCGAGGGCATGATCTTCTCGTGCGCGGTAAGGAGGAGGTATCGCCATGGATAAATGCAGAAAAAGCGCCCATATCGCCGCAGTGGAGCTGCGGAAGGCCTTCACGGGCCCCCGGTTCTACGTGGCTCTTCTGTGGTTTTTGTTTTATATTGGCTTTTATGTGGGGAAGGTAAAGGAGTTTTCCGCCCTGGCGGGGATCAAAGTCTCGCCGTGGCTGTTTCCTCTGATCATCCCCGATGCCATGGGACAGCTCTTTGTGATCATCGGGGCGACCCTGATCTTCTGCGACGCCCCCTTCATCAACAGCATGACCACCTGGCAGCTTATGCGGGGCGGCAGAAAAAGCCTTTTTGGCGGACATATACTCTATATCTGGGTCATGTCCCTGCTGTACGCGGCAGCGCTGGCCCTGCTTCCGAACCTGATTCTATTCCCCAGGGTGGCCTTTATGAAGGACTGGGGACAGGTGCTGGGGGCCCTGGCCCAGAGCAGCGCCGCCGCGCAGATGGGCATCAATCCTCCGGATTACAATCTGATGGCCCGGTTTATGCCGGTGCAGGCCATGGCCCTTACGATCCTGGCGGTCTGGCTCAACTCTGTTCTGGTCGGGATGATCAACTATGCCTGCAACCTGTGCCTGAGAAAAGGAATCGGCCCGCTGATCAGCATTGTCATGGGACTGAGCCCCTATCTGATCATCCGGCTGGCGGACTTCCGGGTGGGCTATTACCTGGCGCCTCCGGCATGGATGAATATCACAATGTACAGCTGGGACGGCTACGGGACTTATCCCACGCCCGCCTATATCTATGCGGTTCTGCTGGGACTGATCTTTGTCTGCATGGCCGTATCCTACGCAGGGATCCGGCGAAAGGATATCAACACGGCTTCAGGGTTTTAGGAGGGAATATGGAAAATCTGATCGAGGTAAGCCACGCGGTAAAAAAATTCAGGGAGTACCGGGCGCTGGACGACGTGACCCTCTCCTTTGAGCAGGGAAAGATCCATGGGATCGTCGGCAGGAACGGAAGCGGAAAGACCGTGCTCTTTAAATGTATCTGCGGCCTTTTAAAGCTGGACGGGGGCGAGATCCTCGTGGGCGGAAAAAGGATCGGAAAAGAAATCGAGATGCCGGAAAGCGCCGGGGTTATCATTGAAAATCCCGGCTTTCTGCCCAATTACAGCGGCTATCATAATCTGCGCTTTCTGGCGGATATCCAGAGAAAAATCAAAAAGCAGGATATTTATCAGGTCATCGCCCAGGTGGGCCTCGACCCCAAAAGCAGAAAGCATGTGGGAAAATACTCCATGGGGATGCGCCAGAGGCTGGGCCTTGCCCAGGCCATCATGGAGGATCCGGAGCTGCTGATCCTGGACGAGCCCATGAACGGGCTGGACAACCAGGGCGTAGAGGATATCAGAAGGCTCCTTCTCGGACTGAAGGAGAAGGGGAAAACGATTCTTCTGGCCAGCCATAACCGGGAGGACATCGCCGTGCTCTGCGACACGGTGGTGGAGATGGACCGGGGAAAGATCCTGGGGATCCAGAGGCAGGAGCATTAAGGCTTCGCAGCAAAAGCCCGCGCACTCTCCGGTGTGCGGGTTTTTTATTATACCTTGTTGACAAATAATATTATATGATGTATAGTATTGAACAGAGAATGATATTATCAAAAAAGGGGTGAGCGGCATGGTGTTCAACACGGGAGCGGCGCTCTTAGACGCCATTGTGCTCTCCGTGGTCTCCAGGGAGCCGCAGGGAACCTACGGCTACAGGATCACCCAGGAGGTGCGGGGGGCCATCGACATATCGGAGTCCACGCTGTATCCGGTGCTCCGCAGGCTCCAGAAGGACGGATGCCTGGAGGTCTACGACATGGAATACGGGGGCAGGAACCGCAGATATTATAAGGTGACGCCCAGGGGCAGCGCCCAGCTGATGCTGTATCGGAGCGAGTGGAGGAGCTATGCGGCGAAAATATCCGCGATCCTCCGGGAGGTGTGATGATGAACAGGGCAGAATATATGAAGGAGCTTGCCTGGCTTTTGCAGGATGTGCCCGACAGTGAGCGGGAAGAGGCCCTTCAATACTATGAGGATTATTTTGACGACGCCGGAGCGGGCCGCGAGCAGGATGTGATCCGGGAGCTGGGAAGTCCGGAGCGGCTGGCGGCCATTATCCGCGACGGGGTCAGAAGCGGCTATGAGGACGCCGGCGCCGAATACACGGAGCGCGGCTATGAAAATGAGTGGTATAAGGGCCCGGAGTATGCGGTGACGCCGCCGGAGCAGGTGAAGAAGAGGCGGATAGAGGATAAAGCGGGCGCCGGAAGCGGAAGCGGTTCTGCGGAAGGTGGCCGTGAAGATACAGGCCGTGGGGCGGACGGCCGGAAACAGGCAGGCAGAGGGCCGGAGCGCCGTGAAGGGTGCGCTCCGCCGCGCAGGCGGAACCCGCTTTTATGGCTGCTCATCATCTGCGGGGCCGTGATCTGGCTTCCGGTGGCGGCGGGACTTGCGCTGGCAATCCTCGGGGCGGCCTTTGGAGTCGTATGTGCCGCGGGCGGGGTGGCTCTGGCAGTGATCCTCGCGGCCGCCGCCCTTGTGGTGTGCGGCGTGATCCTGGTGGGACTGGGAATCGGGAAGCTCTTCAGCTTCCCGCTGGCCGGAATGATGCTTGGGGGCGCGGGCCTTGTGCTCTTTGGCCTGGGCGTCCTGGCCGTGTGGCTTTCGGTATGGTTCTGCGCGAGGGCGGTTCCCGGCGTGGTCCATCTCATGGGCCGCCTGATTCACAGGACGGGCCGCCTGTTCCGGAAAGGGGGCGCTGGGGCATGAAGCGTTTTACAAAGGTATGCTTGTGGATTTTTGGCGTCTGTCTGGTGCTGGGCCTTCTTCTTGTGTCCGTAAGCTGGGCGCTGGGCTTTCGCGGCTGGCATCCCCTCAGGCGGCAGCCCCTGTCCATGGAGGCCTGGAACCAGAGCGTGGAGGGCGATATCAGAAGCCTCCGCTTTTCTGTGCGGGCGGGAACGCTGGTGGTAGAAGAGGGAGAACGGTTCGAGATCGTGGAGGCGGCGCGGGGAACGACGGTGGAAAGCCGCGTGGAAAACGGCGTCTGGATTCTGGAGGCTGAAGGGACCGGAGAGGGCTCTGTGATCGGCGGCTTTGCCGTGGATAACGAGGGCATTTACTGGAAGGCCGATACAGGCGAGGTCCACGTGACGATCCCTGCCGACGTGGTTCTTGAGCAGGCGGACTTTTCGGCGGACGCCGGGATAATGGAGCTTTCCGGCCTTTCCTGCGGCCGCATGACGGTGGATTCGCGGGCAGGCAGCGTGGCCCTCTCGGCGCAGGTGGAGGAATGCCTTGAGGTTTTCTGCGAAATGAGCGACGTCAGCGGAGTCCTGACAGGCTCCGAGTATGATTACCGTGTGGACGCCGATTGCAGCATCATGGGCAGCATCACGGCGGGAAGCTATGAGCTGGGCGGTATAGGGATCTTAAAGGACAGCTTTGCGCGGGGAGATGAAGAGCGGGAGCTGAAGCTCTCCTGCGAGACAGGCTCCATTGAGCTTAGCTTTTCAGAAGAAGGACAGGAGGAATGAGATATGGAACCGAAGAGACTTTATCGTTCCGTGAGGGACCGGATGCTTCTGGGCGTCTGCGGCGGGATCGGAGAATACTTTAATATCGATCCCACGGTCATCCGGGTGATCTGGGCGGTGTTCGGCTGCACGGGGGCCGGAATCGTGGCCTATATCATCGCGGCGGTGATCATGCCCCAGAATCCGGACCGGTAACGTATAAAATATGGAAAAACAGGCGATGCTCTCAGTAACCATACCATGGTGAAAGGAGCGTTGCTTTTTATGGGAAAGAGAAAAGAAAAACAGATCGACCTGAACAACCTGACGCCGGAGGAGGCGCTTAAACTGGAGATCGCCCGGGAGATCGGCGTGTATCAGAAGGTGCTGGAGGGCGGCTGGCGGAGCCTTTCAGCCAAGGAGTCCGGCCGCATCGGCGGGATGATGACGAAGAAAAGAAGGAAGTCTTAATCTTTTCTAAATTCGGCGTCTTGCGCTGGAAAGCAGGGGAAAAATATGGTACGATAAATGTGATAAAGCTGCCGGGTCCCCGGCGGGAAGGAGACGGTATGAACATTTTATTTTTCCTGACGCCAAAAAGCGAGGTGGAGTTCGTCTACGATGATTTCAGCCTTCGCCAGACCATAGAAAAAATGGAGTATCACCGGTTTTCCGAGGTGCCCGTCATCGACAGGGAAGGGCGCTATGTGAGCACCATCACCGAGGGCGACCTGCTGTGGTATATCAAGGAGGAATGGAACCTGGATATCCGCGAGGCCGAAAACGTGCGGATCTCCGGCATCAAGCGCAAAAGAAAGACCACGGCCGTTTCCGTGAACGCCCGCATGGAGGACCTGATCGAAAAGGCCATGAACCAGAACTTTGTTCCGGTGGTGGACGACAACGACATCTTCATCGGCATCGTCAAGCGCAAGGACATCATCCGCTATTGCTTCGACCACATGGAGCCTCAGCCGTGACGCCCGGCCGCGGTTGACTTTTTAAGGGTGAAATGGTAAGATAAAACCGCGCTGTGAAAAACAGTGCGGTCTTATTTTTTGCGGACATGGCGGAATTGGCAGACGCGCCAGATTTAGGTTCTGGTGGGCAACCGTGCAGGTTCAAGTCCTGTTGTCCGCAGGCTTAGGGCTCTTCGGAGCCCTTTTTTGAAATGCTGGAAGATGTTCAACAGGACTTAGAAGATTAAAAAGCAGGGCGGGCTTGCTGCCCCTTATAATTTCCCAGTTTGGATTAACACCAGGCTGGGAATTATTTTGTCCGCAAACATTTGTTGGATTTTCCAGATGCAATACGGTATAATATTCTCAGTGAATAGAATTAATGTGTTATCTACGGAGTTTGTAGATGAATAGAGTGTAAAATAAGACGGAAAAGGTGGTTTTACTTCGGTGGAAAAACTGATAGATATAAACAGC
>CALWAW010000090.1 GCA_944375845.1 uncultured Lachnospiraceae bacterium
TATCTCGTCGCCAGAGCGATGACTGCGCCGGCTATCACGGCGTATATCAGTGAATTGCTCCAAAACAGCGCCCCGACGACTCCCACAAGAATACAGCCTATCCCAAGATCAAAAAGTAAATTCCAAAATCTCAATAGCTTTCCATTGGCTTCTATCTCACAGCTTATGATTTCCTGATCCATATCCCTCGCCTTTCCCGCCGGCGCGTCCCACCAGACCTTCGCCCCGCATTTTGGACAATAACAGGGATATTTCCCGCTCCATGGAGGGAATATTTCTCCTTTCTCACAGCCGGGGCACTTTAAAAAGAAGCAGGTGCCATAAAAATAGATTCCGACACACAGATTTCCAATTTTGCCTGCCCAATCTGAAAAGCTCCCTTCTGTCAAAAAAGAGAGGATATAGCACGGCGTACCGATAATTAGTATCAGAAGGAAGAAATATTTATAAAATCTGGATACAGTATAGAATTTCATTCCTGATCCCTTCGTATTTTTTAATAATGCCCTTTGCATGAAATAATATAAATCATCTCATTTCTTTCAAAATAGACCAGTCTGTTTACCTCATCGATACGACGGCTCCAATACCCGCTTAAATTTTCCTTTAACGGCTCAGGTTTCCCTATTCCGTCAAACGGGTTTCTTTGTATGTCTTTTATCAGTGCATTGATTCTCTTTAGTGTTTTTTTATTCTGTGTCTGCCAGTACAAATAATCTTCCCATGCCCGGTCTTCCCACAGTAATCGCATCAATCCACCTCGATCAGATCATGCTCAGCAAAATGAGCTCTCCCCTCTTTGATGTCTTTCACAATTTTTTCCAGATAACGGATATTGTTTTCAGAGTAAAATGGATCCACTGAAACCTCAAAAGGAATACGTCTTTCTCTTCCGACCTTTTTTGCAAAAATTGTAAAGGCGGTACTCATGGAAAGCCCCAGTTCAGTGCATACCTCTTCCATTTTCTTCTTTACATCCATGTCCAAACGGAAATTAACATTCACAGTTTGTCCCACACATAACACCTCCTTTGATTATATTATGTGCTGTTGTAAAGAAAAATGCAAGCATAATCATTGATTTATTACGTATGAATCGCCTTCATCTCCACCAGGTCGAGGGTCCTGTAGGAAAGATCGGGACGGGCGGCAAAGCCGCGGCGCTCCCAGAAGCGGTTCCCGCTCTCATTGTGTCCAAAAACCACCAGGGCCACCTTGCGGATCCCCTCGGAGCGGAAGCCCTCCAGGCAGGCCTCAAGAAGCCGTGTTCCGATGCCCTTTCCCTGTTCGGCCGCCTCCACCGCCATGTGGTAGAGATAGCCTCTTCTTCCGTCGCCTCCGCCGAGAATCACCCCGAGGAGGCGGTCCCCGTCCCTGGCCACAAAGCAGGTTTTGGGATTTCGCGCCAGAAACCGGGCGATCCCCTCCTCCGAGTCATCCAGATCCGTAAGGCCCATTCCCGGCGTGCGAAGCCACAGCTCGTAGACCTCGTGATAATCCTTTCGTTCCATAGGGCGTATCTGCATGGAACCTCCTCCTTTCTTTTCATTCAGATCAGCTTCGGCAAAAACAGGGTCGCCAGTCCCAGGAAAAAGAAAAATCCCAGCACATCGGTGACCGTGGTGACAAACACGGCGGAGGCAAGGGCCGGATCCACCCGGAGCTTTTTCAGCGCCACCGGCACAAGATAGCCGGTCACTGTGGCCGCCGCCATGTTGAGGATCATCGCCAGGCCCGTCACCAGGCCCAGATACCCGTTTCCGTGAATCATGTATTCCACGACGGCCACAATGGCCCCGATGGCCGCCCCCGTAAAGACTCCCACAAAAAATTCCTTGATAAAGATCCGCAGGCCGTTTTCCCGGTTCACCTCTCCCAGGGCGATGCCGCGCACGATGATGGTCATGGACTGGGTGCCCGCGTTTCCTCCCATGCCCGTGACAATGGACATGATGGCGGAAAGGGCCACCACCCTGCTGATGGTGGATTCAAAGAGGCTTACCACCCAGGAGGCGAGAAAGGCCGTAAGCAGGTTCACCACAAGCCAGGGCAGACGGCTTTTCAGAGAATCGGACAGGGGGCCGTCCACCTCCTCCTCGCCGGAGATTCCGCCCATGTAGTGGATATCCTCCGTGGCCTCCTCCGTGGCGATCTCCATGATGTCGTCGACGGTGATGACCCCCACCAGCTGATTGTCGTCGTTGACCACGGGAAGCTCCACCAGGCCGTATTTCTCAAATTCACGGGAAACCATCTCCTGGTCGTCCTCCACATGGGCCTTCTGCACATGGGGGTTCATAATGTCCAGGATGGGCGTGTCAAAGGGGGATCTCACAATGTCGTTCAGAGACAGGGAGCCCTTTAAATGATTCTGCCTGTCGACCACATAGAGGGCATAGGCGTTTTCCACCTCGTCGGAGATCTCCTGAAGATACATCAGGGTCTTGTAGACCGTCTTGTTGTCGTAGATGTTGATAAACTCCGTGGCCATGATGCCGCCCGCGGTGTCCGGGGGATAGGAAAGAAGCTGGCTCACCTCGCTTCTGTCCTCGTCGGAGAGCTTTCCGATGAGCTTTCCCAGCTCCGCGGGGTCCTCCATGGAGCCCACCATATCGGCCAGCTCGTCAGAGGACATTTCCTCCAGAATGGCTTTCTGCCGCTCCTCGGGCAGAAGCCGCAGAAGGCTGTACTTGTCCTCTTCCTCCTCCTCGTCGATGATGTCGGCGATCATGGAATCGGGAAGGCGGTATAAAAGACGCGCCCTCTCCAGATCGTCCTTCTCGCTGCGCAAAAGCTCCAGGATATCCGCCGGATGAATGTGCTCCAGCTCGTCCGCAAGGCGGCTGTCGCTGCCGGAGAGAAGAAGGCCGCGGAGCTTTTTCCTCTCTTCCTCCTCTTCCCTTAAAATCTCTTCCTCTGTTCTGCTCATAGGTCACACTCCTGCATTCATAAGCCTTCACAGCCAAACAAGAAAAGGAGGCGGAACCTTCCGCCTCCCTCGCCTTCTCTCTCAGTCCTCCATGGAATCCAGGAGCCTGCCCACGGCCAGCGTGTTGTCGGTGATGGGCACCCAGTGATGGGCCAGCTTCACGAGACAGCTTTCGTCGGGCGTCTGCCCTTCCTTTTCCAGAAACTCAATGGAAAGCTTGAAAAGCTCCCTCTCGCTCAAAGCCACGTTTCCCAGCACGACCCGGCCTTTTTCCAGCATGTAGGAGGTGTCGGTATCCTTTC
>CALWAW010000091.1 GCA_944375845.1 uncultured Lachnospiraceae bacterium
AGCTCCCCTGCGGGAAGCTGGCCGGGAGCAGAGGCCTCACCGGCGGTTCCGAAGGTGAGGCAGGAACCGGTCAGACGGCCGCTTACGCGGCTGACCGCGCCCAGAGGCCCCATGGACATGGTGATCACGGGGCAGGAGAGCGCCTCTGAGGCGGCGCAGGTGGCCTCCATCAGAGTGAGCACGTCCATGGGCGAGCGGGGCATGACGGCCAGCTTCGCCATATCGCAGCCTGCCTGCTCCATTTTGGAAAGACGGCTTAAAAGCTCCTCCTTCGGGGGAGTTTTTTCAAAATCGTGATTGGAGAGAATTACGGCGGTCCCGCGGCTGTGAGCCGCTTCGATCAGGGCGGGAAGGGCCTCGCCGCAGGTGAAAAGCTCCAGGTCCAGAAGATCGGGAAGCCCGCTTTCGGCGGCGCTTTGGCAGACCTTTTTATAATCCTCCGCTGAGGCTGGCCTTTCGCCGCCCTCGCTGCCGCTTCGGAAGGTAAAAAGAAGCAGGCGGCCGGGAAGCAGATCCTTAAGCTCTGCCATGACAAAGCGCACCCGCTCCGGGTTGAAAACGTCTTTAAAATAATCGGCCCTCCATTCGGCCATATCGAAGGAAAGGCCGGAGAGCCTCCCCGCAATGTCCAGGATCTCCTCCTCGGTGCGCCCCGTGATGGGGATACAGATTCTGGGGCTTCCGTCTCCGAAGGAGACGCCCTTTATGGTAAGCGGCTTCATTTAAGTTCCCTCCCGTGATACATGGAGGCCGCGATCTCCTCGGTGATTTTCGGGATCACGGCGTCGTCAAGGTCTGTTTCCAGGAAAAACTCGCAGGCGTACTTTGCCTGGGCCACCAGCATGGAAAGGCCGGTGACGCCCTTCATGCCCAAGGCCTTCGCCTGGGCGGTGAGCCTTGTTTCCCCGGGGTTGTAGATCACGTCCAGCACCGCTTCGCAGCTTTTAAACGGAGAAAGCTCCAGGGGGGAGGCGTCCACATTGGGATACATGCCCACGGGCGTGGTATTTACAATGAGCCCTGCGTCGGCGTGGAGGCGGGCCGCGTCCTCATAAGTAACGGCCCCGTCCTTTCCTGTGCGGCTCACAGAGACGATTGTTCCTGCGCCCGTTTTTTTCAGGACGGCCAGAACGGCGGCGGCGGCGCCTCCGGTGCCCAGCACCAGGGCTTTCTTCCCGGATACGCGGACGCCGCTTTCCCGCACCATGTATTCAAAGCCGGAAAAATCCGTATTGTGGCCGGTGAGGCGGCCGTTCTGATTGACGATGGTGTTGACCGCCCCGATGGCGGCGGCGTTTTCATCCAGCTCATCCAGATAAGGGATCACCGCTTTTTTGTAGGGGATCGTCACGTTGATGGCCTTAAAGTCCCGGCGCTCCATAAAGGCCGGAAATTCCTCCCGGCTGAGGGGCGTCAGATCGTAGGTATAATCCGCGAGCTTTTCATGGATCAGCTTGGAATAGCTGTGGCCCAGCTTTTCCCCGATCAGTCCGTATTCCACTTTTATCCACCTTTCTGCCCGCCGGGGCGGGCCCGTTCTCTGCCTTTCATCATAGCAGATAACGGGGAGGGTGGCAACGGGTATCCGCTTTGTGTTATAATGGCTGTGCTTAGAAAACGGGAGGAAACGGGAATGGAGACTGAGGAAGTGTTTTACAGCGGATTCTGCAAGGCGCTGAACGAGACCAGGACGGTGCTCTGCGAGTTTGAGGAGCGGGAGGACGGGCGCGTCCTTATAAGCGCGGACTGTGCCTATGGGAAATGCCCCCACAGCGGAGACTGCCGGCTCATGGAGCCGGCGAGGCTGCCTTCTGCTGGCCTTTAAGCTCCCTGGCCAGCACGGCGCCGGAGCAGACTGCGGTCAGAAGCTCCGCCGCGGGCAGGGCGGCCCAGACGCCGGAAAGCCCCGACGTGCGGGAAAGGAGAAGGGCAAGGGGGAGTACCAGTACAAGCTGCCGCAGCAGAGTGACGCTTAAGCTGGGAAGCCCCTTCCCGATGGATTCAAAAAAGGCGGACACGATCAGGCTCAGGGCGGAGGGAATAAAGCCGATGCTGATGATCCGCAGGGCCGTCTCTCCCATGGAGAGCATATCCGGGTCGGAGTTAAAGATCCGGAGAACCGGAACGGGGATCAGCTGGGACAGCAGGGCCCCGGCAGCCATGATGGAGACGGAGATCAGCAGGGAGATGCGGATGGAGGCCTTCTCCCGCTTCAGATCCCCGGCCCCGTAGTTGAAGGCGATCACAGGCCGCAGCCCCTGGACCAGACCGTTCACCGGCATGTAGACGAAGGTCTGGAGCTTGTAGTAGACGCCGAACACCGTCACCGCCATATCAGAGAAGCCGGAAAGGATCCTGTTGAGGCCGCCCACCAGAACGGAGGGGAGCGCCATGAGCATGGAGGAGGGGAGGGCCACCCCGTAGATCTGCCGCAGCACCTGGCGGGTGACCATGGAGCGGCGGAATCCCTTTAAAGGAAGGCCGCATTTCCCCCTGGCGATGAGCCAGACGCCCACGGCGCCGGAGACGATCTGCCCGATCACGGTGGCGATGGCGGCTCCCGCCACGCCGAGGGCCGGGAAGCCCAACAGGCCGAAGATCATGATGGGATCCAGCACCACATTGATAAGGCAGCCGATCAGCACCATCACAAGGGGCGCCGTCATGTGGCCCGTGGCCTGCAAAAGCTTTTCCGCGTTGATATGGAAGAGCTGGCCGAAGGAGAAGGCCATGACGATATACCCGTAGGAAAGGCACATGGAGCGGATGGCGGGATCGTCGGTGAACATCCGCACAAAGGCGGGGATGCACAGGCAGGAGAGGGCGGCTAACAGCACGTAGTGCACGGCCGTCAGCACCATGCTCACGGCGGGCGCGTTTTCGGCCGCCTCCTTATCTCCGGCGCCGAGGCTTCTGGCAATGTAGGAGTTTACGCCGACGCCGGCGCCCACGGCCAGGGCCAGGGAAAGGTTCTGGATGGGGTAGATGATGGAGACCGCCTGCAAGGCGTCGCTGCTTAAGCGGGCTACAAAGATGCTGTCCACGATGTTGTAGAGAGACTGGAGCAGCATGGAAAACATGGGAGGGACCGCCATTCTGACGATCAGGGGAAGCATGGGCGCTTTTCCCAGAGAGCTTTCTGTGTTCATGGTCGTGTTCCTTTCGTGAGCGATATGAAGAGACAAACAAAAAAGGCTGTATATCCCTTTGTTTTAGAACTCAGAAAACAAAGAAAATATATAGCCTTTTTCCGTTCAGGCGCTGTATGCAGTTATCTGGACTTTTTCGCCGCTTTGTCGTCCTTTGCCTTTTTGTCCTTTTTCAGACGGCCGAAGAGGCCTTTTTTCTTTGGCGGCGGGGCTACGATGGAGCCGCGCACGCTCTTGACCGCGGTTATGTAGATGCCGCTGACCACCACCTTGGCCTCCTGCTTGATGGGGAGGACGGCGAAGGCCCGCTCATCGCACATCAGGGTCATGATCTTGGGGCCGATCTTGGCCTTGACCACGGCTACCTTGGCCCGCCTCAGATACTTGGGGGTCTGTTCGTATACCATTTTGGGGAAACCGGCGTCTTTTAACCGGAGCCGTTTTTTGTCAATGACCAGCATGGACACGGTCTGGGCCATGGATTCCATAAGGGCCTGCTGCTCGGCCTGTCTTTTCTGGAGCTTGCTCCCCACAAAATAGAGGATGACCAATACAGCCAGCACGACGGCCAGGATGATGAGTATGATCGTCAACCACAAAGGCATAAGAAAACCTCCTGAATTTTTTTCGCGTACTCTGCATTATATCATTATTTGAGACAAGTTGCAAGCGGATAACGGGGCAAAACCGTATAAATCAGGTAAAAACTGGTAAATATAAGAAAAAAATGAATTGACAGCTTGACTTGGAAATGATAAGATGGAATGTGCACTATTGTGGTCTCATGTGCCCTGAGACCTGAATCATAAAACATGTACTTGTAGTTGATTATAAAGAAAACAGGGGTGAAACGTCAATGGCAAATTGCAGAATACGTCCGGTGAAAGCCGGAAAAGGCATGAGAATGAGCTTCTCCAGGCAAAAAGAAGTTCTTCAGATGCCAAACCTGATCGAGATCCAGAAGGACTCCTACCAGTGGTTTCTTGACGAGGGCCTGAAAGAGGTTTTGGAGGATATCTCCCCCATCGCCGATTTTGCCGGGCATCTGAGCCTGGAATTCGTCGGCTTTACCTTGTGCAGGGACGACACCAAGTATACCATTGAAGAGTGTAAGGAAAGGGACGCCACCTACGCGGCCCCTCTTAAGGTACGGGTCCGCCTTATAAATAAGGAAACGGATGAGATCAGCGAGCATGAGATTTTCATGGGCGACCTGCCCCTGATGACAGATACGGGCTCCTTCGTGATCAACGGGGCGGAGCGCGTAATCGTCAGCCAGCTTGTGCGTTCCCCCGGCATCTATTACGGGATCGCTCACGACAAGGTGGGAAAGAAGCTCTATTCCTGCACGGTGATTCCCAACAGAGGAGCCTGGCTGGAATATGAGACCGATTCCAACGACGTGTTCTTCGCCCGTGTGGACCGTACCCGCAAGGTGCCGGTCACGGTGCTGATCCGCGCCCTGGGCATCGGCACCAACGCCGAGATCCGCGAGCTCTTCGGAGATGAGCCCAAGATCGAGGCCAGCATCCTGAAGGATGTATCGGAAAATTACGAGGACGGCCTTCTGGAGCTCTACAAAAAGATCCGTCCCGGCGAGCCCCTGTCCGTGGACAGCGCGGAAAGCCTGTTAAACAGCATGTTCTTCGACCCCAGGCGCTACGATCTGGCCAGGGTGGGCCGTTATAAATTCAATAAGAAGCTTCATTTCAGAAACAGGATCGCGGGCCATATCCTGGCAGAGGACGTGGTGGACAAAGAGACCGGCGAGATCCTCGCCGAGGCCGGGACCAAGGTATCCAAGGACCTTGCCGCGGAGCTTCAGGACGCCGCGGTTCCCTATGTGTTCATCGAGGGCGAGACCAGGAAGGTCAAGGTCCTCTCCAATATGATGGTGGATCTTTCCCGCTACGTTGATTTTGATCCCAAGGAGGCGGGTATTACCGAGGCGGTATTCTACCCGGTGTTAAAGCCCATCCTGGAGGAATACGCGGACGCCTCCGACGAGGATCTCAAGGAGGCCCTCCATAAGGCGGCCCATGATCTGGTGCCCAAGCATATCACCAGAGAGGACATCATCGCCTCCATCAACTACAATATGCACCTGGAGGAGGGCATCGGCAACGACGACGACACCGACCATGTGGGCACCCGCCGGATCCGCGCCGTGGGCGAGCTTCTTCAGAACCAGTACAGGATCGGCCTTGCCAGAATGGAGAGAGTGGTCCGGGAGCGCATGACCACCCAGGACATTGAGGGAATCACCCCCCAGTCCCTGATCAACATCAAGCCGGTGACAGCAGCTGTGAAGGAGTTCTTCGGAAGCTCCCAGCTTTCTCAGTTCATGGACCAGAACAACCCTCTGGCCGAGCTGACCCACAAGAGGCGTCTGTCCGCCCTGGGCCCCGGCGGCCTTTCCAGAGACCGCGCCGGGTTCGAGGTCCGCGACGTACACTATTCCCATTACGGCAGAATGTGCCCCATCGAGACCCCTGAAGGCCCCAACATCGGCCTGATCAACTCTCTGGCCACCTATGCCCGGGTGAACACGTACGGCTTTGTGGAGGCGCCTTACCGGGTTGTAGATAAATCCGATCCCAAGAACCCCGTCGTCACCGACCGGGTGGTTTATCTGACGGCAGACGAGGAGGATAATTACATCGTGGCCCAGGCCAACGAGGCGCTGGACGAAGAGGGCCATTTCGTAAGGAACAATGTTTCCGGACGTTTTCGCGAGGAAACCTCCGAATTTGAAAAGAGCAAGGTGGACCTGATGGACGTGTCCCCCAAGATGGTGTTTTCCGTGGCCACGGCCATGATCCCTTTCCTGGAGAACGACGACGCCAACAGGGCGCTGATGGGCTCCAACATGCAGCGTCAGGCCGTGCCCCTTCTTATGACCGAGGCCCCCGTGGTGGGCACCGGCATGGAGGCCAAGGCGGCGGTGGACTCCGGCGTGTGCGTGCTGGCAAAGAATTCCGGCGTGGTGGAGCGCTCCGCCTCCAATGAGATCATCATCAAAAACGATGAGGGCGGCCGCGACGTCTATCACCTGACCAAATTCAAGAGAAGCAACCAGAGCAACTGCTACAACCAGAAGCCCATTGTTTCCAAGGGCGACCGGGTGGAGGCAGGCGAGGTCATCGCCGACGGCCCCTCCACAAAGGACGGCGAAATCGCCCTGGGCAAGAATCCGCTCATCGGGTTTATGACCTGGGAGGGTTATAACTACGAGGATGCCGTCCTCTTAAGCGAGAGGCTTGTACAGGACGACGTATATACATCTGTCCATATCGAGGAATACGAGGCTGAGGCCCGCGACACCAAGCTGGGGCCCGAGGAGATCACCAGGGACGTTCCCGGCGTCGGCGAGGACGCCTTAAAGGATCTGGACGAGAGAGGAATCATCCGCATCGGCGCCGAGGTCCGCGCGGGAGACATCCTGGTGGGCAAGGTCACGCCCAAGGGCGAGACGGAGCTGACCGCTGAGGAGCGACTCCTCAGGGCGATCTTCGGCGAAAAGGCCAGAGAGGTAAGGGATACCTCCTTAAAGGTTCCCCACGGCGCTTACGGGATCGTGGTGGACGCCAAGGTGTTCACCAGAGAGAACGGCGACGAGCTCTCCCCCGGCGTCAATCAGAAGGTCCGCATTTATATCGCCCAGAAGAGAAAGATCTCCGTGGGCGACAAGATGGCAGGCCGCCACGGAAACAAGGGTGTTGTTTCCCGCGTGCTTCCCGTGGAGGATATGCCCTTCCTTCCCAACGGACGTCCCCTGGACATCGTGCTGAATCCTCTGGGCGTGCCTTCCCGTATGAATATCGGGCAGGTGCTGGAGATCCATCTGTCCCTGGCCGCGAAGGCCCTGGGCTTCAATGTCTCCACGCCGGTGTTTGACGGCGCCGACGAGGACGACATCATGGATACGCTGGATCTGGCGAACGATTACGTCAACCTGGAATGGGATGAGTTCCATGAGAAATATAAGGACTCCCTGAAACCGGGTGTCATGGAGTTTTTGGAGGAGAACAAGGAACACCGCAAGCTGTGGAAGGGCGTGCCCATCCGCAGGGACGGCAAGGTGCGCCTGCGCGACGGACGCACGGGCGAGTTCTTCGACAGCCCCGTTACCGTGGGCCATATGCACTACCTGAAGCTGCATCATCTGGTGGACGATAAGATCCACGCCCGCTCCACGGGCCCTTACTCCCTGGTGACCCAGCAGCCCCTGGGCGGCAAGGCCCAGTTCGGCGGACAGCGCTTCGGCGAGATGGAGGTGTGGGCTCTGGAGGCTTACGGCGCGGCCTATACCCTCCAGGAGATCTTAACCTCCAAGTCCGACGACGTGGTGGGCCGCGTCAAGACCTACGAGGCCATCATCAAGGGCGAGAACATTCCGGTTCCCGGACTTCCCGAGTCCTTCAAGGTGCTCCTTAAGGAGCTCCAGTCCCTGGGCCTGGATGTGCGTCTCTTAAAGGACGACGGCACAGAGGTGGAGATCAGCGAGGATACCGACTACGGCAATACCGACATCAACGCCCTTTTGAACAGCGACAGGGTATTCAATAATTACGAAGAATCCTACGGCTCCATGGGCTACCAGAAGCAGGAGTTCAAGGACGGCGAGCTGGTGGATGTGGACGAGGGCGTCAGCTACGATATGCCCGAAGAGGAGGAACCCTCCGACGAGGATTTCGACGAATAAGCAGCCGGTTTGTGAACAAGTCCCGGCGGGAGCCGCCCGCCGGGGATCAGTGATATAGAAGGGAGAACCACTCATGCCTGAAACAACGAATGAAACATATCAGCCGTTGACGTTCGATGCGATCAAGATTGGCCTGGCATCCCCGGAAAAGATCCTGGAGTGGTCGAGAGGCGAAGTCAAAAAGCCGGAAACCATCAACTACAGGACCCTGAAGCCGGAAAAGGACGGCCTTTACTGCGAGCGCATTTTCGGGCCCACCAAGGACTGGGAGTGCCACTGCGGCAAATATAAAAAGATCCGCTACAAGGGCGTGATCTGCGACCGGTGCGGCGTTGAGGTCACAAAATCCAGCGTCCGCCGCGAGCGTATGGGCCATATCGCCCTGGCGGCGCCGGTGTCCCATATCTGGTATTTCAAGGGGATCCCCAGCCGTATGGGGCTGATCCTCGACCTGTCCCCCAGGATACTGGAAAAGGTTTTGTATTTTGCTTCTTATATTGTGCTGGATAAGGGCGAGACCGACCTCCAGTACAAGCAGGTGCTTTCCGAGAAGGAATACCGGGAGGCCTGCGAAAAGTGGGGAAACACCTTCCGGGTTGGAATGGGCGCAGAGGCCATTCAGGAGCTCTTGAAGTCCATCGACCTGGAGAAGGATTCCGCCGAGCTTAGAAACAGCCTTAAGGATGCCAGCGGCCAGAAGAGGGCCAGGATCATCAAGAGGCTGGAGGTGGTGGAGGCCTTCCGCGCTTCCGGCAACAGGCCGGAGTGGATGGTCATGGACGTGATCCCGGTGATCCCGCCGGATCTTCGCCCCATGGTCCAGCTGGACGGCGGCCGGTTCGCGACCTCCGACTTAAACGACCTTTACAGAAGGATCATCAACAGGAACAACCGTCTCGCAAGGCTTCTGGAGCTGGGCGCTCCGGATATCATTGTCCGCAACGAAAAGCGGATGCTTCAGGAGGCGGTGGACGCTCTGATCGACAACGGCCGCAGGGGCCGTCCTGTTACGGGCCCCGGAAACCGTCCCTTAAAGTCCCTTTCCGATATGTTAAAGGGAAAGCAGGGCCGCTTCCGCCAGAACCTCCTGGGCAAGCGCGTGGACTATTCCGGCCGTTCCGTTATCGTGGTGGGCCCGGAGCTCAAGATCTATCAGTGCGGCCTTCCCAAGGAGATGGCCATTGAGCTTTTCAAGCCCTTCGTGATGAAGGAGCTGGTGGCCCGCGGCATCACCCATAACATCAAGAGCGCCAAGAAGATGGTGGAGCGCCTTCAGACCGAGGTATGGGATATCCTGGAGGATGTGATCAAGGAGCATCCCGTCATGCTGAACCGCGCCCCTACGCTGCACAGGCTGGGCATCCAGGC
>CALWAW010000092.1 GCA_944375845.1 uncultured Lachnospiraceae bacterium
GATAAAAATGGTCTGTGGTATGAACTGCAAGGAGATTATTATATCCCATGTCTTATCTTACCAGCCGAAAAAGAACAGCCTATTGGTTTGTGGGGACAGCGGCACTTGCGGTATCTGAAAGAATACCGCCGAGCCACCTACATAACCTTGTTCACAAGCGGCAGACTGAACAATTACCTTGCTGACATCGACAGGCAGGCGCAGGAACGCATGGAAAGGCTCACAGAGCAGATGAAACGGGTGCAGGGTATTACGGAGCAGTTAAAGGCGGAAAACGCTTTGGAATGGACACAGAGAATGAATAACATACGGGCGTGTGCAAAGGAGATTGTAGAAAAGGAAATTATCTTTGCATAAGTAGAGAGCGGTGGGGAGAAATCCCTGCCGCTAATCATATTAAGAAATCAGAAATACTTTTTAACCAGTTGTGTTCTGAAATCAACCGACTATCGCACATTCATTGAAACTATGTAGTTTAAATAGCAAAAAGCCCTTGTTATCACCAGTTGCGCTATTGTTAATCTGCATTGCTTGCCATACAATAGTTATCGTGCTATTTTTGACTTATCAAATCCAAGGAGGAAACACATAATGTTAAGTGAAAATCTAAAAGCTTTAAGAAAGCAAAAAGGCTTTTCGCAGGAAGAACTAGCAGCCAGACTTCATGTAGCCAGACAGACAATCTCTAAATGGGAAAAAAATTTATCCGTTCCTGATGCGGTTACTTTAATTCGTCTGGCTGAGATATTAGAGGTATCTGTCAGCGAATTGTTAGGAGAGAAAATTGAAAATGAAAATGTTACCAGCGATGTTGCAGCGCAGCTATCCAGAATAAATGAGCAGCTTGCAATTAAAAACCGTCGCTCACGCCGTATTTGGAAAATTATTGTCATTATACTAGCGGCAATCGTTCTGATAAACATTTTTATTGCTATCTTCTTTAGCATTCCAAACCTCGATAACGGTACTCAGAATAACCCGCCGGTAGTAACTGACGAAACGATAATCGTAGACGAATAAAGTTGCTAAAAAACATGCAGCTATATGTATATGCCGCCGCATGGGTAATACCATAGCAGCGGTGTTTTGTGCCTATCGGCTGTCTCTGTCAAAGGGTTTCTTTCTCTGTCTTGGCTGGTTTCTCTGCTTGCCCTCCGCCTGAAGCTGGCGCAGGCGTTTCAATACGCTCTCCCGTTCAGGCGGCTTTGCCTGCTCTTTTTGGGCGGGTTTTCATTTTTCCCTGACCTGCCGCTTCCATGCGGCAAGGTCACGATTGTACTGCTCCACAACAGCCTCCGCCTTGCGGTAGGTTGCCATGAACGCCTGCACATCGGGATAACCGTCCTCTTTCAGAACATCGGGCAGTTTATCCGGCTTTTCAGCGATTTCCTTTTCTGTCCGCTGTATGGGGCGGTAACAAGCCTTTCATTTATGAAGTGGAAAAAATTGATGGGTGTTTCAAAATCCATATCAATTACTAAGAGATAAAATCTCAGATTTGGACAATTGCTGTTTATTCCCGTATATTGCCGCTGGCAGACTGAAAATAATGTAACAAAAACCCCTTTGGGCTCACTTTACTCTGTGCCTGGAGGGGCTTTTTAAGTAGAGAATAGTGGGAGCGGGCGCGATAACGCTGCCGCTGTGATTATTCCGCAGGGCGACGATACACAACATTAAAACTGGATGATTCCAGATACCCATGATATAATAAGAAGGCGAGGTGATAAATCCATGAAGAATAGAATCACATACGAGATCATGCACGCAGACCGCTGCGCAGCCTCAATCAATACGTCCGGGATCGCTTCGGTTTATGAGGAAGCATATATGCCCTATGCGCTGTATCTGGAGACGGGGAACGATTTTGATACCTGTATGAACAATCTTCAGAATTTTTACGCATGGTGCTCCGGCAGGATTCTGACTCTGGACAGGACGTATGCCAAGCAGATCTTGAACAGCGCCGGGATCAGCCAGGCCGTTACAGACAAGGACAGGGCAGAGATTGCGATTTCCTATAGATGCGCGTCCGTTACAGACGTCTTTTGGGTCAGAACCCAGGGTGAGCCGGTGCAGTTTTCTCAGGTGAATCTTTATGAAAACCACCTCAGCAATGTGTTCATGGACATCTCCCTCCGGGGCAGACAGTACACCGTAGAAAATCAGGAGCTTGCGCGGGATATCTCCACATCGGGAGTGTTTCCAAAGGCCTGGAAGCGTGTCGGAAACGGATTCCGGCTTTTGAAGGACGGAGAAGCACAGGCAGTCAAAAGAGAATTATTGGCCAGCAGGATATGCCGCTGCTTTAAGGTGGAGCAGGTGCTTTATGAGCCGGACACGTTTGATGGAGAGCTGGTGAGCTCGTGCGAAAATCTTACTTCCAGGGAGTATTCCATTGCGACGATGGAGGCCCTTGCGATATGGCTGGCAAACCATGAAAGAGACCGGAAGCAGTTTGTCCTCTCTCTGGACGAATATGGATACTATATGATGAATATAATCGACTATCTCGTCGGGAATACTGACCGGCATTGGGGAAACTGGGGGGTTTTGGTCAAAAACCAGACGAATCGGCCGGTTTCCCTCCATAAGCTCATGGACTTTAATCAGTCCTTTTCGGCTTATGACACGATCGAGGGGGCGAATTGCCTGACAGAGCTGTTTTTTGGAAACCGCATGACCCAGAAAGAAGCGGCTCTGAAGGCAGTTTCCAGAGTGGGACTTAACCAGCTTCAGAATATAGAAAACGATCTGTTCCGTGAGCTTCCGGAGTATTACCAGATGTTCCAGGCGAGGCTTGCGCTGCTTCAGAAGGCAGCAGGGCAGAAGGGAAAGAGGAGTAATTAACCTGTAAAATCTTTCCCATCCATGGTATACTAGTTAGCAGGTATCGAAGGGAGGGATTCTCATGAACCAGTGCATGGAGATCCAGGCCAGGATCCCGGATTATATCGAAGGGAACCTTTCGCCGGACGAGCTTGAGGAATTTATCACCCATATCGAAAGCTGTGATGAATGCAAGGAAGAGCTGAACATTTATTACACCATTTACCTGGGGCTTTTGCAGCTCGATCATGAGGACAGGGATATCAAGGAATTGAACGACCTGGACGGAGCTTTGGCGGAGGAGCTGTGCCAGTCGGAGCTTTTCATCAGGCGCCGTCATTTCTGGCAGGGCTTCCGCTATGTGATCTACACGACGGCCTTCTGGTGCGTGGTGGTATCCGTTCTTTTTGAACTGCGGCTGCTTTGCGACGCGGGAATCCTATAGAGCAGGAGGACAGAATGAGAGAGAAGATCGTACTCATTGACGGATACAGCATACTGAGCAGGGCCTTTTACGGGATCCACGCCAGCATGACAAATTTTGAGGGGCTTCATACCAACGCCATTTACGGCTTTTTAAATATCATGTTCAAGATCATGGACGAGGAGGCGCCCGATTATCTGGCGGTGGCCTTTGACGTGAAGGCGCCCACCTTCCGCCACAGGCTTTACGACGCCTACAAGGGAACCAGAAAGGGGATGCCCGAGGAGCTGACCGAGCAGGTGCCGGTGTTAAAGGAGCTCCTTAAGGCCATGGGAATCCGGACGGCGGAGCTTTCCGGCTACGAGGCCGACGATATCCTCGGCACCCTTTCCTCAAGGTGCGAGAGAGAGGGCCTTTTTGTGGTGCTGGTCTCCGGAGACAGGGACATGCTCCAGCTGGCGGGAAGGAACGTAAAGATCCGCATCCCCAAAACAAAAGGGGGCTCTGCGGTGGTGGAGGACTATCTGGAGGCCGACGTGGTGGAACGGCTGGGGGTTACTCCGGCTGAGTTCATCGACGTGAAGGCGCTGATGGGCGATTCCTCCGATAATATCCCCGGCGTCGCGGGCATCGGGGAAAAGACGGCCTACAGCCTGATCCGGGAATATCACAGCCTGGAGGGGGTTTATGAAAACCTGGAGAGCGTAAAGCCGGAGCGGGCGAAAAAAGCCCTGGCGGCGGGGCGGGAATCGGCGGAGCTTTCAAGAAGGCTGGCGCTCATCGACAGGAACTGCCCCGTGGAGTTTTCCCTTGATGAGGCACGTCTTGGAAACGTCTTTACCGGCGAGGCCTACGGCATCTTAAAGCGGCTGGAGCTTAAGAGCATCCTGAACCGGTTCCCCTCTCCGGCGCAGACGGAAAAGGGCGCGGAATCCTCCTTCGTCCTTCTGGAGGACGAAAAACAGGCAGAGGCCGTCGTGGAGCAGGCCCTGGGAGCACAGACCGTGGGCTTTCAGCTTCTTCTGGACGGCGGCAGGACGGCGGGGCTTGCCCTGGCCTGCGGCGGTGATGAGGCGTTCGTGCTGCGAACGGGAAAGGGGCTTACGGAAGACATTCTTGAAAAATACGCAAGGCGTCTGGCACTTCGCGGAAAAAATACCTGGGTCATGGATTTGAAGGCCATGCTTCCGGTGCTTGAAATCGACGAGGCAGAGGGCCTTCTGGACGCGGGCGTGGCCGCCTATCTTCTGAATCCTCTAAAGAGCGGCTATGCTTACGACGGACTGGCGGCGGAGCATCTGGGCCTTACGATCCCCTCGCGGGAGGACCTTCTGGGAAAGAGCTCCTTCGGGGAGGCCTTTGATCAGAAGCCCGGCGAGGCCCTCGCCTGCGGAGGCTATATGGCGCGCACCGCCTGCGGGGCGGGCCCCATCCTCCTTGAGAAGCTTAGAAAGCAGGGGATGGAGGAGCTTTTCTTAAAGATCGAGATGCCTCTGATTTACAGCCTCTTTCACATGGAGCAGGCGGGAATCGCGGTGCGCCGGGAGGCACTGGCGCAGTACGGCGAAAAGCTGGGGGAGCGGATCGGCGTCCTGGAGCAGGAGATTTACGGGCTCTCGGGCGAGACCTTCAACATCAATTCGCCGAAGCAGCTGGGCGTGATCCTTTTTGAGAAATTAAAGCTTCCCTACGGGAAAAAGACAAAGACCGGCTATTCCACCTCGGCGGATATTCTGGAAAAGCTGGCGCCGGAGCATCCGCTGGTGTCAAAGATTCTGGAATACAGGCAGCTGGCGAAGCTCAAATCCACCTATGCCGACGGGCTGGCGGCCTACATCGGGCCCGACGGGCGTATTCACGGAAAATTCAATCAGACCATAACGGCCACGGGGCGGATCAGCAGCACGGAGCCGAACCTTCAGAATATTCCGGTGCGCATGGAGCTGGGACGGGAGATCAGAAAGGTGTTCGTTCCCGCCGAGGGATTTATTTTCGTGGACGCGGATTATTCTCAGATCGAGCTTCGGGTGCTGGCCCACATGTCGGGGGACGTCCGACTGATCGAGGCCTACCATAAGGCCCAGGATATTCACCGGATCACGGCCTCCCAGGTGTTCCACATCCCCTTTGAGCAGGTGACGGCGGCGGAGAGGCGGAACGCCAAGGCCGTGAACTTCGGAATCGTATACGGAATCAGCGCCTTCGGCTTAAGCGAGGATTTAAGCATCAGCAGAAAAGAGGCTCTGGATTATATCAATCAGTATTTTGAGACCTATCCCGGGGTCAAGGCCTTCCTGGACGGACTCATCGCGGAGGCGAAGGAAAAAGGCTTTGTCACCACCCTTTACGGGCGGAAGCGGCCGGTGCCGGAGCTTTCCTCCTCCAACTTTGCCCAGAGGAGTTTTGGAGAGCGGGTGGCCATGAACAGCCCCATCCAGGGGACGGCCGCCGATATTATGAAGATCGCCATGGTGGGAGTGGACAGAAGGCTGCGCCGGGAGGGCCTTAAGTCCCGCCTGATTTTACAGATCCACGACGAGCTCCTTGTGGAGGCGGCCCTGGACGAGGTGGAAGCGGTCAAGGCCATTCTAAAAGAAGAGATGGACGGGGCCGCCAGCCTTTCGGTGCCCCTTGAGGTGGATATGAACGTGGGAGAAAGCTGGTTCGAGACAAAATGACGAAGAAAGCCATGAGGATCATCGGAGTGACGGGAGGGGTCGGAGCCGGGAAAAGCACGGTCCTTTCGATCCTTCAAAAGGAATACGGAGCCAGGATAATCGAGATGGACGCGGTGGGGAAGGAGTTAATGGAGCCGGGAACATCCTGCTTTGAAGAGATCTGCCGGGCCTTCGGAAAGAGAATCCTTCTTCCGGAGGGAGGCCTTGACAGGAAAAAGCTGGCGGAGACGGTGTTTCGCGATGAAGCGGCGCTTGAGCGTCTTTCGGCTATCATCCATCCGGCGGTGCGAAAAGAGGTGGAGGCGCGGCTTGCGGCCGCCGAAGGGGCGGGCGCTCCTCTTGCGGTGCTGGAGTCGGCCATTCTTCTGGAGGCGGGCTATAAAAGCCTCTGCACCCAGATCTGGTATGTGCGGGCGGACCGGGAAACCAGGATCAGGCGGCTTTCGGAGAGCCGCGGCTACTCCAGGGAAAAAAGCCTCTCCGTTATGGAGAACCAGAAAAGCGAGGAAGAATTTATGAAGGAGGCTGACGTGGTCGTTGACAACAGCGGCGGCCTTTCGCAGTTAAAAGAGCGCATTGCAGGAATCCTTCACCTGTGATACAATAAACCGGATGAAAAACGAAAGGGATGGACAGAATGCGCTTCGCCAGCATTGCCAGCGGCAGCAGCGGAAACTGCATATATATAGGTACAGATCACACCCATATCCTGGTGGATGCGGGAATTTCCTCCAGAAGGATTGAGCAGGGGCTTTCGGAGCTGGGCGTGAAGCCCTCGGAGCTTTCCGGGATCCTCATCACCCACGAGCACTCCGATCATGTGGGAGGGCTGGGGGTTTTTTCCAGAAGGAACGAGGTTCCCATTTACACCACGAAAGAGACCTTCGGCCAGATCCTGCGGTTTAAGAACCTTGGTCAGATCCCGGAGGACTTATACCGCGAGGTGATTCCGGACGAGGAATTTACCATCGGCGATATGCGGATCTCTCCTTTTTCCATCGATCACGACGCAGCCAATCCCTGCGCCTACCGGGTGGATACGGAGCGGGCCTCGGCGGCGGTGGTCACGGACCTGGGAAATTACAGCCAGTACACGGTGAGCCATCTTCTGGGGCTGGACGCGGTGCTTCTGGAGGCGAACCACGACGTGCACATGCTGGAGGCGGGGCCCTACCCCTATTACCTGAAGCGCAGGATCATGGGGAACAAGGGCCATCTTTCCAACGATTCGGCGGGCCGCCTTCTGGGGGACATCCTCCACGACGGCTTCAAAAAGGCCCTTCTGGGGCATCTTTCCAGGGAGAACAATTACGCGGAGCTCGCCTACGAGACGGTGCGGCTGGAGGTGACCATGGGAGAGAACGCCTATCAGGGCGCCGATTTCGATATTGCGGTCGCGGACCGGGATAAAATGTCCGAGGTTATCTACATATAAAAGCGAGGAGACAGCTATGAAAAAAACGATCATTACAGTGGTGGGAAAGGATACGGTGGGGATCATCGCCAAGGTCTGCACTTATCTGGCAAACAACAGGGTCAATATCGAGGATATTTCCCAGACCATCCTTCAGGGATATTTCAATATGATGATGATCGTCGACGCCAGCCAGTCGGCGAAGCCCTTCGGGGACATGGTGGAGGAGCTGGACCAGATCGGCGACGAGATCGGCGTGAAGATCCGCTGCCAGCAGGAAGATATTTTCAACAGTATGCACAGGATCTAGGAAGGGGAGGCCATGATAAACCGGATTGAGGTAGACGAGACCAATAAGATGATCCAGCAGGAGAAGCTGGACGTGCGGACCATTACCATGGGCATCAGCCTTCTGGACTGCATCGATTCTGACCTGGGAGCGCTGGAGGAAAAAATCTATAAAAAGATCACCGGCTGCGCCAGCAGGCTTGTGGAGACGGGACGGGAGATCGAGATCGAATACGGGATCCCCATCGTAAACAAGCGGATCTCCGTAACGCCCATCGCCCTTGTGGGCGGCGCGGCCTGTAAAAGGCCGGAGGACTTCGTCCGTCTGGCAAAGGTTCTGGACGAGGCGGCGAAAAAGGTGCGGGTCAACTTTATCGGCGGCTATTCGGCTCTGGTGAGCAAGGGCATGACGCCCTCTGACGAGCTTCTGATCCGCTCCATCCCCGCGGCTCTTTCCTCCACGGACCGGGTGTGCAGCTCCGTCAACGTGGGCTCCACCAGGACCGGAATCAATATGGACGCGGTGCGCCTCATGGGACAGATCATAAAGGAGACGGCTGAGGCCACGGCCGCCCAGGATTCCTTAGGCTGCGCCAAGCTGGTGGTGTTCTGCAACGCCCCCGACGACAACCCCTTTATGGCGGGGGCCTTCCACGGGGTCACGGAGGCGGATACGGTCATCAACGTGGGGGTCAGCGGCCCCGGCGTTGTAAAGACCGCCCTGGAAAAGGTGCGGGGGGCGGATTTTGAAACCCTCTGCGAGACCATAAAGAGAACGGCCTTCAAGGTGACAAGGGTGGGCCAGCTGGTGGCGAGGGAGGCTTCCCAGAAGCTGGGCGTCCCCTTCGGGATTGTGGACCTTTCCCTGGCGCCTACCCCGGCGGTGGGGGACAGCGTGGCTGAAATCCTGGAGGAGATGGGCCTTGAGAGCGTGGGAGCGCCCGGCACGACGGCGGCCCTGGCCCTGTTAAACGATCAGGTGAAGAAGGGAGGCGTCATGGCCTCCTCCTACGTGGGCGGCCTTTCGGGGGCCTTCATCCCCGTCAGCGAGGATCAGGGAATGATCGACGCGGTGAACCGGGGTGCCCTCACCATAGAAAAGCTTGAGGCCATGACCTGCGTCTGCTCCGTGGGCCTGGATATGATCGCCATACCCGGAGACACCACGGCGGCCGCCATCTCGGGCATCATCGCCGATGAGGCGGCCATCGGAATGGTAAATCAGAAGACTACGGCGGTGCGTCTGATCCCCGCGGCAGGAAAAAAGGCGGGGGATACGGTGGAGTTCGGCGGCCTTTTGGGCTACGCGCCCGTTATGCCGGTGAACGGCTGGTCCTGCGAGGCCTTCGTAAGCCGGGGCGGAAGGATCCCGGCGCCGATCCACAGCTTCAAAAACTGATGATGAGAACGTCCTTTGCGGGGCGTTCTTTTTTTGTGCCCGGATTCCATTTTGGAAAATATTGCATAAACAAAGCAGGATATGATATGTTCTGCCGACACAAAAAAGGATAGGATAAAAGGGAAATTATGGTACCTTTTTGTGCATGAAGCACAAAAATACCGAGACATCCGTTGAAAAGGGAAAGGAGAAACGAGGATGAAAAAATGGTTTGCATTGTTACTGGCAGTGGTTCTCGCCTGCTCAGCGCTGGCAGGATGCGGAAGCAAAGAGACCTCCGGCGATGACGGGGACGGCCCCATCAAAATCGCCTATTCAGGCCCCATGACCGGCGATAACGCCGAGTACGGCCTGCTGTTCCAGAACGCGGTTGAGCTGGCTGTCAAGCAGGCTAACGATGCGGGCGGCGTGCTGGGCCGTGAGGTCGAGGTTGTTGAATTTGACGATAAGAACTCCAGTGAGGAGGCTGGCTCCATTGCCGAGAAGATTGTCGGTGACGAGGACATCGTAGCGGTATTCGGACATTTCGCCAGCGGCGTTGCCATGACGGCGGCGCAGATCTATCAGGAGGCGGGAGTTGTGCTTCTTTCCGCGTCCGCTTCTCACGTGGATTATTCCTCCATCGGCGATTACATTTTCAGAAATAACGTTACCCAGGACGTGGAGGCTTACAACTGCCTTCAGATCGCCGTTGGGAGCGGAGTCAAGAAGCTGGGTATGTTAAAGTTAAAGACCGACTGGGGCGAGAGCGCAGAGAACTCCTTCATGGCTGCTCTTGAGGAGATCGAGGGCAAGAGCGACATCGAGCTGGTGGCCGTTGAGGAATTCGTGGACGGTACCACCGACTTCTCCTCCAACATCACCAAGTTTGAGGAGGCCGGCTGCGACGGCATCGTGGTATTCGGCATGTACGGCTCCTTAGGGCCCTTCGCGAAGCAGTTCCGTCAGTTCAACACAGAGACCCTTCTGATCTCCGTGGGCTCCTCCTACACGCCTGAGCTCATCGACCTGGCGGGCGACGCGGCCGAGGGCATCATGTTCCCCGGCGGCATGAACCCCGACAGCACCGATCCCAAGGTGAAGGAGTTTGTGGACGCTTACACCGAGTATTCCGGCGGCAAGGAGCCTGAGAATATGTCCGCGCAGACCTACGAGAACGTGCAGATGGTCCTTCAGGCCATTGAGAACGTTGGCTCCGCAGACAGAGAGGCCATCAAGGACGAGCTTTACAACATGACCTTCGAGGGCGTTACCGGAACCATCAGCTTCAACGAGATCGGCGACGCCGTCAAGACTCAGGTGTGGTATGTGGTCAAGGACGGACAGTTCGTGGAGTCCGAGGATCATAAGCTTGTGCTCTGGGATGATTTTGTAGCTTCTTTGTAATACTTCAGGGGATGGGAGGCAAAGCATGACTGCCCAATATATTGTCAACGGCCTGACCATGGGGCTCATCTACGCGCTGATCGCCGTAGGCTATTCCCTTGTGTTCGGCATCCTGAAAATGATCAATATGGCCCACGGCGCGGTATACGCCTTCGGGGCCCACATGATCTTAATGTTTGTGACCTGGAATTTGGGCGCCGTTCCCGCAGTGATCCTGAGCGTTTTGCTTACAGGCGGCCTTCTGGTGATTTATGACCGGACGATCCTGGCGACTCTTCGCAAGAAGAAGGCGCCGGGCATCGCCGCCCTGATCACGACGATCGGCTTTTCCTACATTATCCAGAACGGCCTGATGATCGCCTTCGGCACGGAGATCAAGGCCTTCCCGGCCCTTCTTGGCGAGAAGATGATACAGGTCGGGAACGTAAAGTTCGCGTTTTCCCAGGTTTACATCCTGGTGGTTTCCATTGTCCTTCTTGTGGGGCTGTCCCTGCTGATTCATAAGAGCAAGATCGGCCTGGCCATGAGGGCGGTGGAGCAGAACTCCAGGGCGGCGGACCTGATGGGGATCAACGCCAAGGGCGTAATCAGCGTAACATTCTTCTTGAGCGGCATGTCCGCGGTGATCGCGGCGCTGTTGCTGGCCAGCTATTACCAGACCGTTTACCCCACCATGGGCGTGATGATCGGTCTCAAGGGCTTTTCCGCCTCTGTGCTGGGCGGCATCGGCATTCTTTACGGCTCCGCCGTGGGCGGCATCATCTTAGGAATCGCCGAGAGCCTTACGGTACAGTTTTTGTCCGGCGCGTACCGGGACGCGGTGGCCTTTATCCTGCTGTTTTTGATTCTCATTGTCAGGCCCAACGGGCTGTTCGGAAAAGCAAAGGTTTCCAAGGTTTAACGGAGGTGCAGAATGGATAAGAGAGATAAGATTATCTGGCTTGTGCTCCTGGCTGCCCTCATCGTGCTTCCGGCAGTGGGACTGAGCAGGTATCTGCAAAGGGTCATCAGCCTGATTTTCATTTATTCAATGCTGGGGCTCAGCCTTAATATCGTAACCGGCTACATGGGACAGATTTCCCTGGGCCACGCGGCCTTTTATGCCATCGGCGCCTACACGTCGGGCCTTCTGTCCGAGCACTTCGGGCTCAACTTCCTTCTGACCTGCGTGTGCGGCATCATCATGGCCGGGATCATCGGCTGGCTTTTCAGCATTCCCACCACAAAGCTTTCAGGCACCTATCTGGCGATCATCACCATGGGCTTCGGCGAGATCGTCAAGGTGGTCATTGTCAACTGGGAGAGCCTGACCCACGGCACCTACGGCCTTCAGCGCATCGCGAAGCCGGAGTTTTTCGGGTTCCAGCTCAACACCACCAACAACGGCCTTTATTATCTGTGCCTGATCTTCCTGGTGATATTTGTATTGTTGTGTATCGCGATCGAGCGCTCAAAGCTGGGCCGGAGCCTTCGGGCCATCAAGGACGATCCCCTGGCCGCTTCCCTCATGGGCGTTGAGATCAACCATTATAAGAGAATGGCCTTTACCATCTCCACGGCAATGGCCGGCTGCTGCGGCGCGCTGTACGCCCATCTTTCCGGCTATGTGGACGCCAACTCCTTCAATTCAGACGTTTCCACGCTGATCTTAAGCATCGTGATCTTCGGCGGCATGGGCTCCATCAAGGGAATGCTCCTTGGCGCCGCGGTGCTGGTGTCCTTCCCGGAGGTGCTGCGCTTTGTGGCGGTGTACCGGTTCGTGGTCTACGGCCTGATCCTGATCGTGATGATGGTTTTCCGCACGGACGGTATCCTGGGCGGCCCCAGCAAGCGGCCTTATGTGTTCCCCAGGTTCGTAAAGCTTGAGAAAGGGGAGGTGACAAAGAATGGCACTGCTGGAGGTAAGTAACGTTTCAAAGCAGTTCGGCGGCCTGGCGGCCGTCAGCAATGTGGATTTCCATGTGAACCAGGGCGAGATCGTCAGCATCATCGGGCCCAACGGAGCCGGAAAAACCACGATCTTCAACCTTCTCACAGGCGTCTACGATGTCACCGAGGGCAAGATCGTCTTTGACGGAAAGGAGATCCAGAACAAAAAAGTACAGCATATTGTGAACGCAGGGATCGCCAGAACCTTCCAGAACATCAGATTATTTAAAAATATGCGCACAATCGAGAATGTTATGGTTGGCTTTCATCAGAATACGAGGTATAATATATTTGACCTGATCTTTCGGACACCCAGATTCCGGAAATATGAGAAGGAAGCCCACATAAAGGCGCTGGAGGTTCTGCACTCCCTCGGGTTTGAAAAATACATCCACACCTACGCTGGGAACCTTCCCTACGGCGAGCAGAGGAAGCTTGAGATCGCCCGTGCCATTGCCACCGGCGCGAAGCTCCTTCTCCTTGACGAGCCGGCCGCGGGCATGAACCCGCAGGAGTCGGAGGAGCTTCTGGAGTTTATCCTGGGATTAAAGGATCAGGGCTTTACGATCATATTGATCGAACATGACATGAGCGTTGTCATGAACATTTCCGACCGGATCTATGTCCTCGACCATGGCAAGATGATCGCCGACGGGCTGCCCGAGGAGATTGCCAGCAACCAGATGGTAATCGAAGCTTATTTAGGAAAGAGTGAAGACGATGCTGCGGATTAGTTCGATGAATACATATTATGGCAACATTCATGCCCTGAAGGGGATCGACTTCGAGGTGAACGACGGGGAGCTGGTTACCCTGATCGGAAGCAACGGAGCCGGAAAGTCCACGACCCTCCTCACTATCGCAGGCGTTTTAAAGGCCGCGTCGGGGAGCAGGATCGAGTTCAACGGGCATGACCTCACCAAGCTGTCGCCGCCCCAGATCGTAAAGATGGGAGTCACCTTAAGTCCGGAGGGACGAGAAGTATTTCCGGAGCTTACAGTGGAAGAGAACCTGAAGCTGGGAGCTTACTGCCGGAAGGACGTAAAAGAGATCAAGGATTCCTTCGATCAGGTATATGAGCTCTTTCCCAGGCTTCTGGAGCGGAAGAAGCAGCAGGCCGGAACCCTTTCCGGCGGCGAGCAGCAGATGCTGGCCATTGGCCGGGCCCTGATGAACAGGCCCAAGCTTCTGATGCTGGACGAGCCTTCCATGGGCCTCGCGCCCAACCTGGTGCTCGAGATCTTCAACCTGATCAAAGAGATCCATAAGCAGGGAACCACGATCCTTCTGGTGGAACAGAACGCGAACATGGCCCTCAAGATCGCTGACCGCTGTTACGTCCTCGAAGTGGGGCGCATCAAATTCTCCGGAGATGCTAAGGAAATGCAAAACAATGACGAGGTGAGAAAAGCTTACCTCGGCACTGTTAATAAAAAAAAGTAGGAGAAAGGAAGAAGCGACTATGGAAAAGAAGTACAACGAGAACAAACCGATCCACACAGGTGATCCTGTAGTGGAGGCAAAGCGCGCATGTATCGAGCATCGTGCGATCTGGATGGCTCTGCTTCTGGACGAAGTACGGAAGGCCGGCGGCGATATGGAGAAGATCGGCCGCGCCGCCATCAACCGCTGCGGCTGCTTCCAGGCAGTTGCCAATTACAAGGATCACATGAAGGATCCCAACAGCATGAAGGAATTCGGCGATATCTTTGTTGCCGAGCCCGTAACCTTTGAGAACAAGGTTGTCAACATCGACGATGAGGAAGTTCATGTAGAGATGCATTACTGTCCTCTGCTCACCGCCTGGAGAAAGCTGGGCTTCTCTGATGAAGACTGCGCTCTCTTCTGCGATATCGCAATGGAAGGCGACAGGCAGTTCGCAAGGGATATGAACGCTGAGTTCTCCCTGCCCAAGAAGATCGCTGAAGGCGATGACTGCTGCGATCTGAAGTTCTCCAGAAAGAAATAATCTTTTGCCATTACAGAAGGGGCGCCGGTTGATTCCGGCGCTCTTTTTTGATGCCTTCCGGAATTTGACAAAGACCGCGGCCGTTGCTATAATATTTAAATACATTAAAATTTTATGAAGCCAAAACCGAAGAAGGGGGCATACAGGATGGCATTCGAGAAAAATATCTTTGACAGCAGCGAAAATCCTGCCTTCAACTGCGGGCCGGCGGTCACCTATACGGGGCACATGCGGCGGGAGGCTCACTGGAGCTGTCCGCCTCATTTCCATGAATGCGCCGAAATCCTGTTCTGTGTGGACGGGGTGGGAAGCGTGTGGATCGACGGGCACGAGTACAAAATGCAGGCGGGGGATATCGCCATCTTCAACCCCTATGTGTCCAACGCTTCGAGAAATTACGAGAAAGAGGATTTTGAGTTCTTCTTCATCGGGCTTACGGATTTTTCCTATCCGCCCTTTCCCCACGGGACGCTGATGCCCGACGAGACCCCGGTGTTTTCCTCGGGGCCCTACAAAAGCCAGTTCCAGTTTTATTTCCAGGAGCTTCTGCGGGAGACCTCCCAGCCGGAGATCCTTTATATGCCGGTGGTGTCGGCCCTGGCCAATGTGATCGCCACCATGCTCCTTCGGATTTACAAATTCCATATTTTAACGGAGAAGAACAAGCAGGACGCCTGCGGCTACAGCCGCTTCATCAAGGAATATATCGATAAGAACTATCATCAGGCCATCAACCTGGATACCCTGGCCGAGGCCTCCTTTATCAGCAAATCCTATATCAGCCATCAGTTCAAGAAGGATATGGGCATGTCGCCCATCGATTACCTGATAAAAAAGAGGCTTGAGATCGCCAGGTATTTCCTGCTGAACACCAGTTATCCGGTGGCGGAGATCGCCAAGCAGATCGGCTATGACAACCCGCTTTATTTCAGCTCCCTGTTCAAGAAAAACATGGGGGTTTCGCCCACGGAATACAGAAAGACCTACCGGCAGAGGCTCCACGAGGAGGTTCACGTGCCGCTGATCTTAAAAGAAACAAAAGGAGAGGACTGAAGCCTCTCCTTTTTGAATGGATGCTGTTTTACGGAAGCACCAGCACGCCGTGATTGTACTCGTTTTTCGTGCGGCAGCTGTACTTGTGGAACACAACGGACTGATAAAGATTGGAGGCGAACACCTCCTGGGCCAGCATATCGGCTCCCAGCTCGGAAAGCCGCCGCTCCGAATCGGCCATTTTGGTAATCATGGGGATGGAGCTGTTCTTTTTGATGGCCTTAAGAAGGGGCCCCGCCGATTTCCTGAAGCCTAAGACCCTGGCGTAGGGCACGTAGTCGTTGGCCTTATAGCGGGCAATATCGGAAACCTTGATGTCCAGGAGCACATGGAGCAGCGCCCGGCTGATCCTGGTCCTTGTGTACTGACGGCATTTGACCGCGTCAATGAAGCCGGAAAAGGAGGTGATCTCTGTCAGGCAGCTTTTGATCCGGTTTTCCAGCTCCGGCGAGACGTCGAGATAATCGGTGAGATCCGTTCCGCCGCAGGATAAAAGCTTGTATAAGAGCAGGGCGGAAAAGTCGTCCGCCAGAATGGGAAGCCTGGAGCCGAAGTTTTCGGCCATGACGCTGTAGGCCTCCTCGGGCACGCAGGAGCGGATGGTTTTTAAAGCCTGGGTCATGGAGAAGGCGGCCCCGGCGCTTCTGGTCTTTAACAGATGGCGGATAGCCGTGGAAGAGCAGAAGGGCGAGGAAAGCGCCTTGGACAGATAATCCGTAGTCCTCTGGATGGCCACCGGCTCTATGGAGGAGCGGCGGCGGGTGAGGGCCTTGATGTACTCGATGCCCAGGATGTTATTGGGCGCGGCGATCAGAGAGCCCACCTGCTCAAGGGTCTCTTCAGAACAGCCCTCGGACGAAAGGTAATCCAAAAGGGCCTGGCTTCTGTCCGCGGGATAGCTGTGGCCAGAGGAAAGAAGCTCCTTTAAGCGGGCGGAGAAGGCCGCGGGCTCCTCTGTGAACACCGAGGCGATCACCTGCATCAGGGAAACGTCGGTGCTCTCGCTGCCGAAGCAGAGAGAATCCACCACGCCCAGCTTGTCCAGAAGGGAAACTGCTCCGGCGGCGAAGTATTCGGCGCTGCCGGTGGCAAAGGGGACGGGAAGCTCCAGGACCGCGTCGGCCCCCGCCTTCAGGGCGATATCGGTCCTTAAATACTTATCCATGCAGGCCGGTTCGCCCCGCTGCACATAATTGCCGCTCATGACGGCCACGCAGTAATCGGCGCCGGTCTTTTCCCGCGCCTGCCTGATGTGATAGGCATGTCCGTTATGAAAGGGATTGTATTCCGTAATCAGGCCGACAACCTTCATGGATCTCCCTCCTTTCTTCTGATTTTATTCTAAATCAGAACCAGGAAAAAGACAATAGAAAAACCGGTAAAAGATTTGCTTGTTAATACGGCGGGAATGGGGTATAATCTATAGTTAGATTATTACGAAAGGAGCCAATCTTATATGGCATTCATTGACACGATCAAAGCGAAAGCGAAAACAGAGAAAAAAACCATCATCCTTCCGGAGTCCATGGACAGAAGGACCTTTGAGGCCGCGGCCCAGATCCTGAAAGAGGACTTTGCGGATCTCATCATCATCGGCACTCCCGAGGAGGTGGCGGAAAACAGCAAGGGCCTTGATATTTCCGGGGCTAAGATCATCGATCCCCATACATACGAAAAGACCCAGGAGTATATCGACCTGTTTGTGGAGCTGAGAAAGGCCAAGGGCATGACTCCCGAGAAGGCAAGGGAGACCATCTTCAACGATTACTGCTACTACGGCTGCCTGATGATCAAGGCCGGCGACGCCGACGGCATGGTTTCCGGCGCCTGCCATTCCACCGCCAACACCTTAAGGCCCTGCCTTCAGATCATCAAGACCAAGCCCGGCACAAAGCTGGTGTCAGCCTTCTTCCTGATGGTAGTTCCGGACTGCGAGTTCGGCGAGGAGGGTACCTTCGTGTTCTCCGACTGCGGCTTAAACCAGAACCCCAACCCCGAAGAGCTGGCCGCCATCGCAGGCTCTTCCGCGGAGTCCTTTAAGCTTCTGGTGGGCAAGGAGCCCAGGGTCGCCATGCTTTCCCACTCCACCAAGGGAAGCGCCAAGCACGCCGATGTGGACAAGGTGGTAGAGGCCACAAGGCTTGCGAAGGAGGCTTATCCGGATCTTAAGCTTGACGGCGAGATGCAGCTTGACGCGGCCATCGTTCCCAGCGTGGGCGCCTCCAAGGCTCCCGGAAGCGATGTGGCAGGCCAGGCCAACGTGCTGATCTTCCCTGACCTTGACGCCGGAAACATCGGCTACAAGCTGGTTCAGAGGCTTGGAAAGGCAGAAGCCTACGGTCCCATGACCCAGGGCATCGCCGCTCCCGTCAACGATCTTTCCAGAGGCTGCAGCGCCTCCGATATCGTGGGCGTGGTGGCCATCACCGCGGTACAGGCCCAGGCTCAGTAAGCCTTATAAAATTGTTGACAAAATAATCACGCCTGTGTATAATAGTACAGGTGTGCATGGGGAGAATACTATGCACATTCATTTATCAGACTCTTTGTCCCATGAACAGGAAACGCGGGAGTATACGGCGCAGATCGAGGCGGATGTCCTTGATATTGGAACGGCCCGGTATCCCATAACGGAAAAAAAGCCGGTAAGGGTACGGATCACCAATACGGGAGACAAAAAGCTCCTCATAGAGGCCGAGGCTTCTTTTGTGCTCATCATGCCCTGCGACCGCTGCCTTGAGGACGTGAGGGTGCCCCTAAGCTACAGCGTCAGCCGCACGGCCGATCTGGGAGAGGCGCCCGGCGAGTCAGAGGAACAGGCTTATCTCGATGGATATGACCTGGATGTGGATACGTTGATCCGCGACGAGCTGTTCGTGCATTTACCTATGAAGGTTCTGTGCAGGGAAGACTGTAAGGGAATCTGTAATAGATGTGGTGCAAATCTCAATCATGGGACTTGCGGCTGCGATGTCACGGAGCTTGACCCCAGGATGGCGGTTATCCGTGATATATTCAAAAACAGTAGTGAGAATATGGATTAAGGAGGTGTGTGACCATGTCTATTTGTCCTAAGAATAAACATTCCAAGGCCAGGAGGGACAGCCACAGGGCAAGCTGGAAGATGGGTGAGATGAACTTGGTAAAGTGCAGCAAGTGCGGCGCTTTGATGATGCCTCACAGAGTCTGCAAGGCCTGCGGCAGCTACAACAAAAAAGAGATCGTAAGCGTAGATTAAGGCTTTCGGCACCGGACTGCGGCGTAAACGCGCCGCAGTCTTTTTTTGCAAAAATCATTGATTTATATATGGATATTGTGTATAGTATTTTTTAGATTGAAACGGAGGAAAGAACATGGAAAACTGGGTTACAGTGGCCCTTGACGCCATGGGCGGCGACAACGCTCCCGGCGAGATCGTAAAGGGCGCCGTGGACGCCGTCAATGAAAAAGAGCAGATCCGGGTGATCCTGGTGGGCCGTGAGGAAACGGTGAAGGCGGAGCTTTCCCGTTATACCTTTCCCGCCGACAGAATCAGTGTTGTGAACGCCTCCGAGGTGATCTCCACAGAGGAAGCCCCGGTGATGGCCATACGAAAGAAAAAGGATTCCTCCATCGTGGTGGGCCAGGGGCTCGTGAAGCGGGGCGAGGCGGACGCCTTCGTATCCGCCGGAAGCACCGGAGCGATTTTAGCGGGCGGCCAGTTGATGGTGGGCAGGCTTAAGGGCGTGGAGCGTTCGCCCCTGGCCACAGTGATCCCCACGGAAAAGGGCGTGGCCCTTCTGGTGGACAGCGGCGCCAATGTGGACGCCCGTCCCAGCCATCTGGTGCAGTTCGCGAAAATGGGTTCTATTTATATGGAGGATGTCATAGGCATTAAGAAACCGAGGGTCGCCATTGTGAACATCGGTGTCGAGGAGGAAAAGGGCAACGCCCTTGTGAAGGAGACCTATCCCCTCCTTGCGGCCTGCGGCGGCATCAACTTCACGGGAAACATCGAGGCCAGGGAGATTCCCCACGGCGGAGCCGATGTGATCGTGGCCGAGGGCTTCACCGGCAACGTGATCCTAAAGCTCTATGAGGGAACGGCTTCCGCCCTCATCAGCCAGGTGAAGAAAGGCCTCATGTCCAGCCTTCGGTCAAAGGTGGGGGCGCTGCTCATAAAGCCCGCCCTGAAAAAGACACTGAAGGCCTTCGACGCCACGGAGTACGGCGGAGCGCCCATGCTGGGCCTTAAGGGGCTTGTGGTCAAGACCCACGGGAACGCCACGGCGAAAGAAGTGAAAAATACGCTGTTTCAGTGCCTGACCTTCAAGGAACAGAGAATCGGCGACAAGATGAAACAGCTTTTCGTAGAAGAAAAAGAAAATGTGCAGAAAGGGTGACAGCTATGGAATTTGAAAAATTGCAGGGGATTATTGCGGAGGTTCTGAATGTTGAGCCGGAGGAGATCACCATGGAAACCACCTTTGTGGACGATCTGGGGGCCGATTCCCTGGACGTGTTCCAGATTATCATGGGGATTGAGGAAGAATTTGATATTGAAATCCCCAATGAGGCGGCAGAAAAGATCGTAACGGTGGGAGACGCGGTGGAGCAGATCAAAAACGCGTTGAATAACTAAGTTCAAAAAGCCCTGGCCGGTATCGGATGGGGCTTTCCTTTTTAAGAAGGGAGAGGCGGATGGAAACATATCAAAAGCTTTCCGGCCTGGAGGAGAAGATCGGCTACCGGTTTAAGAACAGGGAGCTCCTGTTCCACGCCATGATCCACAGCTCTTATACCAACGAGCATCACATGGACCGGTCTGCGAACAATGAGCGGCTGGAATTTCTGGGGGACGCTGTCCTGGAGCTTTCCAGCAGCGATTTCCTTTATGGGACATATCCTGAAAAACCCGAGGGGGAGCTGACAAAGCTCCGGGCCAGCGTGGTCTGCGAGCCCACTCTGGCAGCCTGCGCAAGGACCGTGGGCCTGGGCCGGTATCTCTACCTGGGAAAGGGAGAGGACACCGAAGGGGGAAGAGAGCGGGACTCCATCCTTTCAGACGCTCTAGAGGCGCTGATCGGCGCCATTTATCTGGATGGTGGTTTTACTGACGCAAAGAAGTTTGTGCTGCGGTTCATTATGAACGACCTGGAGCACAAAAAGCTTTTTTATGACAGCAAGACCATCCTGCAGGAGATGATCCAGTGCAGGGACGGGCAGCTTTCCTATCAGCTGATCCGCGAGGAGGGGCCCGACCACGCTAAGACATTTTACGTACAGGCCCTCATAGACGGAAAGCCGGCGGGCACGGGAGAGGGACGCACGAAAAAAGCGGCGGAGCAGATGGCGGCCTACAGGACCATCCTCGCCCTGAAGGAAAAGGAATAGCGCATGTTTTTAAAGAGCATCGAGGTGCAGGGCTTTAAGTCCTTCGCCAATAAGATTGTATTTGAGTTCAACGGCGGGATCACCGGCATCGTGGGGCCCAACGGAAGCGGAAAGAGCAACGTGGCCGACGCGGTGCGCTGGGTGCTGGGCGAGCAGAGCGCCAAACAGCTCAGAGGCGCCAGCATGCAGGACGTGATCTTTTCAGGCACCCAGAACAGGAAGCCCCAGGGCTACGCCTACGTGTCCCTGACCATGGACAATTCCGACCACTACCTTCCCATTGAATACGACGAGGTGACGGTATCCAGGAGGGTGTACCGGTCAGGGGAGAGCGAGTACCTTCTGAACGGAAGTCCCTGCCGCCTGCGGGACGTAAACGAGCTGTTTTACGATACCGGAATCGGCAAGGAGGGCTACTCCATCATCGGCCAGGGCCAGATCGACAAGATCTTAAGCGGAAAGCCCGAGGACAGGAGGGAGCTCTTCGACGAGGCGGCGGGAATCGTCAAATTCAAGAAAAGAAAGACCGTGGCCCAGAAAAAGCTGGAGAGCGAGCGGCAGAATTTAATCCGGGTGACGGATATCCTCACGGAGCTTGCCAGGCAGGTGGGCCCCCTTGAGGAGCAGTCCAAAAAGGCCAGGGAATACCTGAAGCTCAGGGACGCCTTAAAGGAGCTGGAGCTTATGGGCTTTAAGCTTGAAACGAAGGCCCAGCGGGAACGGCTGGCGGAGACAGAGCGGCGGATCCGGATCGTATCGGGAGATCTTGACGAGCGAAGGGGACAGGCCGCCCAGCTGAAAAGCCAGTACGAGGAGCTTTCCGCAAGGCTTTCGGCCCTGGAGGCGGCCCTTGAGGAAACCCGGGGACAGCTTTCGGAAAACACCTTGTCCGCCGAATCCATGGAGGGGCAGATTCGCGTCCTCGAGGAGCAGATCCATACGGAGCAGGTCCACGAGGAGCATCTTAAGGAGCGCATGGCCTCCATCGAGACGGAGCTTTCCCAGCGGGAGAAGGAGCGGGAGGGCTTCATGGCCCGGAAGGGGGAGCTGAACCAGGCTCTCGATGAGCTGGACGATAAACAGAACGCCCTGGGAAGCTCCGTAAAGGAGCAGGAGGAGAAAATCCGCCTGATCGAGGCCGACGCCGCTGCCCGCAGAAGCGGGATCCTGGAGGCCCTTAAGGACAAGGCCTCTCTGGGGGCCAGGGGCCAGAGGCTGGAAACCCTTAAGGAGCAGAACCAGGTGCGAAAGAGCGAGCTGAGCCAGAGGCTTCTCAAGGTAAAAAGCGAGGAGGAGCTTCAGGAGCTCTCCGTAAGCCGCTTTAAGGAGCAGCTTCTGGAAAAGAAGGAGGAGCTTGAGGGCCTCCAGAAAAAGAGGGCGGAGGCGGACGGGCGCTGCCGCAGTGCCCAGGAGGCCGTTTACAGGGAAAACCGCTCCCTGAACGTCAAGCAGCAGGAATACCATACCCTCCGCACAAGGCTTGAATCCCTGCGGAACCTGGCGGAGCGCTATGACGGATACGGAAACAGCATCCGCAGGGTCATGGAAGCCCGCTCCCGCGTGCCGGGCATCATCGGCGTGGTGGCGGATCTTCTGGAGACGCCGAAGGAGTACGAGACGGCGGTGGAGACGGCACTGGGCGGCTCCATTCAGAATATCGTCACGGATTCCGAGGCCACGGCCAAGAACCTGATCGGTTATCTGAAAAAGAATAAATTCGGGCGGGCCACCTTCCTGCCTCTCACCAGTATCACGGCCAGGGGAGGCTTCCAGAAAAAGGAGGCCCTGAAGGAGCCGGGGGTGGTGGGCCTTGCCCACACGCTGGTGAAGGTAAAGGGCGGCTACAGCCATCTGGCTGAATATCTGCTGGGAAGGATTCTGGTGGTGGATCAGATCGACCACGCCATCGCCATCGCGAAAAAATATCAGTACTCCCTGCGGATCGTCACCCTGGAGGGAGAGCTTTTGTCGGCGGGCGGCTCCATGACCGGCGGCGCCTTTAAAAACAGCAGCAATCTTCTGGGACGAAAAAGGGAGCTTGAGGAGCTGGAGCGGGCCATGACGGCGGCCCTCTCCCAGTACGACCAGATTCAGTTAAGAGTCAAGGAGGCCGAGGATGAGCTGAAGGCCGGAAGAGAGGAGCTGGAGGCCATCAGGGAGCAGATCCAGAAGGCCCAGGTGGACCAGTCCACCCTGGAGGCCAACTACAGGGCCGCCGAAGAGAAGGCCGAGGAGATCCGCTCCGGCTACGAGGAGATCGGAAAAGAGGGAAAGCGGCTGGCCGAGGAGCTGGAGAAGCTGGAGGAGGCCAAGGCGGCCTTGAGCGTCGAGTCGGAATCCCTTGAAAAGAAGAACCGGGACGAGGAATCAAAGGCCGGTCAGCTGGAGAAAACGGCCCTGGAGATGAAGGAGCAGCTGGAGGGCCTGAAAGCCGAGCTTTCCAGGGTCCAGGTGGAATTTTCCACCCTGTCCCAGAAGGACAGCTTCCTGCTGGAAAACATCCTGAGAATCGGAAAAGAGAAGGAACGCCTTCTTACGGAGCAGGAGAGCCTCAAGGAAGGGATTCTGGAGAGCAGAGGAAAGGAAGCAGAAAAGAAGGAGCAGATCCTTTCCGTGCGAAGGAGGATTCAGGAGCTTTCCCAGGCTGCCGGAGAGCTTAAGAAGGCCATAGAGGACAGAAGCCGCGAAAAGGAGGAGTGCCAGAGCCGCCAGAAGGGCTTCTTCGACAGGCAGGAGGAGGTCTCGGCAGAGATCGCGAGGCTTGATAAGGAGCTTTACAGGCTGGAGGGCCAGAAGGCCCGTTCAGAGGAGGCTATGGAGCAGCAGGCCCAGCATATCTGGGAGGAATATGAGCTGACTCCCTCCGAGGCCGAGGCGGTAAGCGTCCCGGAGGACGCGTCCCTTCCCGCCCTTAAGAAGCAGGCGGGCAGCCTTCGCCAGTCCATAAAAGAGCTGGGGCCCGTGAACGTGGGCGCCATTGAGGAATATAAGGAGGTATCGGAGCGGTACTTCTTTATGAAGGGGCAGCACGAGGATCTGGAGAAGGCGGAAAAGACGCTTTTAGATGTGATTGAGGAGCTGGACGCCGGGATGCGGCGCCAGTTCGAGGAAAAATTCAAGGACATCAAAGAGGAATTTGACAAGGTATTCAAGGAGCTTTTCGGAGGCGGGCAGGGCGCCCTGGAGCTGGTGGAGGGCGAGGACCTTCTGGAGGCCGGCGTCCAGATCATCGCCCAGCCGCCGGGCAAAAAGCTTCAGAACATGATGCAGCTTTCCGGCGGGGAAAAGGCGCTGACGGCCATCTGCCTGCTCTTCGCCATCCAGAACCTGAAGCCGTCGCCCTTCTGTCTCCTGGACGAGATCGAGGCGGCCCTGGACGACAGCAACGTGGGACGGTTCGCGGGTTATCTGGATAAGCTGAAGGCCCATACCCAGTTCATTGTGATCACCCACAGAAGGGGAACCATGCTGGCGGCCGACAGGCTTTACGGCATCACCATGCAGGAGAAGGGCGTGTCCACCCTGGTCTCTGTGGACCTGGCAGAGGCCTCGGCATAACTCAAAGTTATATCAAAACTGGTATATAGTTATTTGACAGCATAACAAACACAGGCGTATCATTGAAAACATGGAGGGGCGCAGGTATGAGTCAGGAAAAGAAAGGTTTTTTCAGCCGCCTTGTGGCGGGTCTCAGCAAGACGAGGGCCAATATCGCGGCGGGGATCGATTCCATCTTCAACGGGTTTTCCGCCATTGACGACGATTTTTATGAGGAGATCGAGGAGACCCTGATCCTGGGCGATATCGGCATCCACACGACGGAGGCTATCCTGGAGGATCTGAAGCGCAGGGTGAAGGAGCAGAAGATCAAGGAGCCCTCCCAGTGCAGGGCCCTCCTGATCGATACCATCCGCAGTCAGATGGACGTGGGCGAGAACGCCTATGAATTTGAAAAGAGAAAGTCCGTGGTGCTGGTGATCGGCGTAAACGGGGTGGGCAAGACCACCTCGGTGGGAAAGCTGGCGGGCCAGTTAAAGGATCAGGGGAAAAAGGTCCTGGTGGCCGCGGCGGACACCTTCCGGGCGGCGGCCATCGAGCAGCTCTCCGAGTGGGCGGGCCGCGCAGGCGTGGAGCTCATTGCCCATCAGGAGGGCTCCGACCCGGCGGCGGTGGTCTACGACGCCGTCTCAGCGGCGAAGGCCAGGAATACGGACGTTCTGATCTGCGATACGGCGGGCAGGCTCCACAACAAGAAAAACCTGATGGAGGAGCTGAAAAAGATTAACCGGGTCATCGAGCGGGAATACCCCGACGCCTACCGGGAGACTCTGGTGGTCCTGGACGGCACCACCGGCCAGAACGCATTAGAGCAGGCCAGGCAGTTCAAAGAGGTGGCCGATATCACAGGCATCATCCTGACAAAGCTGGACGGAACGGCCAAGGGCGGCATCGCCGTGGCCATTCAGGCGGAGCTGGGAATTCCGGTAAAATATATCGGCGTCGGCGAGCAGATGGACGATATGCAGAAGTTCGACCCCGACGAATTTGTAAACGCACTTTTTGACGTACAGGGACAGTAGAAGCGAGGGAAAGGTTATGTTGACACTGGAGAAATTTGAGGAAGCCGCAGAGGTGGTAAGCCGCGTGACCCTGGAGACGAAGCTGGTCTACAGCGAGTATTTCAGCGGCCAGACCGGGAACAAGGTCTATTTAAAGCCTGAGAACATGCAGTACACGGGAGCCTACAAGGTCCGCGGCGCCTATTATAAGATCAGCACCATGAGCGAGGAAGAGAGGGCCAAGGGCCTGATTACCGCCTCCGCCGGAAACCACGCCCAGGGCGTGGCCTACGCCGCCCAGAAGTTCGGCGCGAAGGCGGTGGTGGTGATGCCCACCACGACGCCTCTCATGAAGGTGAACCGCACCAAGAGCTACGGGGCCGAGGTGGTCCTTTACGGCGACGTATACGACGAGGCCTGCGAGCACGCCTACAGGCTGGCGGAGGAGCACGGCTATACCATGATCCATCCCTTCAATGACCTGACCGTGGCCACGGGGCAGGGCACCATCGCCATGGAGATTGTCAAGGAGCTTCCCACAGTGGATTATATCCTGTGTCCCATCGGGGGAGGCGGCCTGTGCACAGGCGTGTCCACCCTGGCAAAGCTTCTGAATCCCAGCATCAAGGTGATCGGCGTGGAGCCGGCGGGCGCCAACTGCATGGAGGAATCCTTAAAGAAGGGCGAGGTGGTGACGCTTCCCAAGGTGAACACCATCGCCGACGGCACGGCGGTCAAGACCCCCGGAGACCTTCTGTTCCCCTATATCCAGAAAAACGTGGACGACATCATCACCATCAAGGATTCCGAGCTGATCGTGGCTTTCCTGGATCTGGTGGAAAACCATAAAATGGTGGCCGAAAATTCGGGCCTTCTGACGGTGGCGGCCTTAAAGCACCTGAACGTGCGCAACAAAAAGGTGGTGTCCATCATCAGCGGCGGAAACATGGATGTGATCACCATGTCCTCCGTGGTTCAGCACGGCCTGATCCAGAGAGACCGGATATTCACCGTATCGGTGCTGCTTCCCGATAAGCCCGGCGCCCTGGTGCATGTATCCTCCATCATCGCCGAGCTCCAGGGAAATGTAATCAAGCTGGAGCACAACCAGTTTGTGAGCATCAACAGGAACGACGCCGTGGAGCTTCGCATCACCATGGAGGCCTTCGGCACCGACCACAAGAATCAGATCGTGAACGCCCTGGCAGAGCACGGCTACCGTCCCAAGGTGGTCCGCAACAAGGGAATCTATCAGGGGGCGTAAGCCTTCGCAATACCATAAAAGAAAAAAGCCCTTCCGCAAGGTATGTTGCGGAAGGGCTTATGTACTTTAGAGCTTCTTTCCGGTGAGCATCTCGTAGGCCTGCAAATATTTGCCGATGGTCTTTTCCACGATCTCATCGGGAAGGGTCCAGTCGTTTCCGGGATTGGCCCTCAGCCAGTCGCGGGCGAACTGCTTGTCAAAGGAGGGCTGGCCGTGGCCGGGCTCATAGCTGTCGGCGGGCCAGAACCGGGAGCTGTCGGGGGTGAGCATCTCGTCGCCCAGGACGATGTTCCCGTCCTCATCCAGGCCGAACTCAAATTTGGTGTCGGCGATGATGATGCCGCGGCTTAAGGCGTAATCCGCGCATTTTTTATAGAGGGCGATGGTGTAATCCCTGAGCTTTTTCGCGTATTCCCCGCCCTTTCCGGGGAAATGCTTTTCCAGATGGGCAATGCTCTGCTCGTAGGAGATATTCTCGTCGTGATCGCCGATCTCCGCCTTTGTGGAGGGGGTGTAGATGGGCTCGGGGAGCTTGTCGGATTCCTTAAGCCCCTCGGGAAGACGGATGCCGCATACGGTGCCGTCCTTCTGATAGCTGGCCCAGCCGCTGCCGGTGATATAGCCGCGGACGATGCACTCCACGGGAAGCATGGTAAGCTTTCTGCACATCATGCTGTTTCCGTCGAATTCCGGCTTTCTGAAAAATTCAGGCATGTCCTGCACGTCGGTGGACATCATGTGGTTGGGAAGGATGTCCTTAGTGAAGTCAAACCAGAACCGGGACATCTGGGTGAGCACAGTCCCTTTCTTTGTCACCTTGTTCTTAAGGATCACGTCGAAGCAGCTGATCCGGTCGGTCGCCACCATGATAAGGCTGTCGCCGTTGTCATAGATCTCGCGGACCTTTCCTTCTTTGATAGGTTTCATGAGATACACCTCGCAATAAGTTTTTTTAACAACAGATACCATATAATAGATAAGCAGATTTTGACGGAAAGAGCAAGTGTTTTTTGCAATTTCGTCACTTTTTTATGAAAGCTCCTTAAGGCTTCGCAGGGAGGGCGCAGCCACCATGGAATAGTTGGTGTGATAGATCACAAAGCCGGGCTTGGCCCCTGCCACCTTCTTCACCTGCTTTTTCTCCACGTAATCCACCTCCACCTTTTCGCCGCCGCGGCCCCTGGAATACCAGGCCGCCAGGGCGGCCGCCTCCTCAAAGAGCCGGTCGGGAAGCTCCTCCTTGGGGCGTCCCTCCGTCTTTACAATCACATGGGAGCCCGGTATTCCCTTGGCATGGAACCACAGGTCGTTTCCCGAGGCGAAGCGGAAGGTGAGCTCCTCGTTCTGGAGGTTGTTCTTGCCCACATAGATGTGAAAGCCGTCCGAGGACAGATAGTGGAAGGGGACGCTGGTGATCCGCCCTTTTTTTTCGCCCTTGGACCGTTTGCGGACAAAGCCGGATTCCCGGAGCTCCTCCTTGATCTGGGCCAGGTCCTCCTCGCCGCGGGCAATGTCCAGGGCCGCCATGACAGATTCCAGATAGGTGATTTCCGCCTCCGTCTCCGCCGTGAGCTCCGTCAGCGCCTCGAAAGTGCGCTTCAGCTTCCCGTAGCGGTCAAAATACCGCTTGGCGTTCTCCTGAGGGGTCATGGCGGGATCCAGGGGGATTTTCACCGTCTCGCCCGTGTAATAGTTCAGGGCGGAAAGCTCCTTTGCCTCCGGCTCAAGGCCGTAGCCGTAGGCGTTGATCAGCTCGCCGTACACACGGAATTTATCGCGTTTTTCTGTGTCCTTCAGCTGGCGAAGCTGAAGGTCGTATTTTTTCCTGTTCCGCTCCAGGGCCGTCTGCACCGTGTGGCGGAGCTCCGCCGACTTCTGGCGGATCCTGGTGAGGGCCTCCCGGGAGGCGTAGTAGGTCTCCAGCACCTCGCTGATGGAAGAAAAGGATACGCTTCTGTAGGCCGAAAGGTGGGTCAGGGGAAGGGCGGAAAACTCCGCGGGCGTCTCGCCGTCGTATAGGATGCAGGGGGAGAAGGCGCCCGATTGAATATCCTCCGCCAGCCGCTTCATGGTGCCCGCAAGGTGGGTAAGCTCCAGGGGGGAAAGCTCTGCGGCAGGCCGCCCGCTGTCCAGGGACGAAAGGTGGCAGATCTCCTCCGCCATCACGGGGCTTAAGCCGGTGAAGCCGGTATAGAGGGCCTTTCCCAGGGCCATGGGCTTTTCCTTAAGGGTCCGGGCGAGGGTCTCCTCCGTAAGGGAGAGGGGGTCGCTCTTTTTCATGGTGTCCGGGATAAAGTAGGGACGGCCCGGAAGGACCTCCCGCACAGAGCTTACGGAGAGGGGGATCCGCTTGATGCTGTCGATGATGGTCCCGTCCTCGTTACAGAAGATCAGGTTGCTGTGCTTTCCCATGAATTCCGCGATGAGCCGCTTTCTTCTCAGGTCGCCCATCTCGTCCAGGTGCTCGATCTCAAGGTTCAGGATCCGCTCCAGGCCCGGCTGGGTCACGGAGACGATCCGGCCGTTTCCGATGTATTTGCGAAGGAGCATACAGAAGCTGGGGGCCGTCATGGGGTTCGCCTTCGGGGCCTCCGTGAAATAGACCAGGGGAAGGCTGGCCCCCGCCGACAAAAACAGCTTCCAGGTGTCCTTCTGGTTTTTTATGGTGAGCATCAGGGCGTCTGCCTCGGGCTGGGCGATCCGGGAAATACGCCCGCCCACGATGCGCTCGTTCATTTCCTTCGCCATGCAGGCGATCACGATTCCGTCAAGTGCCATGTTCATTACCTCCACAGCATATTCTAGCACAAGAAGGGGAGGGCCGCCACAGAAAATTGGGGACTTGACCACATGAAGATTGACTTTCAACACAGAATGAATTAAAATAAACACGACTATGGAAAAATCCGGGCTTAAGGCCCGTCCGGAAGGAAAGTACAATGATCAGGAGTATGACAGGCTTCGGCAGATCCGAGGCGTCCAATGACGATTACAAGATCGCGGTGGAGATGAAATCCGTCAATCACCGGTATCTGGACCTGGGGATCAAAATGCCGAAGAAATTTAATGCCTTTGAGGGGGAGCTGAGATCCCTTTTAAAGCAGCAGATCCAGAGAGGAAAGGTGGATCTCTATATCACCTGCGAGACCTTCTCGGACCGATCGGTGAGCTTAAACTACAACGAGGCGCTGGCAAGGGAGTATATGGACATCCTTTCACGGATGAGCAGCCAGTTTGCCATTGAAAACGACGTGAAGGTATCGGCCCTTTCCCGTTACCCCGAGGTCATCACCGCCGAACAGGGCGAGGAGGACGAGGAGGAGCTCTGGAAGCTTCTCAAAGAGGCTGTCCTTGGCGCCCTCGCGGCCTTTGTGAAGCAGAGGGAGACGGAGGGAGCCCATTTAAAGGACGATCTCCTTGGAAAGCTGGATTCCATGGGCGTCTGGGTGGAAGAGATCGAAGCCCGGTCGCCGCAGATCCTTAAGGAATACAGGGCGAAGCTCGAGGACAAGGTAAAGGAGCTCCTTTCCGGGAGCGGCATCGACGAGAACAGGATCGCCGCTGAGGTGGCGCTTTATGCCGACAAGATCTGCGTGGACGAGGAGACGGTGCGGTTAAAGAGCCATATCGGCGCCGTGCGGACGGCCCTTCTTTCCGGCGGGGCCGTGGGCAGAAAGCTGGACTTTATCGCCCAGGAAATGAACCGCGAGGCGAACACGATCCTCTCCAAGTCCAACGACATCGAGATTTCTGAGACCGCCATTGAGCTCAAGACCGCCGTTGAAAAGGTGAGAGAGCAGATCCAGAATATAGAATAGGGTGAAGGCTTTGGGAAAACTGATCAATATCGGATACGGGAACATGGTCCACACAGATAAGGTCCTGGCCGTGGTGAGCCCCGATTCCGCCCCGGGAAAGCGCCTGATCCAGGCGGCAAAGGACGAGGGGCGAAGCATCGACGCCACCCAGGGGAGGCGCACAAAGGGCCTGGTGGTCATGGAAAACGGCTGCCTGGTGCTCTCGGCGCTTCTGCCCGAGACCATAGCGGGCCGCTTCAACGATTCCGGTGATACAGGCAGGGAGGCAGAGGATGAATAAAAAAGGCCTGGTGCTGGTGCTGTCGGGTTTTTCCGGCGTGGGCAAGGGCACCGTTGTTAAAAAGCTTCTGGAAAAATATGATAATTACGCCCTTTCCGTTTCTGTGACCACCCGCTCCCCCAGGGAGGGAGAGGCCGACGGAAGGGAATATTTCTTTATAACCGAGGAGGAGTTCTCCCGCCTGGAAAGGGAGGGAAGGCTCCTTGAGAGCGCCGGGTACGTGGGCCATCATTACGGAACCCCCAGGGACTACGTGATGAGCCACATCGACGCCGGACGCGACGTGATCCTGGAAATTGAGATCCAGGGCGCCATGCAGATCAAAAAACGGTATCCCGAGGCTGTCCTGGTCTTTGTGATACCGCCGAGCGCCGCCGCCTTAAAGGAACGGCTTTCAGGCCGGGGCAGCGAGACGGAGGAGGTCATCGCCGCAAGGCTTAAGCGTGCCGTCGAGGAGGCGCAGGGAATGGAGGAATACGAGTATCTTCTGGTCAACGACGATCTGGAGGCCTGCGTGGAGCAGCTCCATGAGATCATGACGTCAGAGCACAGGAGAGCCTCCAGGAACCAGGAGCAGATCCAGAAGATCCGTAAGGATCTGGCACAATTTGTGGAAGGAGATTGATATTATGCTGCATCCGTCATATTCAGATTTAATCAAGGTTGTAAACAGCGACGTGGAGCCCGGCGAACAGCCCATTGTCAGGAGCCGCTACTCCATCGTGATCGCCACTGCGAAGAGGGCGAGACAGATCATAGCGGGCGACGAGCCCCTGGCCGACTGCCCCTCCCACAAACCCCTTTCCATCGCGGTGGAGGAGCTTGACGAGGGTCTTGTGAAGATCATCGGGGAGGACGATATTCCCGAAGAGGAGATCCCCGAAGAAGAAATTGAAAACTGACGACGGATCAGGCAGGCGCTTTTCGTCTGCCTGGTTTGCATGAAAAGGATGAAAGCTTAATGAAGATTCTGTTTGTATCCCTGGGCTGCGACAAGAACCTGGTGGATTCGGAGCGGATGCTGGGCGTCCTCACGGAGGCGGGGCACACCTTCACCGACGACGAGGCGGAGGCTGAGGTCATCATCGTCAACACCTGCTGCTTTATCGGCGACGCCAAGGAGGAGAGCATCAACACCCTTCTCGAGATGGCCGCCTGGAAGGAAAAGGGCAGATGCAGGGTGCTTCTTGCCGCCGGATGCCTGGCCGAGCGCTACAGGGACGAGGTCTTAAAGGAGATCCCCGAGGTGGACGGGATCCTGGGGACTGCCTCCGGGGAAAAGATCTTAGAGGTCATGGAGGAGGCCCTCAAGGGACATAAGGAGGCTGTGTTTGAGCCCACGGACCGCTTCCCGGAAACGGGACGGCGGATCCTCACCACCGGCGGCCACTACGCTTATCTGAAGATCGCCGAGGGCTGCACAAAGCACTGCACCTACTGCGTGATTCCCTCCGTCCGGGGGCCCTACAGGAGCGTGCCCATGGAGGCGCTCATAAAAGAGGCAGAGGAGCTGGCGGCGGGCGGAGTAAGGGAGCTGGTGCTGGTGGCCCAGGAAACCACCCTCTATGGCGTGGATCTTTACGGGGAGAAGCGGCTTCCAGAGCTCCTTAAGGAGCTGGCGGCGATTCCGGGCATCCACTGGATCCGCCTCCTTTACTGCTATCCCGAGGAGATCACCGACGAGCTGATCGAGACCATCCGCACCGAGGAAAAGGTCTGTCATTATATGGATATCCCCATCCAGCACGCCAGCGACCGGATCCTCTCCCGCATGGGCCGGAAAACGAACCGGGCCGAGATCACGGAGCGGCTCAGAAAGCTTCGGGAGCGGATCCCGGATATGGCTGTCCGCACCACCATGATCACCGGCTTTCCCGGCGAGACCGAGGAGGATGTGGAGGAGCTTCTGGATTTCGTGGACGAGATGGAATTTGAGCGGCTGGGCGTGTTCCCCTACTCCAGGGAGGAGGGGACGCCGGCGGCCGTGATGGAAGGCCAGATCCCCGACGAGGTAAAGGAGGAACGGCGCGGCCGCGTCATGGAGCTTCAGCAGGAGATTTCCCTGGAGCACGGCGAATCCATGGTGGG
>CALWAW010000093.1 GCA_944375845.1 uncultured Lachnospiraceae bacterium
CTTAAGCTTAATTATACCACATTCCAAGATTATATCAACTTAAATTAAGAATTTCGTGCAATCTGCACAATTTCCACTGAGACAGAGTTTGAGACATTAAGAACCTAAGGAACGGTAAAAAAAGAAGCGCCGCGGAATATTCCGCAGCGCTCCGTCGCGCCTTTATTTTCTTGTGATGTAAAGCTCGCAGTAGTCGTCCCCTCCGCCGATGCGCTTGGGAAATTCCATATTTGCGTGGCAGAAGTTGCTTGCCCGGCCGAAGTCGCCCTTGTTGGCCAGGTTGCAAAGCTCGTTGATCCTCTCGTCGGAAAGGCCGTACTCCCTCCAGGCGTCCACCAGGGGACAGCGGTGGAAGCGGGCGATGCATTTGTCCTCCTCCTCGCAGAGGATTTCCTTGTCGAACATCTCCCAGAAGGGCCCCTCCGTGGAGCACATGTGATGAAGGAGATCCTTCGGCTCGTCGCCCTTCTCGCCTGCACTGACCCCGACGCCGTACTGGAAAATTGCGTCATCCGTCAGCTTTTCAATATCGCAGCCCTGCTTTTTGGCCGCCTCCAGAAGAAGATGGAACCAGATGGCCCTCTGGCGGATCCCCATGTAAAGGCCCTGCACCATCTCTGAATCCTGTTTCTTACCCATAAGCTATCGCTCCCTTCTCCGGATTCTCCCTCCATTCTAGCACCGGGGGAATCCAAATGCAATGGAGCTACACGATTTTGCTTCCGTTGGCCGTCACCTTGAACCGGAGGCCCAGAAGCTCCGCCGCCCTCCTGCACATTAGCATCCTCTGAAGGAAGATCTCGAAATAGTCCATCATGGAGCAGATGTTCTCATCCAGCTCGATGCTTAAGAGAATCACCTTCTTATCGGTCTGGATCGTAAGCTTCGAGGATTTGGCCGCATAATTGACCCGGTCGTGCTTGTCGAAGGTCTCCTTTCTCTTGTTGCGGACCCTGTTGCGGCGCACGTCGGTCTTATCCGCCAGGATCAGGGCCGCCGAAACGGGATCCACCGCGGTTCCCGTATGCTCGTCGTGCTCCCCGATGGCGCTGGCGATCAGGGCCCGCTCAGACGGCTCCATCCCCCGCTCCTTAAGGATCTGAAGGGCCATCATGGCCCCGCTGTGGGCGTGGTCGTTCCTGTTGATGCAGTTTCCCATATCGTGAAGGTAGCCCGCGATTCTCGCAAGCTCTGCGGTCCGCCTGGGATACCCCAGCTCCTTTAAGATCTTTCCCGCAGTCTCCGCCGTTTTAACGGCGTGCTTTTCCGAATGCTCCGTAAATCCCAGCGCTCCCAGCACCGCGTCGCCCTGCCGGATATAAGCGCAGATTTCGGGGTCGCCCTTTAAGGTCTTATAAGTCAGCTCTTCCATTACATTTCATCCTTTACATAGCCCGCCACATTCAGGGCGTGGTCGGAAACACGCTCCAGGTTTCCGATGATATCCAGAAAGATCACGCCGTGAGAGGCGCGGCACTCGTTGTTCGCAAGACGTGCGATGTGCTTGTCCCGCAGATCCTCCTCGAGGCTGTCCACCTGATCCTCGTATTTTACCACCTGCCGGATGGCCTCGGCCGTCTCGCTTCTCCGGGCCTCCACCGCGTTCTCCACGGAGCCCAGGGCGCAGGCGAAAATCTCCTCCAGATCCTCTCTCCCCATGGGAGAAAAGCGGATGTCGCCCTGGATCTTGGTCTGGGCCAGCTCAGCGATATTTTCCGCGTGATCGCCGATCCGCTCAAAGTCATTGACGGTATAAAGCAGGTTCTTCACCTGCTCCGACTGCCGTTCCATCAGGGAAAGGCTGCTGACCTTCACCAGATATTCCGTCAGCGCGGTCTCCATAAAATCGATGGTCTTTTCATTGGAAAAAACTTTTTTTACCGCCTCTGGATCGTTCTCGAGAACGGCGGTCCGCCCCAGCTTTACATTGGAGAGGGCCAGCTCGCCCATGCGGATCACCTCGCGCTTGGCCGTCTCAATGGCAAAGGAGGGATTTTCCAGAAGCCTGGTATCCAGGTGGGAGCGGATCTCCTCCTCCAGGGTCTCCTTCTCCTCTTTTTTCTCCCGCACAAGCTTTCCCGAAAGGGCCACCAGCTTATTGGCGAAGGGGAACAGGACTATAGTGTTCACCACGTTGAACACCGTGTGGAAAATGGAGATCTGGGTACTGGTGATGGTGGAGGCCGCCCATTGCCCGTTTATGGAAAACACGATAAACATCACGATGCCGAAAAGCACCGCGCCGATCACGTTGAAGCTCAAGTGGATGGCCGCCGCACGCTTCGCCGTCCTGTGGGCGCCGGCGCTGGCGATCATGGCCGTCACGCAGGTTCCGATGTTCTGGCCCAGGGTGATGTAGATGGCGGAGTTCCAGGTGACGACCCCGTTCATGGCCAGGGTCTGAAGGATACCCACGGAGGCCGAGGAGCTCTGGATGATTCCGGTGACGATCACGCCCGCCAGGATGCCAAAAATGGGATTGCTGCCCAGCACCGTGAAGATCTGCCCGAAGATGGGGGCGTCCTTATAGGGGGTGATGGCCCCGGACATGAAGCTTAAGCCGATGAACAGGATACCGAAGCCCGCCAGAATGACGCCCGCTTCTTTTTTCCTCTCCTTCTTCGCGAACAGAAGCAGGAAGGCGCCGATTCCGATGAGCACCGGCGCGAAAAATTCCGGCTTTAAGACCTCGCCCCATTCGCTCATGGACACCAGCCACGCGGTGATGGTGGTGCCGATGTTCGCGCCCATGATCACGCCCACCGCCTGGCTTAACGTCAGGATCCCGGCGTTCACAAAGCCCACCACCATGACCGTGGTGGCGGAGCTGCTCTGGATGATGGCTGTGATCACGGCCCCCAGTAGGACTCCTAAGAGCCTGTTGTCGGTGATCTGCCCCAGCATCCGCTTCATGCGGCCTCCGGCCATTTTCTGAAGGCCGTCCGCCATCACGTTCATTCCATAGAGAAACATTCCCAGGCCGCCGATAAACTCAAACAGCAGCCGCACATCATCCAGCGTCATATTGTTCTCCCTTATATCGTCCTAACAAAACATACCATTTTCCATTATGCAAATTCTGCGTAAAAACAAAACCATGTTTATGTAAAATTTATGTAAAATGGCGTTTACTCGACGCTCTTAAGGGATTCCACCATATCGATGCGGCGCAGCTTGTAGAACATGGTCACGTTGACGAATACCGCGAACAGAAGCGTCAGCCCGATCCCGTAGAGATAGCTGATGAAATGGATGGACCGGCCGAACATAATCATGTCCACCTCCACCGTCTCAATCACGAACCGGTGGAGCACGTTGCCCATAAGGATCCCCGCCAGGATCCCGATGAGCGTCAGAAGCACGTTCTCCCGGTATACATAGACCGCCAGCTCGATGTCGTAAAAGCCCAGGAGCTTGATGGTGGCCAGCTCCCGCTTCCGCTCGGTGATATTGATGTTGTTCAGGTTGTAAAGCACCACGAAGGCCAGAAGCCCCGCGGAGACGATCAGCACCCACACCACCATGTCCAGGCTTCCCAGCATATCCATGATGGTCTGGTTCATATCTGATACCAGGGTGATGCCAGTGACGGCGTCTATGCCCAGAAGGGTCTCCGCCACCGCCTTCTCATCGGTCCCCTCGGAAAGCCTCAGGTATTCCGCGTTGTATTCCGGTTCCTCCCCGAAGGCCTGCCTGTAAAGGGCGGGCGAAATGTAAACGTAATGATACACGTAATTTTCTGCGATATGGGCCACCGGAACGGACACGCCTTCCCCGTCCCCCTCCTTGAGGACGATCTCGTCCCCCTCGGAGAGACCAAGCATCCGTGCCAGCTTCTCGGTGATGACGGCCCCCGAATCGTCCAGCGTATAGGTTTTCCCGTTCCCTCTGCTCCGGAGGATGAACATATCCCCAAAGGTCTCCATATCCTCCGGCACCAGAACGTTCACCTCTTTTGTGACGCCGTTCGCCTGGCCGTCCATGGAGGTCGTGTGGGCGCTCAGGCTTTCGTCGATCCTGTCGTCCTCCTCAAGGGTCTCCTTAAGCTCCTTAAGCCCGTCCTCATCCGCGCCCTCGTCCAGGGAGGCCATGGCCTCGTAAAGCCACAGCTCGCTGTACTGCTTGTCGGCCACCACATAGATGGAATCCCGGAGGCCGAAGCCCACCAGCAGAAGGGCCATGCAGGCGCCGATGCCGAACACCGTCATAAACAGCCGCTTTTTATAGCGGAACAGGTTCCTGAGGGTTGACTTGCGGCTGAAGCTTAAACGCTTCCAGATAAAGCGGACCCGCTCCAGAAGGATCTTCTTCCCCTTCATGGGGGCCAGGGGCCGCATCAGCTGGGCCGGCTGGGAGAGTGTCACCTTATAGCAGGCCGCCAGGGCCGCTCCCACCGTACACAGGATGGAAATGCCCGTGGCCCAGAAGGCGTAGCCCCAGTTGTAGGGGATCTCAACGGCCGTCAGGTTCACGTACAGGATCTTATAGGTGGTGATGATCACCCACGGAATGGCCTTTTCTCCGATGAGAAAGCCCAGAACGCTCCCGATAAAGGTGGCTGAAAGGGCGTAGCCGATGTATTTCGCCGCGATGGAGAGGGTGCCGTAGCCCAGCGCCTTCATGGTGCCGATCTCTGTGCGCTTTTCCTCCACCATTCTGGTCATGGTGGTCAGGCTCACCAGGGCCGCCACCAGGAAAAACACCACCGGAAACACCTGGCCGATGGCGTGGATCTTATCGGCGTCGCCGTCATACTCCACGTAAGACTGCACGGAGGTCCGGTCCAGCACATGCCACTGGGGAAGCTCAAGCTCATCCACCTCGGCCCTGGCCTCGTCGATCTCGGCCTGGGCGTCGGCAAGCTCCGCCTCTGCTTCTGCCCTTCCCTCCTCGTATTCCGCCTTCGCGTCGGCAAGCTCTGCCTCGCCGTCGGCAAGCTCCGCCTTCGCCTCCTCCAGCTGGACTTTTCCGTCGGCAAGCTGCACCCTGGCGTCGGCAAGGGCCGCCTCGCCCTCTTCGATCTCCTTTAAACCGGCGGAAAGCTCTTCCTCCCTTCGGGCAAGCTCCTGCTTTCCGGCGGAAAGCTCCGCCAGCCCGGCCTCCACCTGCGCTTTTGCGGCGGCAAGCTCCGACTCCCCGGCGGAAAGCTCTTCCTCTCTGGCGGAAAGCTCCGCCTCGCCCTCACTGATTCCCGCTTCCATCCGGGCGATGGCCCCGTAGCCGGTCTCAAGCTCCGCGGCCGCCGCAGAGAGCGCCTCCTTTCCCTGGGCCAGCAGCGCTTCCGCCGCAGAAAGCTCCTCCTCCTGCGCCAGAAGCTGCTGCTCATAGGCTTCGAGGGCCGTTCTTCCTTCTGTATACTCCGGCACCGTCTCCGGGTCGATTCCCATTTCCTCAAGGGTCAGGCGCAGGGCCTCAAGCTGCTCCTTCCTGCCGGCAAGCTCCGTCTTTGCGGCCTCAAGGGCCTCGCGGCCCGCGGCCGTCAGGGCAGACTGCTCCTCCAGCGTCTTTGCGTTCTCGTCATAGGCCGCCTGACCGGCCGACACCTGTTTTCTGGTTTCCTCGAGAAGCTGCCTGGTTTCCTCAAGCTGGCTCCTCCCGGCCTCAAGCTGCTCCCTTCCGGAAGCCAGAAGGCCTTCGTTTTCCGCGATCTCAGCCTGGGCAGAGGCCAGCTGCTCCTCGCTCGCCTCCAGCTGCGCTTTTCCGTCGGCAAGGGCCCTTTCCCCCTCCTCCAGCTGCGCTTTCCCGTCGGCAAGGGTCTGCTCATTTTCTTCGATTTCCCGCTCCGAATCCGCAAGGAGCTGTTCGTTCTCCGCAATCTGCTCCGCTCCGTCAGAAAGCTCGGCCTCGCCGTCCAGAATCTGCTGCCAGGCGTCAGAAAGCTCTGCCTCGGCCTTTTCCCGCTCTTCGTCAAGCTCCCGCTGGCCCTCGTCGATCTCCTCCAGGGCCTCGCCCTTAATCTCGTCAAGTCTCGCCTCGCACCGCCCGTCGGCGATCTCCTCCACGGCCTCCCGGACCTCATCGGCCGCATCCTGATAGGCGCCGCCCGCCGTGATATACGGATCCAGGCCGTCGGCCGCCGCGTAGATCTGGGTATAGACCTCAAGATTAAACTCCTCCGGGAGCACCACAAGAAAACCGTCCACGCTGCCGTTTCCAATGGCAGACGTGCCCCGGTCAAAATTCAGATGATAGGGACTGATCCCCACGCCGGTGATGGTGTAGGTATCCCTCGCGAGGGTATCAGAAAGGGGATCCTCCGTTCCGGACTCCACCGTGATCTGATCGCCGATCTCATAGTCTCCGGTTATCAGAAGCTGGCTGTCGATCAGGCACTCTCCCGGCTCCTGGGGCAGACGGCCCTCTGTGACCGTGATCTGGTTGACCTCCTCTGTCAGGGACTGGACATGGAGCACCAGCGACGTGTCTCCCCGTATGGAGAGGACGTCGGCAGAGTACTCTCCTTCCGCCGCCGTGATCCCCTGCACCTGCCGGATGCTGTCCAGATCGTCCTCCGTAAGTCCCATGGTGGACAGGACGCGGATATCCATGAAATTGGCCTCGTCGGCCATTTTATCCACGGAAAGGCGCATATCCGGCTCCGATGAGCGGATACCGGAAAAGAACGCCACCCCCAGCGCCACGATGGCCAGGATGGACAGCCAGCGGTTCAGGCTTTTTCTGATCTCCCTGAAAAAATCTTTTCGCTGCGCTTTTTTCATATATATGCCTCTGCCCGACTGCTTTTACCACTCGATCTGCTCCACCGGCACCGGCCTTTCATTGAGCATGATCCTGGATACCTGTCCGTTCTTGATGCGGATCACCCGGTCCGCCATGGGCATCAGGGCCGAGTTGTGGGTGATCACGATCACCGTCATTTTCCGTTCCCTACAGGTATCCTGCAAAAGCTTCAGGATTGCTTTTCCCGTCTGATAATCCAGTGCGCCGGTGGGCTCGTCGCAGAGAAGAAGCTTCGGGTTCTTTGCCAGGGCCCTGGCGATGGAGACCCGCTGCTGCTCGCCGCCGGAAAGCTGGGAGGGGAAATTATCCATCCGGTCTCCCAGACCCACCTCCTCCAGGATCTCCTCGGCGTCCAGATGATCCTTGCAGATCTGAAGGGCCAGCTCCACGTTCTCCAGGGCCGTCAGGTTCTGCACCAGGTTATAGAACTGGAATACGAAGCCGATGTCCTCCCTTCTGTACCGCGTCATCTGCCGCCTGTCGAAGGAGGTGACGTCCACCCCGTCCACCAGCACCTTTCCGCCGGTGGCCTTATCCATGCCGCCCAGAATATTGAGGACCGTCGTTTTTCCGGCGCCGCTGGGGCCCACGATCACGACGAACTCTCCTTTTTCAATGGAAAAGCTCATGTCGTTCACCGCATGGATCTCCACCTCGCCCATCCGGTACACCTTTTCCACATCCTTAAGCTCCACAAAAGCAGGCATCGCATTTACCTCCGTTGCTGTTACCTTTATCATACCCCACTTCCCGGCGGCTGTCACGGATTTTTCTATTAAATGAAACTAAAAAAAGCCTAAATAAGAAACAAAAAAGGAGGCGCTTTTCGCGCCTCCCCATAAGCTTATGAGAACCGGACCTTAAGATACGCCTTGATCTCCTCCACCGTCTTTTCAAAGCCCAGCTTTCCGCTGTTCAAGCAAAGATCGTAGTTTCTCAGGTCCTGCCATTCATGGCCGGTGTAGTATTTGTAAAAATCGCCTCTGTACTTATCTGTCCGCTCAATGAACCGCTTCATTTCCTTTTCGGACATGCTGTTCCGCTCCATGGCCCGCGCCAGGCAGAATTCCCTGGAGGCATGGACAAACACGCTGGCCACATTGGGATAATCCTTCAGGATAAAATCCGCGCAGCGGCCGATGATCACGCAGGACTCTGTATCCGCCAGCCGCTTGATGGTCCTGGCCGTCAGGTTGAACAGGTTGTCGTTGGATACGAACTCCTTATCCTCCGGCTCCAGCACCTCGCCGCTGTAGACCCGGCTTCCCAGAAGCTTCGCCGATTTTTTCAGCTTCTCATCGGCGGCCCCGAAAAGCCGCACGTGAACGCCGCTGTCCTCAGAGGCCTTTTCCAGGATCTCCCTGTCGTAAAAGGGGATCCCCATATCCTCCGCCAGCATGCGCCCCACTGTTTTTCCTCCGCTTCCGTACTGCCGCGCGATGGTAATGACCACTTTTTCCATGAGAACGCCTCCTATTCGCCTAAATACGCTTTCTTGATGGACTCGTCGTTCAGAAGATCGGACGCCTTGCCCTCCAGCACCACGTTCCCGGTCTCCAGCACGTATGCCCTGTCGGCGATGGAGAGGGCCTTCTTCGCGTTCTGCTCTACCAAAAGCACCGTTGTGCCGGAGGCGCTGACCTCCTCGATGATCTGGAAAATCTCGTTTACATAGATGGGGGAAAGCCCCATGGAGGGCTCATCCATCAGAAGGATGCCGGGCTGCGACATCAGCGCCCTGCCCATGGCTAACATCTGCTGCTCGCCGCCGGAGAGAGTTCCCGCCAGCTGGTTGCGCCGCTCCTTCAGGCGGGGGAACTTCTCATAGACCATTTCCAGGTTCTTTGAAAAGGCGTCCTTGTCCCGCTTCGTGTAAGCGCCCATGTTCAGGTTCTGGTACACCGTGAGGCGTGCGAATACCCGGCGCCCCTCGGGCACGTGGGCCATTCCCATCTTCACGATCTTGTGGGGCGGAAGCTTTGTGATGTCCGTCCCGTTTAAGGTCACAGTCCCCGCCTTCTTGGGCAGAAGCCCCGTGACCGCCTGGAGGGTCGTGGTCTTTCCGGCTCCGTTTGCGCCGATCAGGGCGATGATCTCGCCCTTGTCCACATTAAAGGATATGCCCTTCAGAGCCTGAATCATGCCATAATATACCTGTAAATCCTTTACTTCAAGCAATGCCATGTCCTGCTCCCCTCCTATTCGCCCAGATACGCCGCGACCACCTTCGGGTCGTTCAGCACTGTTTTTGTCTCCCCCTGAGAGAGGATCTCGCCGAAGTTTAAGACCGTAAGCTCCTCGCAGATCCCGCTGACCAGCTTCATATCATGCTCGATCAGAAGGATCGTCATCTGGAACTGATCCCGCACAAACTTGATGGTCTCCATTAACTCCGCCGTCTCGTTGGGGTTCATGCCGGCCGCGGGCTCGTCTAAAAGCAGAAGCTTCGGCTCCGTGGCCAGGGCTCTGGCGATCTCCAGCTTTCTCTGTTTTCCGTAGGGAAGGTTCGAGGCCTTAAAGTCCGCCTCGCCGTCCAGGTCGAATACCTTTAAGATCTCCATGGCCTTCTCGTTCATCTGCTTTTCCACCTTAAAATAAGAGGGCAGACGGAGGATGCCCGACAGGGTCGAATACCTGTAATGGTTATGAAGGCCTGATTTTACGTTGTCCAGCACGGACAGCTCTTTGAACAGGCGGATATTCTGGAACGTCCTGGCAATGCCCGCCTTGTTGATCTCAATGGATTTTTTTCTTGTAATATCCTCCCCGTCCAGGCGGATGATGCCCTCGTCGGGCTTATACACGCCGGTGAGAAGGTTGAACACCGTGGTCTTTCCCGCTCCGTTGGGCCCGATGAGGCCGTAGAGCTGCCCCTTTTCAATGGTCACGTCGAAGGCGCTCACTGCCCGGAGGCCGCCGAAGGAAATACTCAGGTTTTTCACTTCCAGTAATGCCATGTCACCTGGCCTCCTTTCCACGGGGCTTTTTCCTCGCGATCCCCCGCAGCTTTACAGACGTAAGCTCCTTGATGGTTCGGCCGCCGCGGCTCCAGTTGAAGATCATCACCGCGATCAAAATCACCGCGTAGATCAGCATCCTGTAATCGGAAATGCTTCTTAAAAGCTCCGGAAGCAGCGTCAGCACAAAGGCCGCGATCATGGAGCCGCGGATGCTTCCGATGCCGCCTAACACCACGAACACCAGGATCGTGATGGACATATTGTAGCCGAAGTTCTTGGAGGTGGCCGCCAGGGTCGCCAGGTTATGGGAGTAGAGCACGCCCGCCGCGCCGGCCATGGCCGCCGAGATGGCGAAGGCCATCAGCTTGTATTTCGTGATGTTGATCCCGATGGATTCCGCCGCGATCCTGTCGTCGCGGATGGACATAATGGCCCGGCCCGAACGGGAATTGGTCAGATTCAGCACGATGATCAGCACCACCAGAAGAAGAACCGCCCCCACAAGGAAGGTTGAATCCCTGGGCATCCCGTTGATGCCCTGGGGGCCGTTTACGATGATCTCGCCGCTGGCCGCGTCCATATTCAGGGAAATCGCGTCCTTCATGGATACGTGGAAGCCATTTACGTCACGCCCGATAAAGAACACGTTGACCACGTTCTTGATGATCTCGCCGAAGGCCAGGGTCACGATGGCCAGATAGTCGCCCCGGAGCCGGAGCACCGGGATCCCGATCAATATGCCAAAGAGGCCCGCCACCGCCGCCCCGATCAGAAGCGCCAGGAAGAACCTGAGGCCGTCGGGCATGGTCCCCTGCGTCACCTTAGAGAAGAAGGCGCTGGCAAAGGCGCCGACGCACATGAAACCGGCGTGGCCTAAGGAGAGCTCTCCCAGGATTCCCACCACCAGATTCAGGGATACCGCCAGGATCATGTAGGTGCAAAGGGGCACCAGCAGGCCGCTGAACAGGCTGGAAAGCTTACCGGCCGAATCCAGGGACTGAAGAAGGACGGCCCCGACGATCACGATGCCGTAGGTGATAAAATTGCTTCTTGTTGTTTTCTGCATCCGTTTCATCTTCGCCCCTCCTTATACCTTTTCCTGGATCTTATGTCCGAAGATCCCGGTAGGCTTCACCAGCAGGATCACGATCAGCACCGCGAACACAATGGCGTCGGAGAGCTGAGAGGATACGTAGGCCCTTCCCAGGATCTCGATCACGCCCAGAAGCAGGCCGCCCACCATGGCCCCGGGAATGGAGCCGATGCCGCCGAACACGGCGGCCGTAAAGGCCTTGATGCCGGGCATGGAGCCTGTATAGGGGTTTAAGGACGGGTAGGCCGAGCATAAGAGCACGCCCGCCACAGCCGCCAGGGCGGAGCCGATGGCGAAGGTGGTGGCGATGGTGCTGTTCACATTGATGCCCATGAGCTGGGCGGCGCCCCGGTCCTCCGATACCGCCAGCATGGCCTGGCCGATCCTGGTCTTATTGATGAAGAGGCTCAGGGCCGCCACGATGACGATACAGGCCGCCACAGTCACAATGGTGGTGGCGGAAATCTGAAGCTTTCCTCCCGCCAGGGACAGCGCGGGAAGGGTCACCACGCTCTGGAAGGTCTTTGTATTGGCGCCGAATAAAAGCAGCGCCAGGTTCTGAAGAAAATAGCTTACGCCGATGGCTGTGATCAGAACTGCCAGGGAGGGTGCCATGCGCAGGGGCTTATAGGCGATCCTCTCGATCACAAGTCCCAGGACCGTGCACACCGCCATGGCGATCAGTACGCTGAGGATGGGAGGCAGTCCGCCGTTTACCATGGCGAAGAACGCCGCGTACCCGCCCACCATGATGATGTCGCCGTGGGCGAAGTTCAACATCCTCGCAATGCCGTATACCATGGTGTATCCCAGAGCTATGATCGCGTATACGCTTCCCAGGCTGATTCCGTTGATTAAATAGGATAAGAAACTCATTCTCTCTCCTCCGCGTTTTCAGAAATGAAAGAAGGGGGTGCCCCTCATTTCGCCGGGACACCCTCACCCTTCCTGCGTTCTTATATCATTTGATTACATAAACTCGTAAGCGCCGTCCGTGATCTTTACTACGATGGGCTCCTTCGTGGGCTCGCCGTCCTCGCCCCAGGTGATGTCATGGCCTGTGAGACCGGTGTAGCTGATCTCGGTCATGGCCGTCTTGAGGGCGTCGCAGATGGCGGAAGCGTCCATATCGGGAGTGATCTTTGCCTGCTCGGCCGCAGCCTTGATTACGTAAGCCGCATCATAAGCGTCTGCCGCGAACTGGTTGGGGATCTCGCCGTAATCCTCCTGGTACTTGGCAACGAAGTTCTGTGTCAGCTCATCCTCTGCGTCAGCGGAGAAGGGAGTCATTAACATCAGGCCCTCGGCCAGGGATACGTCGAAGTTCTCCAGGGTCAGAAGGCCGTCCATGCCGTCGCAGCCGAAGAACTGGGGAGCATAGCCGATCTCATTGGCCTTTGCCAGGATCAGGGAAGCCTCCTGATAATAGATGGGAAGGAACACCAGGTCAGCGCCCGCGTCCTTTGCCTTCTGAACCTGTACGGAGAAATCCGTGTTGGTGTCAGCGGTGAAGGACTCTGCCGCCACGATCTCCAGGCCCTGGGTCTGCGCTTCCTGCGCGAAGGCCTGATAGATTCCGCTGGAGTAGGTATCGCTGCTGTCGTAGATCACAGCCACCTTTGTTCCCAGGTTGTTGTTCTTGATGTATTTTGCGGACTCAGCGCCCTGAGCCGGATCAGAGAAGCACATTCTGAACGCGTTCTCGTACTGGATCGCGGCCACGGAGGTGCCGGAGGGAGTGATCTGGTACATATTGTCCTCGTAGGTCTCTGCCACGACCGCCTCGCAGGCGCCGGAGGTCACCGTTCCCAGAAGCATCTGCATACCCCAGTCCTTCAGGGTGTTGTAAGCGTTGATGGAAAGCTCGGGATCAGACTGGTCGTCCTCGAACTTCATCTCAATCTGATAGCCGTTGATGCCGCCCGCCGCGTTGATCTCGTCAATGGCGATGGTCATGCCGTTCTGTACGGCCAGGCCGTAAATTGCGGTGTCGCCTGTCACAGGGCCGATGCCGCCGATCTTGAAGGCGCCCTCGCCGCCTGTGGTCTCTTCGCCGCCCTCGGCAGCCTCAGAGGTGTTCTCCACAGCCTTGCTGGTCTCCCCGCTGTCCTTGGAGCCGCCGCAGCCGGCCAGCGCCGTCACTGCCAGAACCATAGCCAGCAGTACGCTGAAACACTTTTTTTTCATAATTATCATCCTCCTCTATGTCTTTTCCAGAAAGACAAATGTCGTTATACATAATACTTCCCTTTTGGCCGGATGTCAACCTTTTTCCGAAATTTTCTCCCCGGGTCCCCATTCTCCCCGCAGGACCCTTAGGATGGAGCGGGCCGCCCCGTCGTCGTTGCAGCCCTCGCACACACGGGCCGATATGGCCTTCAAGACCGGCTCTGCGTTCCCCATGGCGATGGGAAGTCCCGCCGCCTTCAGCATGGAAAGATCATTTCTGCTGTCGCCGACGGCCGCCGTCTCCTCCCTCGCGATACCCAGCCTGTCCTGCAGAAATTTCAGGGCGCGGCCCTTCGTGGCCGTGGCGCTGTTGATCTCGATGTTATCGCGGCCCGACGCCGTCACCGTGACGCCCTCCACAAGGGAGAGCCGCTCTCTGAGGGCCCGCCCTGTTTCTTCATTGAAGAAAATGGCGAATATCTTTTCCGCCCCCTGCCTTCGCTCCTTTACGTAATCCGCCAGATTATCCGTGCTGCGGCGGGTAAAGTAATCCGTGTTCCCGTAGCGGGCCGCCACCCTGGGGTCGGCAGTCCTTAAGTTGACGCTGGCCCCCGCAATATGCACGGAGGGCTGCACCTCGAAGTCCTCCAGGATCCGCAGAAGCTCCACCGCCCTTTCCCAGGGGATCAGGTCCGAGTAAATCTGCTCCTTTGTTTTTCCGTCTATGATATTCGCGCCGTTGGAGGTGATGAACCAGGGGACGGGAAGGGCCCTGACCTCCCGGGGCATATCCCGGTAAGACCGGCCCGTGGCGGGCACCGTAAGGATCCCGGCGTCAAGGGCGCTTCGCACGGCCGCGCCGGTATAATCCGACATTTCCTTATGCCCTCTGAGCGCCGTGCCGTCCAGATCAAGGGCGATGAGCCTTATAGCCATATACCCGCCTCCCTTCATGATTCCTTTCTGTATCTTAACACAACAAAAAACGCGCCGCAAGTATCGCGGCGCGCCATTGTGCCTTATATGGATTATTCTCCGAAGTACCTCTTTAACAGGCCTGCGAACGCTTTTCCGTGACGGGCCTCGTCCCTTGCCATCTCGTGCACGGTGTCATGGATCGCATCCAGGTTCGCCGCCTTGGCCCTCTTGGCCAGGTCGAACTTGCCTGCGGTGGCGCCGTTCTCAGCGGCCACTCTCATCTCCAGGTTCTTCTTGGTGCTGTCGGTAACCACCTCGCCCAGAAGCTCGGCGAACTTGGCGGCATGCTCAGCCTCTTCGTAGGCTGCCTTCTCCCAGTACAGGCCGATCTCGGGATAGCCCTCCCTGTGGGCGACCCTTGCCATTGCCAGGTACATGCCGACCTCAGAGCACTCGCCGTTGAAGTTTGCCCTTAAATCCTCAAGGATATCCTCGCTGACGCCCTGAGCCACGCCTACCACGTGCTCGGCAGCCCAGGTCATCTCGCCCTTCTGCTCCGTGAACTTGCTGGCGGGAGCGCCGCACTGAGGACATTTTTCAGGGGGAGTCTCGCCTTCCCATACATAACCGCAGACGTCGCATACAAATTTCTTCATTTCACATTCTCCTTTTCTTTTATAGATATGGTTGCTTGTTCTGTGTTTCAAAAACAGTAATGATTACTGTTATTGATAATATACTACAGCGCTATGGGTTTGTCAAGCAGTTTTTTCTTACATTCTGAGCAGGTTCCGTAAAACAGCGTGGTGTGTCCTTCTATGGAACCGTCGAAGCCTTCGGCCGCCAGCCCGTCCAGGGCCTTTACCGGCTCCAGGGAAATATCCTGCACGCAGCCGCATTCCCTGCATACAAAGTGATAATGGGGCTTTGTGTTGGGGTCGAAGCGCTCCGCCCCGTCCGTTCCCGCGATCTTGCTGATCTCCCCGATGGATACCAGAAGGGAGAGGTTGCGGTACACCGTTCCCAGGCTGATATTGGGATAAAGCTTACGGATGTTCATATAGATCATATCCGCCGTGGGATGATCGGTCCTTCCCTCCAGAAATTCCTTGATGCTTTCCCGCTGTCTGCTGTACTTCATTGCTTTCATGGCGGTACCTCCAAATAAAAACGATAATCACTATCGTTTTTATTATAAAGAGGATCCCCCCTCCTGTCAACCCCCTGCGGATATTTCCGCGGTTTTTCCGCATACTAAGTCCATACTCACAGAAAGGATGGAACAGACCATGAACCAGGACAGCGTTAAACTATTAAAGGAATGTGAATCCGGCACAAAAATGGCCGTGGACAACTTAAACCAGCTTCTTCCCTCCGTCCATGACGGCGAATTCAGAAAGAGCCTTGAAAAGTACCGGGACGCCCACGTAAGCTTCGGCGATCAGCTTCACCGCCTCTTGAACAGCGGGGGCGAGGAGCCCGGCCTTCTGGGCTCCATGGAAAAAATGTCCGCCCGGATGATGACCGCCGTAAAGCTGATGCTGGACGACTCCGACAAAAAGATCGCCTCCATGCTCACAGACGGCTGCGGCATGGGGATCAAATCCATCAGCAAATACCTGAACCAGTACAAAGACGCCGGAAAACAGGCGAAGGACCTGGCCCGGAACATCATCCGGCTGGAGGAGAGCATGGAAGAGACTCTGCGGGCCTACCTATGAATCATCCCGGGCCAGGACGCCGGCGGCCACGGGGCGGACCGTCCGCTCCACCAGGATCGCCGGCAGATCCGCTCCGGTCCACTCCTTAAGGGCCTCCATGATCCCGGGGCGCAGGGAATCGCCCAGAAGGGCTCCCAGGCCCTCCGTGATCATCCTGCTTCCGGGAAGCTCGTCCCATCGCATTTCAATGGTCTCCCCCTTCTCATCAAACACGCATTTGAGCCTTCTTCGGACCGCCTCCTCCAAAAAAGCCATATCCACTTTTAAAACCGTTCTGCCGTCCTCGTCCCGGGTAAATTCCCCTGTGGTTCCCAGAAGATACGGCTCTCCCCGCAAAAGCACCTCTGATACGGCCGCCCGGCCGAAGCCCACCTGGATCCTGTGAAGGGTCTCCCCCTCCTCCAGGGCCAGGTAAAACCGTCCCCTTTCATAATAAAAGGCGGCGCGGCGGATCCCTTCCGTATAGTTATTGTGAAACACCTGGAGCACCAGGGGTGCCAGGCCCACGTGGCAGTCAGAGAGCAGATACACCCTTCCGTCCAGGAAGCGCTTCATGCGCTCCTCTTCGAGGATCCGATTTTTCCGTCTACACCGCTTCTCGCCCCTGACCGGCCAGCCGCCATGCTCCCGGGAGACTTCTCCTCCCCAGACCGGCCTCACAGAAAGCGCCCGCTCCAGATCCAGAAGGGCCCTTCGGCCTGCCGGATCGGCGGGCAGGGCCGTATCCGCCGCCGGACTGCCTTCCTCAAAGTATTTTTTTACGATATTTAAAAGGATACAATTCTGAAACAGCTCGTCGCTTCCTGCGTTCAGGGCAATCACCATGTCCAGATCCGGATAGACCACCACATTCTGCCCCAGCATCCCGTTGAAGGTATAGCTTCCCGGCCTTCCTCCCATCCACACCTGATAACCGTACCCGTAAGGCCCCATGGACTCAGGGGTTTCTATGTGCTTTTCGGTGGCCGCCCTCACCCACTCCTCTGAAAGGAGCCGCTTCCCGTTCCACACGCCCTTCTGAAGATAGAGCTGGCCCAGCTTGGCGGCGTCCTCCGTGGTGATGAAAAGGCCCCAGCCGCCCTTTGTGATCCCCTTGGGGCAGGCTTCCCAGAATACGTTTCGGATCCCCAGGGGTTCCCAGAGCCTGGGACGCAGATATTCCGTCAGGGTCTCTCCCGTCACCTTTGTGACCACCGCCGAGAGGATATAGGTATTCATGCTGTTGTACTCGAACTTCTCCCCCGGGGCGCCCTTCGCCGGAGACTGAAGATAACCGGATACCCAGTCGTCCCCCGAGACGATCCCCAGCTCGTTGAAGGCGACGCCTGTGCTCATGGTAAGGAGCTGCTCCACTGTCAGATTCTTCTGACGGAGCCCCGCCAGAAGGGACCGGCTCTCCAGAAGCTTAAGGACCTTATCCTCAAGTCGGAGCTTCCCTTCGTCGATCAGCATCCCTACGGCCATTCCCACCACGCTTTTGCACATGGAATAAGAAGCGTGCCACACGTCCTTTTGATAGGGCGCTATGGAGGCCTCCGCGATCACCCTTCCGTGGCGCAGCACCATCACGTGATGAAGATCCGTGCGCCTGTCACCTGCCGCCTCCCGGATAAAGTCCGCCAGAAGGCGGGAGGATACGCCCTCCGCCTCCGGCACTGCCCTGGGAAAATGGCTGCTCTCCCGGCGGCCCTCATAAAAGGAAGGCTTCTGGGGAGTATAAGTAACGCGGCTGATCCCCTCCGTCTTTCCGCGGATCAGATTTTTCAAAAGCTCCAGCACTGCCAGCTGTTCTCTCAGCATAGGCTCACATCCCTTCTATGCTTCCATTATAAAAGTATTGTTCCCTGTTTTGTATTAAAATTCCTTTAAAACTTCTAAAATTTTCCGGGGCGGCCTTGCGGAACCCGTAAATTTGTGATATAGTGAGCACACGATAGAAAAGGGAGTAGTCAGCGCGCCCGCGTGATAAAGCCAACACCACTGGATCATATCCCTGGCTTTATACTAAATGACGAGACTTGTCTGTTATGATCGGTGTAACAGATGGGTCTTATTTTTTTAAGGAGGTCTATATGAAACCATATCTGACAGAATGTTCTGAAGTCCTCTCGGAGCTTCAGACCGGGGCGGAGGGCCTTTCCTCCCAGGAGGCGGGACGGCGTCTCGCGCAGTCCGGCCCCAATAAACTGAAGGAGGCAAAAAAGGTCAGCCTTCTGGCCCGGTTCTTAAAGGAGCTGGCCGATCCGATGATCATCATCCTGATCGCCGCCGCGGCCGTTTCCGGTATCACGGCCCTCTATTCCGGCGAATCCTTCGCCGATGTGATCATCATCCTGGCCGTGGTCATCATCAACGCGGTTCTGGGCGTGGTCCAGGAGAACAAGGCGGAGAAGGCCATCGCCGCCCTCCAGGAGATCGCCGCCGCCACCTCGAAGGTGATCCGCGACGGCCATATCACCACTGTCAGGAGCGAGGAGCTGGTCCCCGGCGACATTATAATCCTTGAAGCGGGAGACGCTGTTCCCGCCGACGCCAGGATCATTGAATGCGCCAGCATGAAGGTGGAGGAATCCGCCCTCACCGGCGAATCCGTCCCCGTGGAAAAAACGGACCGCCCTCTTACCCTGGGCGCGGAAAAGGACGTTCCCTTAGGCGACCGCAAAAACATGGTCTACATGGGAAGCACCGTGGTGTATGGCAGAGGCCGCGCCGTTCTCACCGGAACCGGCATGAACACGGAAATGGGAAAGATCGCCGATGCCCTCATCGACGCCAAGGACGACGCCACCCCTCTCCAGAGGAAGTTAAACCAGCTCAGTAAGATCTTAAGCGTCCTGGTGATCGGCATCTGCCTGGTGATCTTCGCGCTGGATCTGTTCCGGGCTTACCCCAACATCTCGGGCGAGACCGTCCTGGATACCTTTATGATCGCCGTCAGCCTGGCCGTGGCCGCCATCCCCGAGGGCCTGGCCGCCGTGGTCACCATCGTCCTTTCCATGGGCGTCACCAGAATGTCCAGGCGGAACGCGGTCATCAGAAAGCTGACCGCCGTGGAAACCCTGGGCTGCACCCAGATCATCTGCTCCGATAAGACCGGCACCCTCACCCAGAACAAGATGACGGTGGTGGATCATTCCTGTAAGGATTTAACCCTCCTTGTGACCGCCATGGCTCTCTGCTCCGACGCGGAGCAGGATAACGGCGGCGACGCCGTGGGCGAGCCCACGGAATGCGCGCTGGTAAACGACTCCGCCGCCCAGGGCCTTCCGAAGGACAGCCTGAAAAAGGAATACCCCAGAATCGGCGAGGCGCCCTTTGACTCCATGCGCAAGATGATGTCCACCGTCCACAAAAAGGCGGACGGCTCTGTCATCCAGTTTACCAAGGGCGCTCCCGACGAGGTCTTAAAGCGCTGCACCTCCCTGTGGGACGGCGAAAGGGCTGTTCCCCTCACCGATGCCTTAAGAAACGAGATCCTTGAAGCCAACAAGGCCATGGCCGACCAGGCCCTCCGCGTCTTAAGCGGCGCCATGCGCCTGTGGGATCAGAAGCCGGAAAGCTATGAGGCCGCTTACCTGGAGACGGAGCTCTGCTTCCTGGGCCTTTCCGGCATGATCGACCCCATCCGTCCCGAGGTCAAGGCGGCCATCGAGGAATGCCGCCAGGCGGGCATCCGCCCCGTTATGATCACCGGCGACCACAAGGATACCGCCACGGCCATCGCAAGACAGCTGGGGATCCTCCGGGAGGGCGACGAGGCCGTGACCGGCTCCCAGCTCAACGAGATGAGCGACGAGGAGCTGTTCCGGAACGTGGAGCACTATTCCGTGTACGCGAGGGTGCAGCCGGAGCATAAGGTCCGCATCGTAAAGGCCTGGAAGGCGAAGGGCTGCATCACGGCCATGACCGGAGACGGCGTCAATGACGCCCCCTCCATCAAGAGCGCCGACATCGGCGTGGGTATGGGCATCACCGGCACCGACGTCACAAAGAATGTGGCCGACATGGTGCTGGCCGACGACAACTTTGCCACCATCGTCTCCGCCGTGGGCGAGGGCCGCAGGATCTACGACAACATCCGGAAGGCCATCCAGTTCCTTTTGTCCTCCAACCTGGCCGAGGTGCTGGCCATCTTCATATCCACGATCCTTGGCTTTACGATCTTAAAGCCGGTGCATCTTCTGTGGATCAACCTGATTACCGACTGCTTCCCCGCCCTTGCCCTGGGCATGGAGCAGGAGGAGGCTGACATTATGAAGCGCCCTCCCCGCAGGGCGGACGACGGGATCTTCGCCGGAGGCATGGGCCTGGACGTTGCCCTTCAGGGCCTTGTGATCGCCCTCCTCACCGTTTCGGCGTATTTTATCGGCCACTTTATCGAGTCCGGCCGTTTTGAGATCGCTCCCAGCCCCGACGGCATGACCATGGCCTTCCTGACTCTGTCCATGGTGGAGATTTTCCATTCCTTCAACATGAGGTCCAGAAAGTACTCCATCTTCCAGATCAAGGGCCACAACAAGTTCCTCTGGGGCGCCATGATCCTTTCGTTCCTGCTGACCACCGGAGTGATCTACATTCCGTTCTTGAGCAATGCCTTCGGCTTCACCCATATCTCTCTGATGGAATATGCCGTCGCCATGGGCCTTGCCCTCATCATCATCCCCATCATGGAGGCCGTCAAGGCGGTTCGCCGGGCGCTCCACAGGGAAAGCAACTGACAGGCTCCGCCTGCACGATAAAAGGCCGTCCGGTTTTCGCCGGACGGCCCTTTTGATTTCTTATGGATTAAAAGCATTTGCTCCAGCCGCAGCTTTTGCAGATGTTGCAGCCTCCCTCAAACACCAGAGGCTCCCCGCATTCCGGGCAGCGGAGCTTCTGGTCCGTGCTCTTTACCGCCTGGGGCTTCGGCGCCTTGGGCGGCACATGGTTGGAGGCCTTTCCCTGGTTTGCCAGCTCCTCCTGCACCTCGTTATACATATCGAGGAGGGCGTTCCCCACCGCCATGGGACAGCAGGAGCCCTTGCTGGTATCCTTCTGGGTGGCCCTGCGGACCGTATAAGAAGGACAGGAGCCGGTGGAATTCAGCTGATCGATAATGGTATAGATATCGATCCCGCCCCTCGCGCTGATGGAGATCATTCTGGAGAGGCCGATCATAAAGTTGTTGCAGCCGCCTGTGGAGCCCTTGCTTAAGTAGGTTTCCAGAAGCGCTCCCGTGTACGGGTCGAACAGGGCGATGCAGTGCAGGCTTCCGCAGCCCGTGACCAGTTTTCTCTTTTTTCCGATCACATCGTCGTTGACCAGGATGATCTCGCCCCGCTCAAGGCCCTCTCCGGCCGTGGCGCTCTTTTCCTTCTTGGGCTCCTCCACCGTGAGGATTCCGGCCCGCTTGCAGCCGTCCCGGAAGATGGTGATGCCCTTAAGGCCCTTCTCATAGGCATATTCGTAAAGAGACTCGGTCTCCTCCACTGTAAACTGCTTCGGCACGTTGACCGTGGAGCTGATGGAGGCGTCAATATGGGTCTGCCAGATGGCCTGCATGTGAATCCTGGAACGGTAATCCAGGGTCATGGCCGTCACAAAGCAGGAAGGAAGCTGGGTGTCGTCCGTCAGCTTATGATCCTTCATGTAATCCTCGACGATCTTCGTGTAGACCTTATAGTAGACGTCCTTCCCGTGGAGGGATTCCGTCTTTCTCTCGTAATAAATGGCGTAAATGGGCTCGATGCCTCCGGAGATCCCCAGCATGGTGGACAGGGTCCCCGTGGGGGCGATGGTCAGAAGCTGGGAGTTCCTGAGCCCGTATTTTTTCACCAGCTCCCTGGTGGGCTCCGAAGTGTTGTGGAGGAAGAAGGGGGTCTCCATGATCTCCTCCGTATTACACTTGGGGAAGGCTCCGCTTTCCTTCGCCAGACCGGCGGAAGCCGCGATGGCCGTATCCGCCATGGCAAAGCCGATCCTGTCGCAAAGCTCCACGGCCTCGTCCTCGCCGTAGGTGATGCCCAGCTTTAAGAGCATATCCGCCAGGCCCATGATTCCCAGGCCGATCTGACGCCAGTTCTTTACGCTCTCCCTCTGCTCCTCCAGCGGATGAAGGCTCAGTCCTTCGTCCAGCACCTCGTTCATGGCGCGCACGCAGATGGCCACGCACTGCTTGAATTCGTCAAAATCAAAGGACGCCTCGGGCGTGAAGGGATTCTGTACGAACTCAGACAGGTTCATGCTGCCCAGAAGACAGCTTCCGCCGGCGGGAAGAGGTTCCTCGGCGCAGGGGTTTACGCCCGCGTACTCAAACTCCTTTGTATTGCTTAAAAGGTTCCAGTTCCTGATCCTGTCCCAGAACAGGGCGCCCGGCTCGGCATAATCCCAGTTGGTCTCGGCGATCTTGCGGAAAATATCCCGCGCGCTGACCCAGCGCTCAATGGTCTCGCCGGTGGCCTTTCTGGTATAGTGAAGGTGATAGGGCTTGTTCTCCTTGACCGCCTCCATGAAATCGTCATAGACGCGGACGGAAATATTGGCCTTTGTCACCTTGGTAAGATCCGTCTTAAGATCGATAAAGGCCTCAATATCGGGATGGAAGCAGTCCAGGGAGATCATTAAGGCCCCCCGGCGGCCGTTCTGCCCGATCAGGTCCGTCACGAGGGAATACAGATCCATGAAGGACACTGCCCCCGTAGTCTCCTTGGCGGCGTTGTTGATATGGGCGCCCCTGGGGCTTAAGCCCGAAATATCGATTCCGCAGCCTCCGCCGTAGCTGTAGGTCCTGGCCAGCTTTCTGGCGCAGTCGAAAATGCTCTCGATCTCGTCCTTCGGCGGCTCGATCACATAACAGTTGGAGAGGGTGATCTTTCTCCCCACATATTCCAGGCCCCTGTTGGAGAGGATCCTTCCCCCGAACAGGAACTTCTTTTCCCGGATCAGCCGCGCGATGTCCTGGTTTCCCCCGCTGATCCTCTCGATCCAGTGATCGAAATCTTCGTTTTCGTAGCAGTACTTTCTCTGCCAGATATCCACCCCAAGCTGGTTATCCTTTCCCAGCCACTCCTCAATGGTCATACTTCTTCTCCTCTCGCTTGATACCACCACCATATTTTGGCGGTGCTTTAATAGCATACCACAATATATAGTATCATGCAAGAGGTATTTTTATACAGGGCAGATGCAGGAGGGCTTCGGGAGCCGGACTCTGATTCCCGTGTCAGAAAGCCTTCCCTTTTTCCGGTCAAGAGAAAGGAAGCTGATCTGATCGGAGTCCTGATTCGCCACGGCCACCCAGTCTCCCATTACCGCCAGATCCCTGGGCGTCCTGCCGCCGCAGGGGACGATCTCCAGAAGCGTTAGCGTCCCGTCCTCCCGGATCCGGCTCAAGGCCACGCTGTCGTGGCCTCTGTTCCCCGTAAGGAGAAACTCTCCGGAAATCCGGACCGCCGAGGCGATATTGCTCCCTGAAAAGCCCTCCGGAAGCATGGAGAGCCGCTGAATAAGCCCGAAGCCCTCTCCCGACCTGCGAAAGACCGACACCTCGCCGGAAAGCTCGCAGAGCACATAGAGATGCTCCCCCCGGAAGGCCAGATGCCTGGGCCCGGAGCCCGGCGGGAGCGCAAGGGGGTTTTTCGCCTGCGAAAGCGTTCCTTCTGCGGGCTCCGGCCGGTAGCAGAACACCCGGTCCATTCCCAGATCCGTCACATAAATGAGCCCGTCCCGCTCCTGGGAAAAATGCACATGGGCCTTTTCCTGACGCGCCCGATTCGGCCCGCTCCCGTGATGCACTGCCAGGGCGGCCCGCCCCTTAAGGACGCCTGCCTCGTCGGGAGCGAACACACCGAGGGAGCCGCCCGTATAATTGGCCGCCAGCAGGTATCTGCCCTCCGCCGCCAGGCTCAGATGACAGGGATCCGCGCCGCCGCTCTTCACCCGGGATAAGAGCGCAAGGCCGTCCTCCTTCAGCCGGAAGGAGCATACGGCCCCCTCCGGCGTCGTCTCGCTTACGGCGTAAAGGACCGCTCTCTCCCTGTCATACAGGATCCAGGAGGGATTTTCGATTCCGTCCTGGGCCCAGACTTTTTCCAGGCTTCCCCGCTCCGTATCCAGCCGGAACAGGCAGATCCCCTCCTCGCCGGGAGAAGCGTAGGAGCCGGTCAAAAACGGATAGACCATGGTCAGCCCTCCCTTTTTTCCGGCTCAGGCCTTCCCCAGCCGCCGCTTGCCGCGGTCCCCTGTCCCGCGAAGCCCTCGGGCATGCCGGGAAGGATCAGTCCGCCGTCCACCCGCAGGGTGACGCCTGTGATATAAGACGCCTTCTCAGAGGCGAGGAATACCACCGCGTTGGCCACGTCCTCCGGCGTCCCCGCCCGGCCCAGTGGAATCAGGCCGCCCAGCTCGTCCCAGAAATCCGACGTGATCTCCTTTGTCTTGTCCTCGTACTCCTTACGCCAGAAGTAGTCGCTGGCGTCCCCGGTCTCCATGGCCGCCATCTCGGCCTTGGTGCGGATCCTGGTGGCGCCGGGCGCCACGTTGTTGATCCGTATCCCATAGGCAGATACGTCCAGGGCAAAGGCCCTCACGGCGTGAATCAGCCCCGCCTTGAGCCCGCAGTAAACGCCGCACTCCGGATAAGCCCTCTCGCCCCGGGAGGAGGTGATATTGATGATGCTCCCCCTGATTCCGTAATCGATCATATACCGGGAGGCATCCCGCATCATCACCACAAAGGTCCTGAAATCCAGATTCAGAAGATGATCCAGCTTCTCCTCCGTGATATTCTGGATACTCTCGCAGATGGTCAGTCCCGCGTTGTTGACCATCAGATCCAGCCCGCCGAGGGCCTCCACCGCCTGCATGAAAACCTCATGGCCCCGGCCCGGTATCTCAAGGGACGCCTGGAAGCAGTACGCCTCTCTTCCGTACTTTTTTCTGATCTCCTCTGCCACTGCCTCTGCCGCCTCTTTTTTCGAGGCGTAGGTGATGGCCACGTCGTACCCCTCTGCCGCCAGCGCCAGGGCGATTCCCTTTCCGATTCCCCGGCTTCCTCCTGTGATTATTGCCTTTTTCCCCATGCTCCTTCTCCTTTCCCTTTACCGGCCTTCAAACCGGTTTCTGTCGATCCAAAGTCCCAGGGCGGGATTCGAGATATAAAAGATCTCCTCTCCGTCCGGGCATCTGTTCCATCCGTCTTTAAGCCGCTCCGGCGGATAGGCGGCGGCCGCCTTCTCAAAGGGCACCGCTCCGAAGCCGACGCTTCGCATTTCCTCCTCCGATATGGCCGACACTCCGTATGTAATCCGGAACCTTCCGTCGCTGGAGCCGTGGATGAGATGGGCCGCCGTTCCCATATTCTCCTTAAGCGCCCGCTCCTTCCGGTAAAGCTCCAGTATCCGCTTCCGTCCGCAGTAGCCGTATCTGCGGATCAGCCTGTCGCAAAGATCGTCCTCCCCGAACCGGGACACGCCCGGCCCCAGGATCAGAAGCTCGCCGCCATCCTCAATGGCCATCCTGGTCCTGTAGACCGCTTTATTGCCCAGCCATGTGCTGTGGAACTCCGACGGATCCAGATAGACCACGCATTTTCTGATTCCGCGGTCAAGAAAGCGGATATTTTTTTCCTGCGAGAGGGCAGCCGCCTCCTCCAGGGTCCTTCTCGTATCCCCGATGAACAGCCCGTGGGTGCGGATCCTGCCTCCGGGCGCCGTGGTCACTGTCAGCATGAACACGATGGGCCTTCCGCCCAGGAACCGCTCCAGGGCATAGTCGAAGATTTTCCTCACCGGCGTCCGGTCCTTTCCCATGATGCGCTCCATGCCGTAGACCGCGCCCACCATGTGGGACTGGTTGATCATATCGCTCCCGCCCACGCCCACGAAAAGGTTTTTGGCGTGGTTCGCCATTCCCACGATCTCGTGGGGCACCACCTGACCCACGGAAAGAATCAGGTCATAGCCGGGATCCAGCACTCTTCTGTTGATCTCGGCGCGCACAGGCTCCGTCCAGATCCCCTCGGTGATCTCCTCCATGTAATCGGCCGGCACGTCGCCCAGATATTCCACGTCCCTGCGCCAGTCGTGGACGATCATGCGCTCGTATGGAATATCGCCGTACATGGCCGAAAACTGCTCCCGGCTCATGGCCGCGTGGGTCCCCAGGGCCGGAAGAATGTCTGTCCGGCAGCCCGTTTTTTCGAGGATATGATAACAGCGGTTTGTGAGAAAGCCTCCGTTGGAATGAAACCTGGTAAAATCCGGAGGAATGATGAGCACCCTCCTCAAAGGCCCCCCGGCCTCCTTAAGGGTCCGCTCCACCGCCGCCTCCAGCTCTTCGTTGGAAAGCCCTTCGTCCCGTTCGGCTTTAAGAAAAATTTCCATATCCTTCCCCCTATCGCACCAGATGCGGGCAGGCCTCCCCCGTCAGCATCTGTATCAGATTTTCCACGGCCATCTGCGCCATCTTCCCGGCGGCCTCCCTGGTGTGGGCTCCCGTATGGGGAGTGGCGATGACGTTTTCGCAATCGAACAGGGGCGATCCGGCCGGAGGCTCCTCCTCGAAGGCGTCCAGTCCCAGACCGCCGAGCCTTCCCGTATCCAGGGCGGCCCGGGCCGCTTTTTCGTCCACGATTCCTCCCCTTGAGGCGTTGATGAGGATCACGCCGTCCTTCATCTGCTCAAAGGCCCTGCGGTCCACCAGATGCCTGGTCTCCTCTGTGAGGGGAAGATGAAGAGAAATAAAATCCGCCTGCGAGATCAGCTCCTCAAATGAAAGGGCCTCAATCCCATGCTCCCGGCAGTAGTCCGCGTTGATAAAGGGATCGTAGGCGATGACCCTCATCTGAAAGCCTGAGGCGCACCTGGCCACCACCCGGCCGATGGCTCCCAGTCCCACAATCCCCAGGGTCTTTCCGGAAAGCTCCGTTCCCATGGACCGGAGCCAGCCGCCCTTCTTCGTGCTGGCGTCAAGGCGGGGCAGCTCCCTGGCCAGGGCCAGCATCATGGCGAAGGCCAGCTCCCCCACCGCCTCGGCGTTGGCCCCCGGCGTGTTCGCCACGGGGATCCCCAGCTCCCTGGCAGTTTCAAGATCCACCCTGTCGCAGCCCGCCCCGTAGCGGGAGACCGCCTTAAGCCCCTTCGCCTCCCTGAGAACGCGCCCGCTCACCTGATCCAGTCCCGCAAGATACCCGTCGCAGCCCTCCAGGGCTTTTATGAGCTGCTCCTCTGTCAGGGGCCTTCCCTTTTCATTATACACGATCTCGTCAGCAAATTCCCGCAGCCTTTTCATGGCCTCAAGCCCGCTCTCCGGTCCCAGAGATGTGGGCGTCACCAATATCTTCATTTTTCATATCCTCCATACGCTTTCAGATACCGCTCATACTGCTTCTGATAATAGGGCCTGCGCTCGCTGCGGCAGCGGACCGGGACGGCGCGGTCAAAGTCCTCCCGGAATCCGTTGATATCCTCAAGGCAACCCGCCGCGTGCATGGCCAGCACCGCGGCCCCCATGGACGAGGCGTTGGAGCAGTCTGCCGTCAGAAGCTCCCTGCCGAAAATATCCGCCGCCATCTGCGTCCAGGAGGGGGAATTCAAGATCCCGCCCGACAGAATCACTGCCTCCGGCTCCCCGCATTCCCGGCTCAGGCACTCATAGCACTGATACAGGTTAAACAGGATCCCCATCTGGAGGGCCAGATAGCAGTCCGACGCGCTGTGCTCTGAGGAGACCTCATAAAAACCGCCCCGTCTGGAATCCCGCCAGCCGGGACACCGCTCCCCGTAAAGAAAGGGAAGAAATACCGGCACGTCCTCCGGCTCCGCCTCCAGCTCGCCGTAACGGAACCTTCCTCCCAGCGCCTTTTTCATAAACCAGTCCACACAGTTGCAGGCTCCGGCCACTGCCGCCCCGCTGATCCAGCCCTCCGCGCCGCAGTAACACCATAGCTGCCGCTTTTCCGGAAGCACAGGCCTGTCCGCGCAGACGCGGACCGCTCCGCTGGTTCCCACCGACATGGTCATGATCCCCTTTCGGCCCGCGTAGTTCCCGATCTGATTGAGGGCCCCGTCGGCATGGGCGGGCACCACGGGAATCCCGGCGGAAAGCCCCAGAAGCCCGGCGGCCTCCCTTCCCAGCGGGCAGACGTCCCTGTAAGAGACCAGCTCTCCCAGCTGTCCGCGCTCTATACCGAGGTAATCCAGGATAAAGGCCCCATAGTCCCGGGTCCTCAGATCAATGAGCCCCGTGCCGCTCTGGGTGCAGGCCGTCTCCAGAAACCGGCCGGTCATTCTGTAAAAATTATATCCGCCCTGGGTTACAAGCTTTTTATCGCCAAGCTCCATGCCGCGGCTTCTCAGATAAGCCAGCGCGTGCCGCGGATAGGTCCCGTGGGGCATACAGCCCGTCTCGCGGTAGATCCTGTCCGTAAGGGCCTCGTCTCTTCTGATCTCCTCGCAGAAGGGCGCCGTTCCGGGAAAGTTCCAGGAAAAGACCGGCGCTGCCGGAGCCATGGACCCGTCGCAGACCATGAGGCTGTGCCAGGTTCCGCAAAGGCCGATGGCCGCGATCTCGCCTTTTCTGCGGCCGTTTCGCTCCAAAAGCCTGGCGGCAGTCTCCAGAGTCAGCCGGTAAACGCCCTCTCCGTCCGATCTGCCGCCCTGCTCCAGCTCAGGCCCGTAAAGCCTGCGCTCCGAATCCAGAACGCCCTTTTCCGGGTCGTAGAGGAGCGCCTTCGCGGAGCTTGTGCTGGACTCCATTGCCAAAACAAGCATCAGCCTTCCTCCTTCGCCAGCTCCGCCGCCCGCCTGGCAAGGTCTTCGATCTCGTCAAAGCGCCTTTCCCGGATCAGGCTTTCCTTTACCATCCAGCTTCCCCCGCAGGCGATCACCTGCGGAAGAGCCAGGAATTCCTTCAGGTTTTCCTCGCTGACGCCTCCGGTGGGCATGAAGCGGATCTGCGAAAAGGGCGCCGAGAGGGCTTTGATGGTCTTTACGCCTCCGTAAGGAACCGCGGGGAAAAACTTTACGATCTCGCAGCCGTATTCCATGGCCTCCATGATCTCTGAGGGCGTGCATGCCCCCGGGAAAATGGGGACGCGCCGCTTTGAGGCGAAATCCAGAAGCCTTCCCGACGTGCCGGGAGACACCAGAAACTGCGCTCCCGCCTCCAGCGCCTCCTCTGCCTGGGCGCAGCTCAATACAGTCCCCGCTCCCACCAGCATGCCGGGGCAGGCCCCGGCGATTCTGCGGATGGCTCCCGCCGCCGCGTCTGTGCGGAACGTGATCTCCGCGGCCGGAAGGCCTCCCCTGCAAAGAGCCTCCGCCAGAGGGACCGCGTCCTCCTCCCGTTCCAGCTTTACCACGGGAATCAGCCTGAGGGCACCGATCCTTTTTATAACCTCCTCATACATCTTTTCTGCCTCCTTTGTCCTTAATTCCTTGAACTTCTATTTAAAATCATTTATAATCACCTTGTCATAGCAAACAGAAAGGAGCCTTTTATGTCTGATAATCCGATACAATCCGCAGAACGTCTCTTCCATGTTCTGGAAACTCTGGCCCAGGAAGAATCCATGAGCCTAACGGAGCTCTCTGTCAGGACCGGGCTCCACAAAAGCACCGTCCACCGGCTGCTGAGGTCTTTAATCTGCTTAGGCTACGCAGAGCAGGATTCGGAAACCAGTCAGTACCAGCTCACCTACAAGATCCTGGCCCTCTCCAGCGCCTGCTACACGAAAAACAGGCTGATCAAACGGCTTCATCCGCTTTTGAAGGAGCTCTGCGCGAAGTGCCATGAGACCGTCCATCTGGTGAAGCTGGAGGGCACCCGTATTCTGTATCTGGACAAGGTGGAATCCTACGATCACTCCTATCAGATGTACTCCAGGATCGGCATATTCAACGATCTGTACTGCTGCGCCACCGGAAAGGCCCTTCTGGCCGCCATGAGCGATGAACAGATCCTCGCCCTCTGGCCCTCCCTGGGCGTGACCCAGAAAACCCCCCATACCATCACATCCCCCGAGTTGTTCATGAAGGAGATCCGCAAGGTCCGCAGACTGGGATACGCCTGCGACCGCCAGGAGGCGGAGCTGGGGCTTTTCTCCGTGGGGGCCGCCCTGCGGGATTTCAGCGGCCAGTCCCAGTACGCGGTCAGCATCACCGCCCCTGTATCCCGGGTCACCAACACGGTGTTAAAGCATAATATCGCCCTTCTTCTGGATGCAAAGAAACGCCTCTCCGAAGAGCTGGGCTATCAGGCCCTGTAAAAACGCGCTGCCCGTTCCCGTGAAGCTGCGGCCCAATGATTGATCCGGCTCCACGGCGCGGCAGCCTTCTTTTTGCCCCTTTTGTTCTGTATTATGAAACTTATTTTTATTATATGAAACTTATCTCAACTATATCACGCCTCCGCCCCGCTGTCAACGACGGCGTCGGATTTTAAATCATAGAGCGATGGCTGTCCGGAGCCATGTCATCGCAGCGCAAAAAAGCGTCCTGCACAGGACGCCGAAAAAAATAAAGCCCGGGAACTTTCCCGGGCCTTTGCGAGGCGACAGCCGGATTTGAACCGGCGATAGAGGTGTTGCAGACCTTTGCCTTACCACTTGGCTATGTCGCCATATTGAATTGAGTGACTCCAAGGGGATTTGAACCCCTGTTACCGCCGTGAAAGGGCGGTGTCTTAACCGCTTGACCATGGAGCCGTATTTGATTTTGAACTCCGTGGAGCCTTTCTGTTCTGATAAAGCTCCCCGAGTAGGGCTCGAACCTACAACAACTCGGTTAACAGCCGAGTGCTCTACCATTGAGCTATCGAGGAATA
>CALWAW010000094.1 GCA_944375845.1 uncultured Lachnospiraceae bacterium
CGGACATCTATTCCGGCCCACACCAGCCACAAAAAGCCACGGCGCGGCCCTCTGGGATCCGCCCACGGCCTGAAACGCCTCGTGAGCCATCGGGGGCTCGAACCCCGGACAACTTGATTAAAAGTCAAGTGCTCTGCCACCTGAGCTAATGGCCCTCAATCTGAAATCCAATCTGTACAGCCTTCTTGAAGGAGCTGTATCTGCACTGGGCTAGCTGGATTCGAACCAGCGAGTGCAGGAGTCAAAGTCCTGTGCCTTACCGCTTGGCGATAGCCCATCATTCCCAAAACGATGTACCAGGCACTCAGCCATACAAAGGGTGGGTACAGGGACTCGAACCCTGGGTCTTCAGAGCCACAATCTGACGCGTTAACCAACTACGCTATACCCACCATATTCAATTTTCCTCTCTGCCCCGAACCCCGGCAGATAACGTGCCTGCAGGGATTCGAACCCTGGACCCACGGCTTAGAAGGCCGTTGCTCTATCCAGCTGAGCTACAGACACAGGAAAAGCGGGTGATGGGAATCGAACCCACGTATCTAGCTTGGAAGGCTAGTGTTCTACCATTGAACTACACCCGCATACCGCACTGACCGCCTTGACGCAAGGAATATTATATCCCAGCGCCCCCGTCTTGTCAACTACTATTTCGCTGTGCCCTGAAACTTTTTCATGTGTCCGGTATCAGAGATAATTGACGGTATAGTGAGCCTCCCCCTCCCTGTCGATCTCCATTAAAATATAGGAAGGCCTTCTTCCGTCCTGCCTGGGATAGGAGATGCTTCCCGGATTGATTAGCGTCACCGGCCCCGACCGGTCCACCAGAGGCTTATGGGTGTGGCCGAACATGGCGATCTGGAAGCCCCGCACCCTGGCGTCCTCCTTAAGGAGCTCCGTGGTAAAGGAAACCCGGTAATAGTGGCCATGGGTCAGAAGGGTCCTGTAGCCGCCCAGCATGATCTCCTTCTCCTTGGGAAGCCGCGAGAAAAAGTCGTTGTTGCCCGCCACGATCTCCACCGGGCAGCCTGCGATCTCCCGGATATAATCCTCGCTGCCCTCGGAATCTCCCAGGTGGATCAGCCTGTCCATTTTCCCCACCTTTGCCAGCACCTTGCACAGGTTCCCGTTCTGCCTGTGGGTATCGCTTACAATCAGGATCTTCATCGGCAAATCCCCAGCCTTTCCCGCAGAAGCTCCTTCATTTTCCGCAGAGCCCTGCCCCTGTGGCTGATCTCGTTCTTTTCCTCGGCGGAAAGCTGGGCTGTGGTAAGGCCCCGCTCAGGAAGATAAAAAATCGGGTCGTACCCGAAGCCGCCCTCCCCGGCGATCTCGTATCCGATCTCGCCCTCGATGACGCCTCTGGTGGTGAGAACCTCGCCGTCCGGAAGGGCCGCCGCAATGGCGCATACAAACCGGGCGCTCCGCTCCTTCCCCTTCGCGTCGGCCAGCCTGTCGATAATATCCCGGTTTTTGATGTCGTAGGACGTATCCTCTCCCATGTACCGGGCCGAATAAATACCGGGGGCTCCGCCCAGATAGTCCACCTCCAGCCCGGAATCATCGGCCAGGACGATTCCCCCGGCCAGCTTCTGGATGGCGGAGGCCTTGATGCAGGCGTTCTCCTCAAAGGTCTTTCCGTCCTCCACAATATCGGCGCTGATACCCGCCTCCTTTGTGGAGAGGATCTCCATTCCCAGATCGGAGAGGATCATCCTCACCTCCCGCATCTTTCCCTCGTTTGACGTGGCAAATATGATCTTATGGTCCTTCATGTATTTTATCCTTTCCGCAGGCTGCCGCCTGTCTCCCTTCCCCTGCCGCCGGGATGTCCCTCAACTTCCGGACCGTTCCCGCCTCGGCGGCTTCGGACCCAGGAACTGATAGAAATAGGTCTTCATCATCCCGTTGTAGATTTTTCTGTTTTTATCCGCCCTGCGGCCGATATAGGTCTCCGCCTCCTCGTAAGCGGTGATCACATATTCGGACCAGCAGTCCAGCTTCGCGAACTGCTGCCCCATGGTCCGGTAAAGGGCGGGAAGGCTTTCCTTATCCTCAAGGCGCTCCCCGTAGGGCGGGTTCGTGATGATGAAGCCGTATTTTTTCGGATGGCTCAGGGCCGCCACGTCCCTCTGCTGAAAATGGATCAGATGATCCACCCCGGCCAGCTTCGCGTTTTCCCTGGCGCATCGGATGATCCCGCCGTCGATGTCGTAGCCCTGGATATCCGTTTCCACGTCGGGGCGCACCGCCTCCCTGGCCTCCTCGTAAGCGTATTCCCATTCCGCCGCCGGAATGAGCCCGCTCCAGCCCCGGGAAACAAAATCCCTGTGAAGGCCCGGGGCAATCCCCGCCGCCATCATGGCCGCCTCAATGGGAAAGGTTCCGCTGCCGCAAAAGGGATCCACCAGGATCCTGTCGCCCCTCCAGGGCGTCAGAAGAATCAGCGCCGCGGCCAAGGTCTCTGTGATGGGCGCCTTCCCGGAAAGCTTTCTGTAGCCCCTCTTATGAAGGGAATCACCGCTGGTATCCAGCGTGACCGTCACCAGATCCTTCATTAAAAAAATGCGGATGGGATAGGCCTGCCCGCTTTCCTCAAACCACTGGACATGGTAGATATCCCTAAGCCTGTCCACAATGGCCTTCTTCACCAGGGACTGGATATCGGAGGGGCTGAAAAGCCTGCTTTTGATGGACGTGGCCTTTGTGACCCAAAAGCGCCCGTCCTTTGGAATGTAATCCTCCCAGGGCAGGGCCTTCGTCCCGTCGAACAGCTCCTCAAAGGTCAGAGCCTGAAAGCTCCCCACCTTGAGCAGCACCCGCTCGGCGGTGCGAAGGCCGATATTTGCCCGGCAGACCGCCTCGGCGTCGCCGATGAAGGTCACGCGGCCATCCTCCACCCGGCTGATCTCATAGCCCAGATCCAGAATCTCTTTTTTCAAAACGGCCTCCAGCCCGAAATGGCAGGGGGCGATCAGTTCAAATGTCCTCATCAGGTACTCCTTGCATGGCCCTTCGGCCAAAATCATAGTACCATTTTAAGTCCTGCCCCTTTTCCTGTCAATGCTCAAATCCGCCCACCGCGGCCTTCACCCGGTAGCCCTTCTCCGCCAGCCTCCGGCCCGCCGCCATGGCTGTGCCGCCGTGCTCGCAGTAGAGAAGCAGAAGCTTTTTTGCGGGCAGCATGGAAAGGGCCTGGTCAAGATGGGAATAGGGGATATTCCAGGCTCCCTCCACATGGCCCTCCTCGTAAAGCCCGCGGCTTCGCAGGTCGATGATGACGCAGTCCTTTCTTTTTTTATACCGTTCAAGCTCCCGGAAGGAGATGGTTTCCAATCCTTTCATATCGTTTCACCTGTCTTATGATTTTCCATCCCATTTCCAGAATATGCGGTTTTTTTCGTTTTGCCACTGTTATGTAAGGATGCCGGAAGGGCATCCTGTCTCCTAATGGCCGCAGTCCTCGGAGCGGTTTTTGGAGCTTTCCTGCGCGCCGCTTCTGCGCGCGGCGTTTCTGCTGTCCTGGGCGCTGTTTTGCGTCCCGTTCTGAGCTTTGTTCCTGGATGTGTTCTTGGATGTGTTCTTTGAACTGTTCTTTGAATCTGTCATTCCAGTATCCCTCCTGACATCAATTTAGGTTACGCCCTTATTATCCCATGGATTTTCTTTTTTTATACTTTTCACGAAAATTTTTGAGGTTCCCGCTTGATTTCCCGGGGGAAATATGAGATTCTTATGATATTAAAGATTTCAGAAAGGAACTTTCATGACGCAGTCAGAATTTTTAGAAGCTCTGCGGGACGCGCTGAGCGGACAGATCCCCTCCGACGAGGTGATCGAAAATCTCCGTTATTACCGGTCCTACTTTTCCGACGAGATGAAAAAAGGCCGTAGGGAGCAGGATATCCTGGAAGAACTGGGAGACCCCCGGCTGATCGCAAAAACCATCATCGACGCGTCGAAGGCCTCCGGTGCAGGCGGACGTGCGGAAAGCAGACGCTTTTTCTCCGGTGAGGAGCGGGAAAATGAGCCGCAAAAAAAGAGCCGCCGGACCTTCCGCGTAAGCGGCTGGGCCGCGGCGGGCGTCCTTCTGCTCATCCTGTTTTTGATCTTCTTTGTCTTGTCCCTTATGTTCCGCGCGGTTTTCCATCTGCTGTTCTCCCTGCGGGGGATCGTGTTCTGGGCCGCCGTGCTCCTTGTAATCGGGTTTCTTGCGCGCCGAAGACGGTAGCGGACAAGCCCGCACCAGGAAAGGAAAAATCTTATGAAAGCAGTAATTCAGAGAGTCTCCGGCGCCTCCGTCACCGTGGAGGGGCAGATCACCGGCCGGATCGGCCGGGGCTATCTTGTGCTCCTTGGCGTCGGAAAAGACGATACCAGGGCGGACGCCGACCGGATCGCGAAAAAGCTTGCGGGCCTTCGGATCTTTCCCGACGAAAACGATAAAATCAACCGCTCCCTTCTGGATGTGGGCGGCTCCCTTCTGGTGGTCTCCCAGTTCACCCTTTACGCCGACTGCCGGAAAGGAAACAGGCCCGGCTTCTCCAATGCGGCGGATCCGGGCCTGGCCGAAGAGCTGTATGAATATTTCATGGAAAAATGCCGGGAATATGTCCCCGTGGTGGAGCACGGCGTATTCGGGGCCCACATGGAGGTGTCCCTGATCAACGACGGCCCCTTTACCGTCATTCTTGAATGAACACGGCCACGGCGGAAAGATTGTCGTTCTGGCCCGTCATCCGTTTTCCGATCCTGGCCGCCATATAGGACAGCCACCTGGCCGGAGAATCGGATTTCGCCAGATCCGCCTCCATCTCCGTCTCCCAGACGTGCTCCCAGAAGCCGTCCGTACATAAAAGAAACGCCGAAGGCCCTGCGGGGCCTTTTTCTATGGAGATATCCGGCTTCACCTGCTCCGTCCCGCCCAGGGCCCGCAGCACCTTGTTCCTGTCCTCGTGGAACCGGATCTGTTCCTCTCTGATCTCCCCCGCCAGAGCCGCCATCTGGGATACGCTGTGATCCAGGGTCCGCGATTTCAAAGTCCCGTCAAGAAACCAGTAAAGGCGGGAATCTCCCACGTGGACGCTGGCCCAGCTCTCGCCGTCGCACAGAAAGGCCACAAAGGTGGTCCTCATCTTAACGGAGGGCGTCTGTCTTTTTCGGATCTCAGAGTTGGCCTGATCCAGAAGCCCTCTTATATTTTCCTCCGTAAGACCGGGGCTTTTCACAAAACCCTCCGAAAAAACCTGTACGGCAAGGGCGGAGGCCTCGGCGCCTCCCCCGTGGCCGCCCAGCCCGTCGGCCGCGACGGCTAAGAAGCCGCTCTCCGTATTCTTATAAAAAATGGTGTCCTCATTGTATGGCCTGCTCCCCCTTGAGGAAAAGCCCGCCGCCCAAGCCTTCATGCTCTCACATCCTGACTTCAAAAAGCTCATTTCCCATGTAGAATCTCTGTCCGCTCTCCAGAGGCGCCTGCACGCCCGGCGGAAGCCGTCTTCCGTCTCCCAGATACGTCCCGTAGGTGGAGTTGCAGTCGGTCAGGAAAAATTTCCCGTTCTTAAACTCCAGGATACAGTGCTTTCTGCTGATCCCCGGCACGTTGGAGGGGAACACCAGGCTGCACACGGAAGCCTCCCTGCCAAAGACCATCTGGCCCGGCTCGCAGGGAATGGTTTTTCCGGCGTAGACGCCTCCGATCCCCACCAGCACCGGAGGCCCCGCCGCCCTCCCGGGCGCAGGCTGTCCGCTCTGCTGATACGCCGCGGCAGGCGCAGGCTGCCCGCTCTGCTGATACGCCGGGACGGGAGCAGGCCGTGGCGCGGGCATGGGCCCGCCGTAGGAATTGGTAATATCCACGATCTGCCGGATTCCCTTGTTCATGATAAAGAAGATCGCCGCCCAGGCCGCAATGGTCAGAAGGATGTAGACCAGATCCCCGAAGAAGGGAAGGGGCACAAGGCTGAAGCCGTAGTTCCATATAAAGTGCAGCACAATGGAAAAGGCGAAGCAGCCCAAAAACAGGCCGTTTCCAAAATGCTTGATCCGAAGGGGCTCCCTCCCCTTCGCCAGGGCCAGGGCGCCTCCGTAAATGGCCGCCCAGGCCACATGTCCGCCGATGGCCAGAACGCCTCTCATAACCACCACCTGGGTGCCCAGCTCGGCTCCTCCCGCGGCCGCGTAGTTGAAGGCGTAGCCCAGGGACTCCATGGCCGCGAAGCCCGCCCCCACGGCGCCGCCGATCAGAATCCCGTTGAGTCCGTATTTCTTATCGGAGCCCCGCAAAAAGAAGGCCAGGGCCAGAAGCTTTCCCGGTTCCTCGCAGAAGGCCGCGTAAGAAGCCATATCCGTGGGGATCACCTGGAAAAGGATCATGGAGATAAAAAACGAGAGAACGCCGCCCGCCAAAAACATCAGGATCACCGAATAGAGCGGGATATTTCTGGGAATGTTCATCTCCCAGTAAAAAAGCAGGGCCGCGATGGGCATTACAAAGGAGCCCACCATCATAAAGGCCGCATAGCTGGCAATATAGGCGGACATGAAATACAGCGCCAGGGACAGGGCGATGCCGATGATCGCCACGTAGGCGAACACCCAGGGCTTTCTCCAGTGGCGGAGCATCTCGTCCTCCCTGGGAGTCGTGGCCTCGGTCCCCGCCATGAACAGGCTCTCGCCGTCCTTCTTGCTGTGCTTTTTGAACACGTCGGAAAAGATGTCCCAGAACCTGAGCTTCGACTGGGACGCCTTCCCGAAAAATTCCGTATTTCCTCCGTAACGCACGCTGCTGCCGCAGGCGGGGCATCTTGCCGCCCCCTCCGGTATGGGCGCGCCGCATCTGGTACAGTTCATAAGCCTTTCCTCCTCACGCTGCCGATCCCCTTAACCGCACTGAAGGATCACAGCCGTAAAATTATCCTGTCCCGGCCTTCTCTTCGCGAGTATCATCCCCTGAAGGCCTTCCGCCATGACCTGAGCGTCCCCCTGGGCCGCCCTTAAAATCTCCTGCTCCGTCAGGGTGCCGAAAACGCCGTCCGACATTAAAAGCACCTTGTCTCCGGGAAGCAGCGTCATCCCGTGGACGCTCCTGTCGATCTTCTTTAAGGGATCTGTTCCGATATAGCTGGTGAGGGATTTCCTCTGGGGGTCGCTCCTGGCTTCTTCCAGGGAAATCTCTCCCCTGGCCGCCTTCTCATCCAGCTCCGTTCCGTAAACGTGTTCCCGGTTCAGGATCGTCAGAGCTCCGCCCCGGATCAGGCAGATCCGGCTGTCTCCCACCGAAAGGAAATGGAGACGGTCTCCCAGTATCCAGACCGCGGTCACTGTGGAGCCGCTCTGTCCCCGGGCCTTTCCCAGGAATCTGAGCACGTCCCTGTTGGCCCCCTGGACCATGCCAAGAAGGAGCTCCGGTATCTGTTTCTCTCCGACGGAGGGGCAGGACTCAAAGGCCCGCAGCATGGACGAGGTCACAATGGCGCTCACCTGGCCGCCTCCGGTCAGGCCTCCCATTCCGTCCGCCACGACGGCAAAGCAGCCCTTTCGCTGAACCATCGCCCCGTTGGAGCAGTCGGAGATGGCAAAGCTGTCCTGCTGCTCCTCCCTGGCCCCGATATGGTGAAGGTTTCCCACCTGCACGACCGCGGCCGCGGCAGGGGGCGCCGCGGGACGCTCCGGCTCAGGCAGGGATACGGGCTTCGCCCGTTTTTTCTTTCTGAAAACAACAAGCGCAAGAACGGCCGCCAGGGTGAGAAGAAGGCCTCCCCCCGCAATCCAGCCCCAGGCGGGGATTCCATCCGAAGCCGGGACCGCCGTTTCGCTCTCAGCAGTCTCCGTCTGTGTTTCTTCCGTTTCGGCCGCGCCTGTTTCCGTATCGCCGGGAACCGCATCCGTTTCAGGCCCGCCGGGGGCCGCGTCCGTTTCCGTTTCATTGGGAGCCCCGTTCGTTTCAGGCTCCGTCCCCGGTCTCGGGATATCCTCGATCCAGCCGTCGCCCTGTCCCGACGCCGCCATGATCATTCTTTCTCCCACTGGAACTCCTCTCCGCATAATGGCATGAACATCAGCGTGGTGCTTCCCAGCTCCAGCCTGTCATAGGGCTTCAGCTCATGGATCATCAAAAGGGGCTCGCCGTTTAAATACATCAGGTTCTGACCCGTTCCCGGCGCCGCGTAAAAGGCCTTATGCCGGCTGTCATAGCTGATGACGCCCTGGTTTTCCCTGGAGACCGCCTCGTCGCTTTCCAGGCAGATGTCCATTTTCCTGCTTCTTCCGATAAAGTTGTTGCCGTCCTGGAGGCGGAAATCCTTTCCCTTATCCAGTCCGTCCACGCAGACCATCCAGCCCACCACAGGATTGATCCCGGTCTTTTGCTGGATTACCGCCACGGTCTTCTGGGCGTCCCCGAAGGAGGGCGCGGGCGCCGGTGAAGGCGCGGGGCCGGGGGCAGGCGGCGGCGTCACCCGGTCCATGGGACGCACGGGCATGGTCGCTCCCGGCTGCGGCTGAGGCGGCACGCCCAGGTTCACATTGGCGGACGCGCCCCTGCAATAGGGGCAGTCCTGGTACAATGACGGATCATAGTAATGTCCGTTGGGGCAGCGTTTCATATCCATATTGTTTCCTCCTTTTCAGTTATTCCAGAAACGTCAGGTAGAGGGGACCCTCCACACTTCCGTTATAGATATTGGTCTGGGTGAAAATATAGTCATAGCCTTCCGGCACCTGATATTCAAGGATCAGCTGGCCGACGCCTCCATCGGTATCCTGCACCGCTATGGGGAAGCTCTCCCCCATATTTCCGTCCGGCACGCAGAGCCACAGATCATTCTCCGCCTCGTTCATGGCGATGACGATGAAATCCGATTCCACCAGCTGAAGTCCGGGACCGCTGTAGCGGTAGGATACCGGAACCCTTAACGTCACGGAGCCGCCGCTTCCTGACCCTTCCGGAGGCGTGTAGGAATCCACCCGGTATTCAAAGCCCGTGGAGCCCGCCTCGTTGATCTGGCCCAGGGGGATATTTTCCATGTCGCTGCTGTCGATCCGATCCAGGATTGTGTCGGCTCCGTCCAGCTCCCGTCCCTGGTAGACATAGGCGGATACGTCATAACCGCTCCCGTCGGTCTCTCCCTCCGTCGTCTCCTCTTCGGCGGTCTCTTCCTTTGTCACATCGCCCGAAACCATACCGGACACTTCCTGAATCTCATAGTCCCCGCCCGGCTCAAAGGCCACATGATACAGGCTGCCCTCCGTCAGGCAGTAGATCCCGTCGGGATCCTCTGTTGTATAAATGGCCCTGGGCAATCCGGGAAGCCCGGACACCGTCTCCGTCTCTCCCGTATCGATTTCATAACGGCCCATTCCGCCGTTTTCCCCATCGGTATAATAGAGATAACGATCCTCGAATACATTGAAGATATTCGCCTTGATACCGCCAAGCTCCTCCGGCTCGCCGCCGGAGACCGGAATCCGGCAGAGGGCTCCGTTCCGCGCAATGCCGGAATAATAGATCCAGTCCCCCTCCACGATGAACATGCCGCATTCCTCATCGCTCACCTGCTCCAGGCCGTTTCCGTCCGTATCGGCGCGGTAAATGTATCTTCCGCCCTCGTCCCTGAGAAAATAGATATTGCCGCCGGATATATTGAGGGCTGTGTTCTCGTATTCGTTATCCACCAGAAGGACGTCGTTCTCCCCGTCCGGATCCATACGCCGGATCTCTCCTGCGTTGGTAAAATAGAAGATCTGGTCGTCAGCCAGGAGGAATCCCTCCACATCCTCACCGCCCACGGCCTCGCCGCTGAAATACCGGGCAAAATCATTCTCCTGAATCCGGTAGACCATCGCGTCCATCGTGGACAGATAGTAGATCCAGCCGTCCTGCGCGCCCAGGAACGCGCCCCAGCGGTCGGAAATGCCCTCCGTATGTTCAATGTCATCCCACTGGTAAAAGCCTCCGTTGAAGGGATCCGCATAATATACGCTCCCGTCCTCCCCCTGAAGGAGCTGGCCCATGTTGTGGACATTGCCGTTGGTGTTTCCCATCTGGTTACGGACTCTGTAGCCGTCTCCCCCGGCCGTTTCGCTTTCCCTGGTGAGCAGCCAGATTCCGCCGCCTGCCAGCACGCAGATCAGAAGCACCAGCGCCAGGACCAGTCCCTTTTTTCCTTTCTTCTTAGGCGGCTCCCAGCTTCCTCCGTAAGGTCTGTAGGGCGCGCCCCCGCCTGCGGGACGCGGCCCTCCGGGGCCGGATGGTCCGCCGGAAACGCCGCTCATGGGGCCTGAGGCTCCCGCACCGGAAACGCCGCCCGAAGGTCCTGAGGCTCCCGCACCGGAGGCTCCGTTCACGGGCCTTGTGACGCCGGGATCGGAGGCGCCGCCCACAGGCCTTGTGACGCCGGGATCAGAGGCGCCGCCCGAAGCAGCGCCGGAGCCGCTTTCCGCGCCCGCCGCAGATTTCTGCCCAAAACCGGCGGGCTGACCGTAAAGGGCCGCCTGAAGCTCCGGGATGCTTTGGTACCTGTTCTCCGCATAAAGGGCGAGCCCCTTCATGATGGCCATATCCTGCTCCGGCTTTAATTTCGCTCCCAGCATGGAGGGCGGCTTAAGGCCGTCCTTCCTGGCCCGCTCCAGAGGCTCCTGGGGTGCCTGGCCCGTCATGCAGCGGTACATGGTGGCGCAGAGGGCGTAGACGTCTGTCCAGGGCCCCTGCTCTCCGTGGGTCCTGTACTGCTCCTCGGGCGCGTAGCCCGGCTTTAAGAGGACTGACAGGCTTTTCTGGCCGTCGGGCGAGATGTCCCGCGCCGCCCCGAAATCCAGAAGCTTGACCTGCCCCTCCTTTGTGATCATGATATTTTCCGGACTGATGTCCCTGTGAATCAGGCCGGAGTTATGTACCTGGGCCAGGGACGCCATCACCGGACGCATAAGCTCCAGAACCTCCCCCGCCTCCAGACGGCCGCCCGCCCTGCCGGCATACTCCTTTAAGGTGACGCCGTCCAGAAATTCCATGACGATATAGGCCGTATTATTTTCCAGGAAGAAATCCTTGACCCCGACGATTCCGGGAAGAAAATAAAACCGTGCCAGGATTTTCGCCTCGCTCAGGAATTTCTCCTTCCCCTTCTCGTAATACTCCTCGCCGCTTCCCGTATGGGCGATCACGTCCGTATTCCCCCTGGTCACAAAGCCCGAAGGAAAATACTCCTTTATGGCCACCCGAAGCTCCAGGTTCAAATCCCATCCCTCATAGGTGATGCCGAAGCCGCCCTCCCCGAGAACCCGCTGAATCATATACTTTCCGTTTAAAATGGTATGAAAGGGAAGCTGGTGGGGCGGCCAGCTCCCGGTCTCTCTGGAATCCTTCTCCATACTCGCCATAGCATGCTCCTCTCCGCCGCCTGACGCGGCGCACGCATAATAATACCGATTCTGTTATAATCATACCATTTTCGCCAAAGACCCGGTTCCTAAAAATTTTAGGGCCGGCAAGCGCGGGTTTTTCTTGATTTTCCCCAGGCAACATGCTACATTTTTTATAAAGTGGTAGTTTGTTCCCAAAAGGAGGCCGATCATGCCTGACCAAATCCAAAAAGGCCTGCCCGGCGAATTTCTTCTGCTCTTTACCGTCTCCATCTGGGTCCTGTTCTTTCTGATCCGGCTGGGCAATCCGCAGAACATCCTGAACCGCTGGTGCTTTATCAGCGGCATGATCTTCAGTCTGGGCGTTTTTAAGGAATACCTTTATTTCACGCTGTTTCCCTGGCTGATCCGGGCCTTTCCGTCTGTTTTTACCGAGGAAGGCGCTCTGACGGTCTATTCGGCGCTGACCGGCTTCTTTTATTATTTTTCCATGCCTCCGGCACTGGTGTTCGGCCTTTATTTTGACCATTTCGACAGGCGGCATCCCCGCCTTTTCCCATGGCTCAAAGCCGCCCTGTTTCTTCCCGGCATCCTTTTCGGACTGTTCTTTCCCTACGGGCAGACCAGATACTTTCAGTTAAACAGCCGCCCCTACTATCTGGCGCTCACCTACTACAACGTAATCTACGGGATCCTTCTGAGCGTTCTCCTCATACGCTCCCTGTACCGGGGACGCCGGGAAGCCTCTTTCCGGCAGAAGCGCATGGTGGCCGTCCTGGTCCTGGTTCCCCTCTGGTACTGGCTTGTCAGCGCGCTGATCGTCCATTCCCTGGGCCTTACCAGGTATTTCAAGGCATGGCAGGGGAATTTCCTGATTATCGCGGTGCTGCTCATCTACTTTATCCGTTACGCCTTCCGGGGCGGAATCATGGGCACCAGTTTCCGCCGCGAGACCTTCGACTGGGATAAAGAGGGCTCTCTGATCAGCAGAAACGCCCACTATACCCAGCACTTTTTCAAAAATCAGCTCTCAAAAATCGAATGGTGCGCCAGAAACCTGGAATCCTCCTCCGGCGCTGAGGAAAACCGGCAGTACGCCCGGATCATCACCCATTCCGCAGAGCGCCTGAAGCATTATATGGAACGGATGAAATACTATTCGCAGGATATCCTGTTGAAAAAAACGCCCTGCAGGCTCTCCGACATCCTGGAGGCCACCACGGCGTCTGTATCCCGTCAGTACCCGGGCGTCACGCTGGCGCTGAAATGCAGCGGCGAAATTATCTTAAGCTGTGACAGGGAATATATGGAAGAGGTTTTCAGCAACCTGGTGAACAACGCCGTTGAAAGCATGGACGCCGCGGGCACGCTCACCATCGAAGCCTTTCCCGTTTCAAGGCAGGGGAAACTGGTCATCGCCGTTAAGGACAGCGGCAGGGGAATCCCCTCCGGGGCTCTTTCAAAGATCTTTGAGCCCTATTACAGTACAAAGGGATCTGAGGAGCACATGGGCCTCGGCCTGTACTTCTGCCGCAAGGTTCTGAAAAAGCACGGCGGCGATATCACCGTCAGATCCACTCCCGGGACGGGCAGCACCTTTTTCCTGACCCTTCCCTGGAAAAAGAATCTTTCCGGAAAAGAGGCTGAACAATGAAGCTTGAACTTTCTGAACAGAGACCTCTCCGCATCCTCACCGTGGAGGACGATCTGGATTTTGCCTATCTGATACAGGCCACCTTAAACAGGGAGCCCGATATGCAGGTGGCGGGCCACGCCGCCGACGAGGCCTCCGCCCTCCGTCTCACAGAGGAGCTGTCCCCCGATATTGTGCTGATGGACCTGAACCTGTCCTCCTCTCCCCTGGACGGAGTCCGGGCCGCCAGGAGCATCCGCCTGCGCTCGGATTCCAGGCTGATTATCCTGACCGCCTACGAGGATCCGGACACGGTGGTAAAGGCCTGCAAGCAGTCCTTTGCCTCCGGTTATATCTTTAAAAGCCAGTTCGGCTGCCTGGCGGAGACCATACGCCGGATGGCGGCCGGCCCCACTCCCCAGCTTCACATGATCCGCTCCCTGATTCTTTCGGATCTTTCTGCGGCGGAGCAGACGGTCCTTCAGATGCTCCTGGGAAAGGACGTGAACCTGCGCTCCTCCGCAAAGACCATCGCCAACCAGAAAAGCAGCATTCTGAAAAAGCTGGGCCTGCGCCGCCAGGAGGAGCTGATCCATCTTATGAAAAACTATCTGTAACGCCCCGCCTGCGGCAAGGCGCAAAAAAAAGAGATACGCTCCCGTATCTCTTTTTTCACGCGGCAGAGAGGATTCGAACCCCCGACACCTTGGTCCGTAGCCAAGTGCTCTATCCAGCTGAGCTACTACCGCATATCAACAAATAATGATTATACTCTCTTTTTCAATAAAATGCAAGACCCGTTTTTCTGAAACAGTGCCGGCGACCGGAATCGAACCGGTACGGCTTTAAGGGCCGCAGGATTTTAAGTCCTGTGCGTCTGCCAGTTCCGCCACGCCGGCATGTGTTTAGAAATGCAGGACAGCCTGCAAACGACCCGGATGGGGTTCGAACCCACGACCTCCGCCGTGACAGGGCGGCGCTCTAACCAGCTGAGCCACCGGGCCAGATCTGTGAAACTGAATTGCTTTTTCGGGTATGGAGTGGACCTTCGGGGACTCGAACCCAGGACCGACCGGTTATGAGCCGGCTGCTCTGACCAACTGAGCTAAAGGTCCATACAGCCGATGATCGGACTCGAACCGATAACCTGCTGATTACAAATCAGCTGCTCTGCCAATTGAGCCACATCGGCAAAAAGCAAGTGACTCCAAGGGGATTTGAACCCCTGTTACCGCCGTGAAAGGGCGGTGTCTTAACCGCTTGACCATGGAGCCGTATCCCTTCGCTGAGTTCCCCCGATCCCCGAGACCGGGCTTCCGAATCCGTACACTCAACGAAAAGATAATACCATAACTTTATCGGTTTTGCAAGGACTTTTTGCATTTACAGTCCTCTGTTCCACATATATTTTAGAAACAATAGTTTTGGTGGTTTTTATGAGGAAAATTTTAAAGAAAAAGGGGGCCGTTCTGTGGGCCCTCATCTTCTGTCTGGCCTTTGCCGCCGGCCATAGCGCCGCCCGGCTCTCTGTCCCGGCTTCCTCCGTACCGGTCTCCTCTGCGGACAACTGGGGGCTGAGCTTCCAGGAGGAAGGAAAGCCTCCCATAGGAAACGCCTCCCCGGAATACCTGGCGGCCTTTGACACCCACTATGTCTGTGAAACAGAAGAAAAAGTCCTTTATCTGACTTTTGATGCCGGATATGAAAACGGATATACCGCCCCCATCCTGGATACCTTAAAAAAGCATCAGGTCCCTGCCGCCTTCTTTCTGGTGGGAAATTATCTGGAAACCTCCCCGGATCTGGTAAAAAGGATGGTAGAAGAAGGACATATCGTGGGCAATCACACTTACCACCATCCGGATATGTCGCAGATCTCCGCCAAAGAGGCCTTCCAGAAGGAACTTTCCGATCTGGAAACCCTCTTTGAAGAGATCACCGGCCAGCCCATGGCCAAATATTACCGTCCTCCCCAGGGCAAATACAGCGAGGCCAACCTGCAGATGGCCTGCGATATGGGATACCGGACCTTTTTCTGGAGTCTGGCCTATGTGGACTGGTACGAGGACGACCAGCCCACGAAGGAAGAAGCTTTTGAAAAGCTCCTGGGAAGGATCCACCCCGGCGCCATCGTCCTGCTCCACAGCACTTCCAGGACCAATGCCGAGATTCTCGACGAGCTTTTGACCCGCTGGGAGGAGATGGGCTACCGGTTCGATTCCCTGGATCACCTGTAACGGCGTCTCCTCACCAGGACAACTGTCAGGACGGTCCCCGCCGCCAAAAGAATACAGAGGCCGGAAACACTTCCCCAAAACAGAGGCTTATTCTGATACAGTTTCAGGAACCAGTTGTCCGACAAGGTGAAATGGACCGGCTCCATCTCCGTCCTGTTGCCCGCCTCATCCTGGGCGGACGCCGTCAGCGTATAATCCCGGTACTCCGATAAAGACAGAGTCACCGTCCCCTGGGAAGTATGCAGCTGCTCCTGGGGAACGGCCTCACCGTTCACCAGCACTTCCACAAAGGTATCCCCCGCATTATCCAGCGTCAGGACGGGCGAGACCGGATCGAAATAGAGACCGCCCTCCTCGACTCCGTCCACCTGGATCCCGGGCGCCGCAGTATCCAGGAAAAATTCCACCGGTTCCATGGAAGAAACATTCCCGGCAGCGTCCCGGACCTCCACCGTAAACACATATTTTCCGTCTGTCCGGACCTCCTGGCTGAGGCGGATCACTCCGTCTTCAAAGGTATAAGGCACATTCTGCCCATTTAAGGACACCGATACGATGGTCACTTCATCCACATTCCAGACCCGCACAGACGGGTAAAAGGCCTGATTGGTATAACGGTCCCGGACCTGAGGCTGAAGGAATTCAAAAACAGAGCCGTTCTGATTGACCGAAAAGGACACGGACTGTTCCGATATATTTCCCGCCAAGTCCTCGATCCTGGCCGTCAGCCGGTAATTGTCATCCTGCCGGATCTGAGGAAGCGTATAGGTGAGCTGTCCCCCGGAAACTCCTGCCGTTCCTTCCGTCAAGTTCTCTCCTGTCCCGCTCCCCGTCAGGCGGAAACTGACTTTGGAAAGATCCAGATTGACGTCGTCATAGGAGATCACCGGAGCCACCGGCTCTTTGTTGGCGGACATGTCCCGCACCCCGCTTATGGTCAGGCTGGGGGCCTCTGTATCCACGGTAAAGGACTGGGGCTGCACCTGGGGAGCCTGATTATCCGCCCGGTCGCTTCCGGAAACCTGGATGGTGTAGTCTCCATCCTCGACAAACCGGACCGTGGTCCGATGGGTGCTTCCGTCCGATACCCACTGACCGGCTTCCGGAACGGAAATGGCAGTCCCCTCTCTCTCTGCCGTCACCTGGATCTGGATCTTTTCCGGATTGAAATTCAGCTCTTCCACCGTCACAGTGGCCGTCCGGGCCGCGTTATAATAAGTTCCGTTCTGAACACGGTCGTTGTCATAGCTCAAAGAGATCTGCGGCTCTGTATAATCCACCTGATACTCTGTCAGGACCTCCTCCGCCGCTCGGCATCGGTTTCCGGCCTCGTCCTCCGTCCACACCAAAAGGCTGTACTGGCCATCCGTCTGAAGCACCGGCTGTCTTCCTGTAAAAGCCACCGTCTCCGCCTGCGCCTCTGTCTCTCCCGCCGCCCTGTTCCACAATTTGTAATAGACTGTCACAGGGGCGGATCCCGGCTGCGGAGACGGCGTCGCCGCGGGAGCCGTGATCACGATCCCCGGATCTGTCTGATACCATTCCTCTTCATTGGGACGGCCTGCCGAAACCGAAGCTCCGGAAGGCAGCGTTTTCTGGACCTGTACATGACAGGAGGAGATCTGTCCCTCCACGCCCGAATTGCTGACGGCCCGGAAATAAAAGATCTTATTGGTGTCGCTTTCTATGGAGAGTTCCGCTCTCGTGACGTTGGCTGCGGACTCCCTTCCGTCGGGCTGGACCACCAGTCCCTCTGTCATGGGGATCCATGTTTCACTGCCGGAAAGGGCTCCGTCGGACACCGTATACTCATAGCGCTCCACACCGGAAAAGGCCGCCGATCCGGTGACCACGAGCCTCACATCCGCATTGGTCCAGGTCCCTTCTTCATAGCTTCCCGTGTCAACCCGGGGCGCTCCCGGCACCTGGGAATCTATGTAGATGGCTTCGCTTTCCACCTGATCGCTCCGGTTTCCCGCCAGATCCTCCGCCATGGCGGAAAAGCTCCCCTTAAACTGAGGCTCTATGGTAAAGACCGCCTCATAGTAACCGTTTCCTGCATCGGCGGCTTCCACAGTCCCCTGCTGCCCCTTGTCCTGACCGTTTCCGTCTATCCCATTGCTCCAGTATTCAAAGGTCTTGACGCCGGACGTCCTGTCATAGGCCCGGATCGTCACCGTCACCGTATCCTTGAAAAACTTCCGGAACGTGACCGCGTTCAAAAATTCCCGGAACAGATTGTCCTCATAGCTGATCTCCACCTGGACCGGCTTTTCCGTATCCACCGTAAACGATTCCTCCGACACCTGCGCCCCGTTCCCCGCCGGATCCTCATAGGAAACCGACAGCCGGTAAGCTCCATCCTCCAAAAAGCTCACCTGCGCCGTATGGGTGATCCCGTCGGCGGCCGTTTCAAATCCGGATACCACAGGCTCTGCGTCCGTTCCCTCCGCCAGGATCCTCATATCCTCTTCCCGGAAATTTAATTCCCGGATGGTAATGACCGCCGTCCGTCCCCGGTCGAAATAAGACCCGTTCTCCGCATCCATATTGTCATAAGCGACGGTGATCTCCGGCGCCGTCGTATCCACGCGGAAGATCCTGTCCAGTTCTTCCTCGCTTCTGTTTCCCGCCGCGTCCTCCGTCCATGCCCGCAGGCGGTAGATCCCGTCTCCCGGGATCACCGGCGGATTTTCTCCGTCATAGACCACGGTCTGCCCGGAGCTTTCCGTATCCGTATTCCAGAATTGATAGAAAATGGTCATGGGCGCGAGATGGGCATCGTCGTTCTCCGGCTCTGCAAAGTCCACTGCCGGGATCTCTCCATACCAGCCGCTCTCCGGCTCTTCCGGCTCCGCCGTGATCTCCGGCGCCTCCGGCTTCACCGTCTGGCGGAAGACCTGAAAGGAGACAGGCGCGGAAGCGACCTTGCTCCCGTCTGCCGTGCGCACGTTGCTGACGGCCCGGAACCAGTAAGTCCGGTCCGTATCCTCCTGTATCGTGAGCGACGCTGCCTGGACATGATAGGGAGTCTCTCCGTCAGCCTCACCGGCCCGGACCGTTTCCATGGAGATCCACTGCGCGCCTGCATCCGGAACTTCCCCGTCTGTTGCCGTATATTCATAACCGGCCACACCGGAAAGGGCCTCCGCTCCTTCCGCCAGGATCTCCACATCCTGATTGGTCCAGTTTTCCTCACCCTGGACTTCCGGCACATAAGTCTCTCCTCCGGCCGTCGCGGAGATGGAGGGAGAAGAGGGGTTTATGGCGTCCACCGACAGATAGTCATAGACCAGGGTCTTTATATGTCCCGCCCGGTCCGTCAGCGTAATGCGGATATATCCTCTGAACTGCGGCTCCACATCGAAGGCGATCTGCTTTTCCCCGGTATGGTCTTCCGTTATCCGGATCTCCTCCGAACCGCCGCCTTCTCCGATCCACTCGCACAGGACAGAATCCAGTCCGGCTTCCGTATCCCTGGCCGCGAAGCGCACCGTCACGGTATCGTTATAAAACCGTCCAATGTCCGCAAGGTCCTCCTGGTCCGTATTTTCATCAATGATCTCCCTGTCCCCGCCGTTCATCTGATAGGACAGATCATAAAGTTCCGGCTCCTGAAAATCACTTGCCGGCACCGAAAGATCCGTTACCTTGGCGATGGCGCCGCTGTCATTGGGCGTCTGGGCGCTCTCCGGATCGTACTCGCCCTTTTTCAGGTAAAATGTGATCTGCCCGTCCCTCACTTCTCTTCTGGAAAAGCGGACGGACTCTCCGGCGCCGTCAAAGTCCTCTGTCTTGCTGACCAGGGTATATCCGGATCCTTCCGCCGGTTTCACCGTCAGTTCTCCCCTGTTCCACCAGCTTCCATGCTGCTGATATTCCAGGACAAAATCGCTTCCTGCCTGTCCCAGATATGTGATCTCCGTATAAACGGCTTCCTGGGGCAATACAAGCTGATAATTCCAGGCATCCGCTCCGGAGATCTCCGCCGGATAGGAGAGGACCTCCTGTCCCTCCGGTCCCTCCTGGAGCTCTCCTTCTTCCCATCTGACCGAAACAGAACCAGGCGTGAACTCTTCTTTTGCCTCCAGTCCCTCCGCCGTTTCTCCCGCGATAAAGCCCTCATACTGGATCCCGGCATCCAGATCCGGCGTCTGTCCTCTGTAGGCCGTGACCTGGAAAGAGATCTCCAGAGTTTTCTTATGGATGTTCCCGGTGAGCTGGGCGGGACTCAGCTCATAGCAGTCCGCCTTCTCCCCTTCCAGCTCCATGGGCAGGACGACGGTCTTTCCCTCCCCGGCATTTTTATCCTGAAAGGCAGCTTCCCCGATGGACAGGGCGAGCTTCCCTTCATCTCCTGCGGCGATCCCCGTAAGGTCCAGGACCGGCTTCTCTTCCAGCACCGCCAGGACCGTGCCGTCATATTCCTTGTCGGCAACGCGGCCTCCCACCGTACCGATGGGCCTCTTCTCCACATCCACGGGAAGGACTGCCGTACTGCTGTTTTTCCCCTCCCCGGAAGCCGTAAGGAGTACATAGGCCAGTCCCGGCTTCAGAGCCTTGAGGCTCCCATTTTCCAGAGCAAGGACCGTCCCGTCACTGACGGAAGCTTCCGCGCCTCCGGATATGACAGCGGTTTCCTCTCCGTAGACCATGGAAGCCGGGATATTGCCCTGGACAGTTTCCGCAAACTCCAGACCGGCCGTATATTCATAAACATTCCGGGAGACAGCAGCTTCCATCTCGCCGCTTCCGCTGTAGGAAGCGGAAAAAGAAACTTTCCTCCCATCTTCCTGGGGAACCTCCGCCGCATACTGCGCCAGCCCGTTTTCCACCGGGACCGCTTCTCCCAGACTCGTTTCATCCATCCAAAATTCCACCGTTCCGGACGCATCTGCCGGAAGGACCGCCGACAAGAGCAGCCCTCCGTCTTCCCCTTCTCTTCCCGTCAGATAAAGCTCCGGCGTTGTCTTTTCTGTCTGTCCGGCAGAGCCGTCCGCCGCTTCCGCATACAGCAGCCCCGGCAAAATGGACAATCCCAGGATCAGGACTGCCATACAGAGCGCTCCAAACTGTCTCCATCTGTTTTTCAAACCCTTCATACTCCACTCCTATCCGATCCGCTCTTCTGAATGTACGCAGATGATCTCTTCTATGATCTCAAATTTCCCGGCCGGGCATGCTGTACGCCCGCCGCCATCCTCTTCAGAAAGCTCCTGGGTAACGGCACCCGTCTCCTCCTCCAGCACTTCTGTGGCGGCAGACTCCTCCAATACCTCCGTGGCGGCCGCTTCCGCGGCTGCCTCCTGTCTCCTGTCCTTCGCGGTACTCCCGCACTCTTCCAGTACTTCTGTAACTTTTTGCTCCTGTTCCCGGAATGTTTTTTCTGTTTTCCCGGATGCAGAGTCTCCTTCCGCCCGGACCTCTGCATTTCCGGCTGTTCTGTCTGTAAAAAGTCTTCCGCTTCTGCTGCGTTTTTCCACTTTTCCGCTGTGGGGATCCAGAGTCCCGCTCCTTCGCAGTCCCACTGCCTGGGAATAAAAATTATCCTGTCCGCCTCCGGCGCTCTCCTGTTTGATCTTTCGGATCTGCTTTTTCCGGGCCGTTCCCGTCAGATCTCCCACCACGGAAGGGATCCGGAGCTTCCAGAACAGGATCCCCGATACCAAAAGCAAAACGGCTGAAAGGCCAAAGCCTCCGTAGAACATAACCTCGTAAACCACCTGGATCCCTCCCGTCAGAGCGCTCCGGCATTTTCCAGCTTCTGCCGCAGCGTCGTCATATTCATATCTTCTCCGGCCGCGGCAAGCCCCTCTGCCTGCATGTACATCTCCCGCGCTGTTTCCGCATCTCCCATATCCACAATGGCCATCAGGCCCAGGCTGGAATACGCTCTGGATTCCTCCGGATACTCCCGGATCAGCTCTCTGTACTGTTCCTCCGCCTGCCCATACTCTCCCAGGGTCCGGCAGATGTCTCCGACAGAGAGCAGGAGCTGGTAACGGTTCTCCCCGCCTGTCTCTTCCTGGGCCAGTATCCTGTATTCCTCCATGGCCTTTTCATAATCCGCTCTGGCCGCCTGAGGATCTTCCTCCTGATACAGGGCTCTCTGATAATAGGAATCTCCCCGCATCCTCCGGAGCGTACTGTCGTATTTCTGGGTAAGGGCCGGATCCCGCAGGAATTCCAGGGTCCCTTCCGCCTTCTCCAAAACCTCTATGGATCTGGAAAAGGGATCGCTCCCCTGCTGGATAAGATAATTCTTATTGGCCAGGTAGACACTGGCCAGGGAAATGTAGTTGCCGATCTGTTCCTCATCCATGGTCCTTCCCGAATTATAAGCTTCAAATTCCGAAAGGGCGCTGTCCACCGCCGCCCAGTCCACCTGGCTCCCGAACTGGGAAAGAGACAGGGAGAGCTCCTGATAATACTCCGCCTCCGGCGTTTTCCCGGTATCCGCCATGGCAAAATACCGGGCGGCGCTCTGGTAATCTGCCTGGAAAGAAGGATCGTTGGGCGAACCGCCGAAATACAGTCTCGCCACCTCCATGACCACATCGTTGAGCTCTGCGGACGGATCCTGCATCCGGTTCAGATAAGAACATACCTTATCCAGTCCGTTCTGGGTCTGTCCCATATGGATATAGTATTCCAGGAGCTTTTCATAAGCTTCCGGCTGACCGGGATCGATGGCAATGGCCGCTTCATACTGGGCCACCGCATCCGCGGAAAATTCTCCCGTGGCGATGGAACCGGAAACATAGGTGGTGGCTTCGCTGATCCTGGCGTTGTAATTCTCCAGCTGTTCCTTCTGGATCCCGGCTCTCCCCCAGACTCCCAGGCCCAGACAGAAAAAGCAGCCCAGGACCGAAGCCCCGAAAGCCAGCAGCTTTTTCCACTGCCTCTTCCTGTGGGTGCCGTCCAGCTCACTGTAATGATCCAGGGCATACCTAAGCTCCGCGCAGGACTGATAACGCTCTTCCGGATCCATCCTGGTGCATTTCTGGATGACCGCTTCCAGACCTGCGGAAAGCTGAGGATCAAACCGCCGGATGGGATAGATCTCATAGGGCGGTTCACAGGGATTCTGTCCCGTCACCAGATGATACATGGTGACTCCCAAACAGTATATATCGGTCCTGGCGTCCGTCTGCCCCATGCCGCCGAACTGCTCCGGGGCCGCGTATCCCTTGGTCCCCAGGCTCACAGTATCGGCCAGATTGTTCTCCTTGTACTCCCGTGCGATGCCAAAGTCGATCAGCTTCACATCGCCTCTGGGCGTCAGCATCACGTTTCCCGGCTTCATATCCCGGTAGATGATGGGCTGGGGCTGAGAATGGAGATACTGCAAGGCGTCGCAGAGCTGCTTGGCCCAGCTTATGACCCGCTCCTGCGGCTGGGCTCCGTACCGGTCCAGGACCTTATTGAGGGATTCCCCCTCGATATAATCCATGACCACATAGATGGTATCCCTGCTCTCAATGATATCCACGATCCGGGGAAGGGCCGGATGATCCAGCTTCTTCAGCAGATTTGCCTCTGCGAGAAGGCTCTGGATCACCACACGCCCCTCATTTCCGGCTTTCCCTCGGATCTCTTTTACCGCCCACTGCTTATTGAGCCTGTTGTCCATGGCCAGGTATACGATGCTCATGCCTCCCTGGCCGATCTGTTTCAGGATCTCATATTTTCCGTCGATCACGGTTCCCGGTGATGTCATGGCCTCTCCTCCTGCCAAACTAGAAGCGCTGTGATATTGTCCCGTTCTCCCCTCTCCTTGGCAGTCTCCACAAGACCGCGGACGGCCGTTTCCGCGACGGGCCCCGCGGAAAAAGCCCCGCACATCTCTTCCTGGGACAGCTCATGCACAAAACCGTCGGAACACAGCAGATACCTTCCCCCTTCCGGGATCTTCCGCTGAAAAAATTCGGCTTTGGCAAAGGGAGAGGCTCCGACACACTGAAGGAGCACATTGCGCCTCGGACTCTTCGCCGCCTCCTCCTGCGTCATCAATCCCCGGTCCACATCCCTCTGGACCACAGTCTGATCCTTTGTGATCTGGGTGATCCCGCCTCCCGCCATCTCATAGGCGCGACTGTCTCCCACATGGAATCCAAAACACTTCCCGCAGGCCAGCAGGAGGCCCGTGGCCGTGGTCCCCAGGCTCACCCGGTTCCGCTTTCCATAATTCAGGATCCGTCCGTTGAGCTCCGTGATCAGCAGTTCCCACTCTTCCTTCAGCCGCTCAAAAGCAAGTCCCTCATCCAGACAGAGGAAAAAACGCTCCCGGAACCACCTGGAAAAAGCCTGCACCGCTTCCGCGCTGGCCAGCTCTCCCCTGGCCAGTCCGCCCATCCCGTCGCAGAGGACCGCAAAAGCAGCCGGACCATATCCTGTCCTGGCTTTCACCGCCAGCAAAGAATCCTGATTTTCTTTTTTTACGGTTCCCTTGTCCGTCACATATGTGAACTGAAAATCCATAGCATCTGTCCTCGTATAAGATTTCATGAAAGGAGCTCAAAACGGAAATCCTCATTGGCCAGGGTCAGGATATCCCCGTCCGCCAGCGGCTCCGGCGTCCCGGGAGATAGCTGCTTTCCGTTGATGAAAGTATGATTGGTGGAATTTTTGTCCTCCGCGTAGTACTGGCCTGACCGGCAGCAGACCGCCGCATGGCTGCGGCTTACGGCTTTATTTCCGGAAACCACATAATCCGTCCCGGCCATCCCGGATCCCAGGCAAAATTCCGGCCGGTCCACCGGGATCGTTTCGCCTGTCCTGACCCGGATCAGCCTGGCCTCTTCCGCCCCTAATACGGCTGTTCCCTCGCTCTCTTCTCCCAGGACCACCGTCTCGGCGTATCGGACAGCAGGCTGTTCCTCCTTCTGCTGCCGCAAAAGCTCAAATCCTGTGCCGGTATCCCCCGTACTTCCGGATCTTTTCCCGAAAACAGCTTCTCTGGAAGCCTGTTCCTGCCTCCTGTCCGGCGTCTGGAAAGCGCCGTATGACGGACCGTTCCCCATGGCGCCCATCCCAAAGGCCATGGGGCCGGGGACCTGTCCCGCGTATCCCGGTACACCGTCAAAGCCAAAAGCCGCGGACGGACCGTTTCCCGCCATGCCCGCGTTTTTTTCTTTTCTGGAGCGCTTTCGTCTCTTTTCTTTTTTAGAGCCCTGGGTCCGGAACTGGGAATCAAATACGGCTCTCTGCAGGAGAGCCTCCAAAAAACGCTTGATGCCGGAAAGATCCGCCATGGGATTGGCTGTCAGGAAGTTTAAAAGTTCTCTGGTATAGAAACTGTCCTCCCGGCTCCCCGGCTTCGCCTGAAAGGCCATCTCCCGCAGAAGCTCCGCAAAAGACGTTTCCGGCGCGTCGTATTCCCGGAGAGGCAGATAGATCCACACAGGACGCATATCTTTTTTATCCAGGAAAATGCTGCTGATATGATACACCAGCTTCTGGATGTCGATGCCTCTCTGTCCCAGACGGATCAGAGAATCCGCCATATTCTGGCACAAAGTCAGGAACTCTGTCTTACTGACCACAGACGACAGGAAGCCTGTCAAAGACGGCCTCTTTCCCACCTGATAGACAAAAGCCCTCTCACCGGCCGCCGCCGTGAAGAGATAGGGCAGAAGCCCTTCCGTTTCCTGTTCTGCCGTCATCCCCACGCCTCTGGCATCGACGATCTCCCGTTCCTCCAGATTATAACAAAGCTGAAGTTTTTTTCCCTGCTCCCGCCAGGAAAAATTACCCATGTTCATATCTCAGATAGTTCCTTTCTCTTCCGGATAATCCCGGAAATATTCCTCCGAGTCATCCACGGAGCCATTCTCTTCCGTCTCCCATCCGGCGATGTTGTACCAGTTATATACCAGTCCCCAAAAATCCCGGCCTCCGGCGGCCCAGTCCTTCATCCTCCGGGCCAGCCCCTCCCGGTTCTCCCTCCACCATGTTCCGAACCGGGAACCGGGATTCAGGATGTCCGCATGGGGCAGCATCTGTCTGAGCCGTTCCAGCTCCCTCATGGTATCCTTTTCATGGACAAATCCATGACAAGTCTCTCCTGTGATCAAAGCCAGGTGCAGGACGTCCGACTGATCCATGGAAGCCGTCCCGTATGCTCCCAGCACAAAATTTTTCGGTACATACTGCCCCCGGAAGCACAGCCAGTGCCGGGAAACGGAAATATATTTGGAGACCCTGGTGAACGGTTCCTGCTCCATATGGCGGATCAGCTGCTCCTCCGGAAAGTATCCGGCCACACAGTCAAATCCTTTAAGAGGAGTCCTCCTCATCATGCGGTACCAGACAGCGGCGTAAACGCCGCAGCAGACTCCGAATATCACGATCCCCGGCCCCTGTCCTTCCATCCTGCCCATGACCTCCAGCACCGTCATCAGGAGCAGGAGCCCCGCAAGGACCAGCAGCAGGACTGTACTCAAAACTCTTGTTTTTTTTCGATGGATCTTCAAAGAAACTCCTACTCCCCGCTCTCGTCATTCAGGACCTTTAAAAAAGCCTCCTCATCCGGATCGGAATATCCCCGGAAGATCACCTCTTTTATGTCCTCCTGATTGAATAAAAAAGTATAGTCGGGACTGATATTCCCCTCCGGATAGAAGCACGCCACATAGTCAAAGATCTTTCCCGTGTCCGCGGAAAGCTGCTTGCGTCCATAGATCATGATCCTCTTTGTGCCGTTTTTCAGTAAAACAATGGAACCGATCGGTAAATACTCTTTCATTTCAGATACCTCTTTCTATTTTTCTATGCAAATCCAAAAAGCTTCGCCGTTCCGCCAAAGAAATCTCCCACTGCCTCGGCCGCCTGGTCCAGTCCGTCCCCGACCGCCTTTCCGACGGTTCCTACCGCGGTGCCCACTGCGTTTGCCGCCGTCTCCACGCCGGTACTGATCCATTCCGTGGCGCTCTTTCCGCAGATCTGAAGATCCTTGGTCACAAAATCATAGACCTCGCCGCCGATGACGCCCACGGCGTATCCGGCCACGGCTCCCACCACCGTGCCCACCACAGGCACCGGGATGGCCGTTCCGATGGCCGCGCCCACCTGCGTGCAGGCCGTCGTAAAGACTGCCTTTCCGGCGCCAACCACCACAGAGGCCGTCACATCCCCCGTGATCTTGGCCGCGCTCTCTCCATTGGCCAGGCCGCTGGTCAGCTCCATTCCCGCATCCAGGGCGATCCCCGCGATGTTGAAGGCCGCTCCCGCCTTATTCAGCGCGCCGGACTGATTCAGGGAAAAGGCCTTTTTCCCCAGATTTTTCACGGAAGTCGAGAAGAACTGTCCTCTCGGCACATTGACGTCTCCCGCCAATTCCGCCCGGAGAGCCGTTCCCAGATTGTTCTTCCAGCCGGAAGCGATGGTCCTCAGGGAAGAGCCCTCCGGTACATACCGGTCAAGACCGGAAGCCAGGAATTTCTCCGAGCCGATCCGGTACCGCGTGCCTCTGGGCGTATCGCCCTTGGCCGACAGCCGGAATACGTTCGCCCGGTCCGCCATATCCCTGGTTCCTTTGATGATATAATAATTTCCCTTCTGTACGATGCGCAGTCCGCTTCCCGCGGCCCCCGTGATCTTCAAAAGCTGGTTCAGGGCCTTTCTGGCATCTTTGATATCAGAAAAGACCGGCTTTGCCCCGTCCAGGAATCCGTACATATCTCCCCACACGGAGGAAGCGCTGCCGGTCAGAGCCCCAACCGTGGCCGCAGAGGCTCCGGAACCGCCTCCGGCGAAGACGCTCTGCAGCCTTCCCGTCTGATAATAACTCTTGAGGCTCTGATCCACCTGGCTGTACAGCTGCGCCGCGCTGCTCACCACCTGATGGATCTGGGCAAGTTTTCCGTCCAGGTTTCCGAGGCTGCTCTGGAGCGCGCTCAGGCGGCTTCCGATGGAATACCGGCCCGGCACCTTGTAATAGAGTCCCAGGCTTCCCGCCGTACCTGCGCAGCTTTGCAGCGTGGCCATGCCGTTCACCGCCAGATAGGACTGGCCGGAAACATAATCCGTATTGATCTTTGTAAATGGCACAGATTCTTCATCTCCTTTCTTTCCTCGTCTTCCTCCTAAGGAAGGAGGGCCGCTGCCGCCTGTCTCCTGCGCTCCTCAGCCTCCTCCTCGCTGCGGATCTGAGAAGCCGCCGTGCGGATATCCGACGCGATGGCGTCCGCGTTGTCCGCCTGCTGCCCGATCTGGGAGATCAGGCTGTCAAGAGCGCTCCCGATGGAGGCCATTTCCTGTCCCTGCCATCCCTGGCTCAGATTGTTCCGGTAAGTAGTAAGATCATTTTTTAAAGCCCTCAGGTCTGATGCGCAATTGTTCAGTCTCTGGGCCTTGCTGTTTTCACTGCTGACGCTTATCATGGGCTCCCCCTCCTTTACAATCCGCGGGCCGCGGAAAGCACCGTGCTCTGGGCCGTTTCATATTCCTGGGCGCTTTTTTTCAGATACCCGGCGTATTCCCTGGCTGTCTTCACCGTCTCCTGAAGGTTATCCTCAAAACCTGCTATCTGATCCTTAAAAGCCTGGCTGTCCTTTCCCTGCCAGGAGGCCATCGTCCGCACCAGATCCAAAAGCTGCTTGTAAGTCTGTTCATAGCTGCTTGCCTCAGACTCCATCTTAGTCGCCGCTCCGGTCAGGAGCTCCGTCGTCACCTGGATCATGCTCATCCTTATTCCCCCTTCCTTTCCTGCGTTTTACCCTTTTGAAAGGAGCGGCCATGCGTCCCTTTCAAAAGGGCAAAACAAATGGAAATTTGTCTGCCCCTCCCGCCTTATTTGAAAGCGCTGGCGTTGTTGTTGATGGCCGTCTCGGCACTGTCGTAGCTGGTCACCGTGTTGTCCAGGAACTTGGCATAGGACTCCACGATCTGCTTATAATTTTCAAACACCGGGACAAGAGCGTTGAACTTGCTGCGGATGGTCTCTGCAGCCGGGCTCTGCCATGTGGAGGACAGATCGTTCATCTGCTTCTTGATCTCGTTCAAACGTTCGCCCAGACTGGTATTCAGGGTGCGGATAGTTCCTGCGGTCTGGGATACCTCTGCCAGGGAAATATGAATTCCTTCTACTGCCATGATTTTTTCCTCCTATCCTATTTCATCAATTGGTCAGGTTCTTGGCCTGGGTGATCCGGTCCTCCTGCGTGCTGCGGTAAGTGGCGGCGCTGTTCTTCAAGAACTCGGAATACTGCAGCATAAGGGCCTTCATCTGCTGGAAATCATCCATAAAACCCTTGATCTGCGTCACAAAAGCCACATTGTCGGCGCCCTGCCATGCTGCGCCCATGCCGTCTACTTCGCTGAAAAGCTGATTGTACTGCCTTTCATACTCGCTGGCCTGGACATCCATCTGGGCTGCCGCCGCTTCCAGCTTCGCGGGGTCGACGATAATTGTTGTTGCCATAGTGTTTACCTCCTTATGAATGGATTATATTAACATCAGCGACGAGCCGTTCCGCAGGGCCAGCTCGTACACTGTACGTTCCAAACTCAGGATCTTTCCGCTTTTTCTGTCGCAGAGGAACGTGGTGTCCCCCTCTCTGAAACAGCCGTCGGAAAGATCGGAAAAAGCTCTGGAAAGCAGCGAGATCACTTCCCCGATCCGCAGTTCCCTGGGAAGCAGCACGTCATAGCTGACTCCTTCCGCCGGAACGAACACTTCCACCAGGATCTTTTCCATCTCCTCACTCCTCTCCGCCCGAAGCCAGCAGCTTCACCAGCCTGGGCTTTCCGTTGGTCACCAGATACCCGAAATCCGTCTCCAGATCCTCATAAAGCTGGTTGGTGATCTTGCCGATCTTCAGCTGGTACTGATCCGCGATCCCGCCTCCGATCCAGATGCCGTTGTTGAAAGGACCTAAGGCACGGAACCATGGTTCATAGGAAAAAGCCGTGATCTGATCCGGCTGAGCCGTGAAGATAAAGGTGATCCCGAAATCCGGACGGCATTTTTCCAAAAATACCTTGAGTTTATCCAGAGCATCCTCGCCAAGCGCTTCCCGCAGAGCAGTAAAACCGCAGACCAGCAGGATCCTCTTCTCAAAGGACGGAGCCGGAAGCCCCTGTTCCTTGGCTTCTTTAAAGGTATTATGCCGGAGCACCAGCTCGCCGAACCAGGCGGCGATCTCCCGGTCGAACCCTTCTTCCACTTTCCGGAAGCCCTCTTCCTGCGGCGGAAGGATTCTCCCCGGATCCAGCACCGTGAGCGGGACCGGTCCGGCGGCGATGACCCGGCAAAGCTCCTGCACAAAGCCGGAAGGGTCTGACCGGGAAAGCAGGAAGGTGATCATCTGCTTCTCAAAGGGATAGCTGCAGATCTGAAGGGTATCCTTATCCACGCCCACCGGATATTCCCCGGATCCGTCCCCGGGGATCCGGTCCTTGACAAATTCCAGATCCACGGTCTCGGGAAGGACCGGCACCTTCGGCGCGGAAGGGCCTTCCCACCGGGAGGCCAGTTCTCCCGCGAAGCGCCGGATCTCATCCATGACCGGATCTGTCTCCGACACAAAAGCAAGCTGGAACTCATAGACCGCTTCCTGCTTCAGGATCCCTCTGCCCTTCATCTTGCTGGGATATGTACCTCCGACGCTGCCCAGGACTCCGGAATATTCCGACGGATCATTGAGCTGCAGGACAAAAAGCTGACGGAAATTCTGCATCATCCGGTAACGCACCGCATTGGTGGTAAGCGCCGTCACCACAAAATAGATCCCGTACTTGGTCCCCTCTCTGGTCAGATAGGAGACCTGGTCTTCCAGATCGTCAAAATTCTCGCTGAAGCCGGAATAATTCTGGATCCCCACCACGATGGAGGGAAGCTTCTCCCCGCCCTTCCGGACCAGGGACAGGAAATCTCCGCCGAATTCCGAGCAGACCTTCTTGCGGTATTCCAGCTGGGCATCCAGCATCCGGAACAGGTTCACCACCTTTTCTCTTTCATAAGAAAACAGCACGTCGCCAACCTGAGGCGCTTCCGCAAAGCACTTAAAGACCTCCGAACCGAAATCCAGGAGATAAATATGGACTTCTTCGGCAGAATGATGCCGGATCAGGGAATAGCACATGGTGGCTAAGAACGTCGTTTTCCCGCTTCCGGCCGCGCCGTAGACGATCACATTCCCTTCGGCTGTCAGAGGCAGCCGCAGCGCCGTCTGTCTCTGGTTCATGGGATCGTCCAGCATCCCCATCAGCGGATTTAAAACGCCCGGCTCCTCCGGCGCTTCCGGATACTGGCTTTCCAGCTGGGCCACCAGCGGCCTGGCCGGCATGGGGGGAAGCCACAGAGGCTTTACGCGGATGTGCTCTTCTGCCGCCAGCATGGCCAGATACTCGGTGATGCTGTCCAGCTGCTTTGCCTTCTTCTCCGGTGTATTTTTCTTTCTCTCCGGCTCTACCTGCCGGATGATGCGTCCGATGGGGTCCAGCACTTCCACACTCAGATCTTTTTTCTTCTCCACTTTATCCGACGGGATATAGGGAGCGCCGGACCAGGCGGACTGTCCCAGTTCAAAGATCTCATTATATCCCACCTGGAGATAAAAGCGTCCTGTGTCTGTCAGCTCCGCCGCGTCAGGGCGCTTCAGCATATCCATACTGTCCGCCTTCTCCTGCACCTTCAGGCAGACCCGGAAGCGGCTGTTGCTCCAGATCTGATCGTCCACCACGCCAGAGGGCTTCTGGGTGGCCAGGATCAGGTGGACGCCCAGGCTACGGCCGATGCGGGCGGCGGAGATCAGCTGCTCCATGAACTCCGGCTGCTGGGTCTTCAGCTCGGCAAACTCATCGGAGATGATGAACAGGTGGGGCACCGCCTCGGTCACCTGGCCGCT
>CALWAW010000095.1 GCA_944375845.1 uncultured Lachnospiraceae bacterium
TGAGACCGATCCCCCCGAGACGGAGCCCCCTGAAACCGATCCTCCCGAGACGGAGCCTCCGGCCTCATCCACAGGCTTTATCTGGCCGGTTCCCAGCTGCAGCAGGATTTCCTCCGGCTACGGCGACAGGGACGACCCCCTCACAGGCGAGGCGGACGGGACCTTAAGCGACCACCACGGGATTGACATCGCCCTTCCGGGCGGAGCTCTGGCGGGAGCCGATATCGTGGCGGCGGCCGACGGCGAGGTAGTCATCGCCAGAACCAGTACCTCGGCGGGGAACTGGATCGTGCTTTATCACGGGAACAGTACATACACCGTGTATATGCACTGTCAGAGGCTTCTGGTCTCTGAGGGCGAGACGGTGAGCCAGGGAGAGACCATCGGCCTGGTGGGAAGCACCGGCTGGTCCACCGGGGCCCATCTGCATTTTGAAGTGCGCGTGGGCGGCTTCAGTACGTCGGCGTATTCCAGGAATCCGCTGAATTACGTATCGCCGCCGTAACGCTTTGGGGGGAGGGGAAGAAAAGGCGCGAAAAGGAGTGAATATCCATGGAAGACCGCGGACACCGCTTCTCAAAGGGAGTCCTCACAGGCGTCCTGTGCAGCCTGGCCATTGTGTCGGCCATTATATGGGGCGTCTACGTGATGCTTTCTGTGCGGGGAGGCGCCTTAAAAGAGGGAACCCAGGCCTCGGGCGAGGGGCTTGATTACGGAGAGATCGAAGAAAAGCTTTCCCTTCTGAAAGGAGTCGTGGATTCCTCCTTCCTTTACGGAGAGGATATCGACGAGGAAGCAATGGCAGACGGGATCTATAAGGGCTTCATTGAAAGCCTCGGAGATCCCTATACTGTCTATTACACAGAAGAAGAATACCAGGAGCTGATGGAAGGCTCCAGCGGAGAATATGTGGGGATCGGCGTGCAGATGAGCCAGGATCTGGAGACGAAGCTCATCACGGTGATCCAGGTGTTTAAAGGCTCCGGAGCCGAGGAGGCCGGCCTTAAGGTGGGCGACGTGCTGTCCAAGGTGAACGGGCAGGATATTTCCGGCGAGGACATCGACGACGTGGTGGCCCAGATCAAGGGCGGCGAGGGTACGGCGGTGACGCTGGAGGTATACCGGGAATCGGTGAAGGACTTTGTGACCATGGAGGTGGAGCGCCGCTCCGTCAGCGTGGACACGGTGCAGTGGCAGCTTCTGGAGGAGGGGCTGGGCTACATCCAGATCACGGAATTTGACCAGGTCACCTACGGCCAGTTCACAGAGGCCCTGGAGGAGCTTAAGGCCCAGGGCATGAAAAAGCTGGTTCTGGATCTTCGGAACAATCCCGGAGGACTTCTGGCCTCCTGCATCGACGTGGCGGACGCGTTTCTGGATCAGGGCGTCATCGTCTCCACCAGGACCAGGCTGGGAGACGGAACCTCCTACGAGGCCGATGAGGATGTGCTGTTTGACGGCCCCATGACGGTTCTGATCAATGAAAACTCCGCCAGCGCGTCGGAGGTGCTCACCGGGGCCCTGAAGGACCATGGCCGGGCCACCGTTGTGGGAACCGTGTCCTATGGAAAGGGGATAGTCCAGAATATCATCCCTCTGGGAGACGGCACCGGCATCAAGGTCACCACATCAGACTATTATACGCCGAACGGCGCCAGCATCCACGGCGTCGGCATTACTCCTGACATTGCGGTGGAGGCCGGAGACGGAGAGGCTGACGTTCAGCTGGAACGGGCCAAGGAAGCGCTCCGGGCGGAAACGGGAGAATAACAGTTAAAAAGGCGGCTGCTCTGTCAGCCGTCTTTCTTTATGGGAAAAATCACGAAATAGCAGTATAAATTTTGTTGATATTATGAGTTGAAGAAGAGCGATATAATTGCTATTATAATTATAAGAAGAGTGGGTTACTCTGTCTGGAAAGGAGGCGGCGGCATGAAGAGAAAAGGTACCTGGAAATGGATCGCGGGAGCGGCGGCGGCCGTCGTGGCGGCCGGCCTGCTGGTATGGGTTTTCCTTCCCGGAAAGGAGAATGCGAATGAGGCCCGGGCAAGGGAATTCTTCCTGGAGGCCATGGGCCCGCTGGCGAAGGGCGATCTGGAAGTCTGGCTTGACCATGAGGATCCTTACGGATATCAGTTTTATCACGCGGTGGAGACAGTAAACGGACTGGAGACCGGTACAAAGGGCTATCTTACCATGGAACCGAACGGAACGCTTTCGGCGCCTCCTCATATCGTTGAGGGCAATTATGAGGCGGTCGCGGATAAGACCCTGGACGACTTTATCGGGGAGGACGAGGCGAAGGAGCTGGCCTTGAAGGAATTTACGGAAAAGGCCGCGATACTGGATCGGATCCCCGAGGAGGAGTTAAAGCTCGTGGAGGCAAAGCTGGTCAATGACGGCGGCCTGATGTACTGGCAGGTGAGCTTTGAGAACGAGGACAGGCTTCTCACCGTAAGTCTCAGGGCGGAAAACGGAGATGTGAAGGCCGTATTTACAGAGCCGCTTCAGCAGGCGGCCCGGTAAACGGCAGGGGGGCGGCGAAATCGCCGCCCTTTTTTTGTGCCTGTACTTTTGCGGACAGCTTTGCTATAATAGGGTGGCACGGGAAGGGAGAGAAGGGATACAGGATGGCTCAGTTTAAACTTCATTCAGAATATCAGCCCACAGGCGATCAGCCTCAGGCCATTGAAAGGCTTGTGGAGGGCTTTAAGGAGGGCAATCAGTTTGAGACCCTTCTTGGCGTTACGGGTTCCGGCAAGACCTTTACCATGGCCAATGTCATCGCGCAGCTGGGAAAGCCCACGCTTGTGATCGCCCATAACAAGACCCTGGCGGCCCAGCTCTACGGGGAGTTCAAGGAGTTTTTCCCGGAAAACGCCGTGGAGTATTTTGTCTCCTATTACGACTATTATCAGCCCGAGGCCTACGTGCCCTCCACAGACACCTATATCGAAAAGGATTCCTCAATAAACGACGAGATCGACAAGCTGCGCCATTCGGCCACGGCGGCCCTGTCGGAGCGGGACGACGTAATCATCATCGCCTCCGTCTCCTGCATTTATGGCCTGGGAAGTCCCATCGACTATAAAAAAATGGTGATCTCCCTGCGTCCCGGCATGGAAAAGGAGCGGGACGAGGTGATCCGCAAGCTCATCGATATTCAATATACCAGAAACGATATGGACTTTAAGCGGGGCTCCTTCCGGGTAAGGGGCGACGTGGTGGAGATCTATCCGGCCTACAGCGAGGGAACCGCCTTCAGGGTGGAGTTTTTCGGGGACGAGGTGGACAGGATTTCCGAGATCGACCCTCTGACAGGGGAGGCCAGAAGCAGGCTGGAGCATATCGCGGTCTTTCCGGCTTCCCACTATGTGGTGCCCAGGGATAAGATGCTCCGGGCCACGGAGACCATCGCCCAGGAGCTTAAAGAGCAGGTGGATCATTTCCGCCGGGAGGATAAGCTTCTGGAGGCTCAGCGGATCGCGGAGCGTACCAATTTTGATATCGAGATGATGCGGGAGACGGGCTTTTGCTCCGGGATCGAGAACTATTCCCGCCACCTTACAGGGCAGAAGCCGGGAGAGCCGCCCTGCACGCTGTTTGATTATTTCCCCGATGATTTCCTCATCATCATCGACGAATCCCACATGACGGTGCCCCAGATCAGGGGAATGTACGCGGGCGACCGCTCCAGAAAGACAACGCTGGTGGAGTACGGCTTCCGCCTTCCGTCGGCGCTGGATAACAGGCCGTTGAATTTTGAGGAATTTGAGGAGCGGATCGATCAGCTTTTATTCGTCTCCGCGACGCCGGGACCCTATGAATCGGATCACGAGCTGCTGCGGGCCGAGCAGATCATCCGTCCCACAGGGCTTCTGGATCCCAGGGTCGAGGTGCGCCCGGTGGCAGGGCAGATCGACGACCTTGTCTCCGAGATTCAGAAAGAGGTGGAGAAAAAGCAGAAGGTGCTGGTGACCACCCTGACAAAGCGCATGGCCGAGGATCTGACCGATTATATGCGGGAGGCGGGGATCCGGGTAAAATACCTGCACTCCGATATCGATACGCTGGAGCGCAGCGAGATCATACGGGATATGCGGCTGGATCTGTTCGACGTGCTGGTAGGCATCAACCTGCTGAGGGAGGGGCTGGATATTCCGGAGATCGGCCTGGTGGCGATCCTGGACGCCGATAAAGAGGGCTTTCTCCGCTCGGAGACCTCGCTGATCCAGACCATCGGCCGGGCGGCCAGGAACGCGGAGGGCCATGTGATCATGTACGCGGATACCGTAACGGAATCCATGCGCACCGCCCTGGAGGAGACCGAAAGAAGAAGGACGCTCCAGCAGGCCTACAACGAGGCCCACGGAATCACGCCCACCTCCATCAAAAAGGCGGTGCGGGATCTGATCAGCATTTCCAGGGCCGAGGAGCCTGAAAAGCCCCGGCGCGCGGCTTTGGAGAAGGATCCGGAGTCCATGAGTGAAAAAGAGCTTACGAAGCTGATCCGGGAAATCCAGAAAAAAATGCAGCAGGCGGCAGCGGAGCTTAATTTCGAGCAGGCGGCAGAGCTTCGCGATCAGATGATGGAGCTTAAGAAATATTTATACGAAAAGTAACGGGAGTATGGCATGGCAGATAAATATATCAGGATCAGAGGGGCAAACGAGCACAATCTGAAAAACATCTCTCTGGACATTCCCAGGGATCAGTTTGTGGTGCTCACCGGCCTCAGCGGCTCCGGAAAATCCTCTCTTGCCTTCGACACCATTTACGCGGAGGGGCAGAGGCGCTATATGGAATCTTTGTCCTCCTATGCGAGGCAGTTCCTGGGACAGATGGAAAAGCCGGAGGTGGAGAGCATTGAAGGGCTTTCGCCGGCCATCTCCATCGACCAGAAGTCAACCAACAGGAATCCCCGCTCCACCGTGGGCACGGTGACGGAAATCTACGATTATTTCCGTCTGCTCTACGCCAGGATCGGAATTCCTCACTGTCCGAAGTGCGGGCGCGAGATCAAAAAGCAGACCATCGATCAGATGGTGGATCAGATCATGGGCCTGCCGGAGCGGTCCCGGATCCAGCTGCTCTCCCCGGTGGTGCGGGGAAGGAAGGGACGCCACGAGAAGGTGCTGGAGCAGGCGAAGCGCAGCGGCTATGTGCGGGTGCGGGTGGACGGAAGCCTTTACGAGCTTTCCGAGGAGATCAGCCTGGATAAGAACATTAAGCATAACATCGAGGTGGTGGTGGACCGCCTTGTGGTAAAGGAGGGGATTGAAAAGCGGCTGACCGATTCCATCGAGACCGCGATGCAGCTGTCCGACGGGCTGATGCTGGTGGATGTGAACGGGGAGGAGACGCTGACCTTCAGCCAGAGCTTTTCCTGTCCCGACTGCGGAATCAGCATCGAGGAGGTGGAGCCCCGGAGCTTTTCCTTCAATAATCCCTTCGGGGCCTGTCCGGAGTGCGCCGGCCTGGGCTACAAGATGGAGTTTGACGAGGACCTGATGATCCCGGACAAATCCCTGTCCATCAGCCAGGGGGCCATCGCCGTGTGCGGCTGGCAGTCCTGCACCGTGAAGGGGAGCTTTACCAGGGCCATCCTGGACGCGCTCTGCAAGGAATACGGCTTTGACCTGGACACGCCCTTTCAGGATTATCCCCAGAAAATCCACGACGTCCTGATCTACGGAACCGGAGGGAAAAGCGTCAAGGTCCATTACCGGGGCCAGAGAGGCGAGGGCGTCTACGACGTGGCCTTTGAGGGCCTCATAAGAAATGTGGAGAGGCGCTACCGGGAGACCGGCTCAGAGACCAGCAAGGCGGAATATGAGACCTTTATGCGGATCACGCCCTGCAAGGTCTGCGGCGGAAAGCGCCTTAAGGCCAGCTCCCTGGCGGTGACGGTGTGCGGAAAGAATATTTACGAGATCACCTCCATGTCTGTGGGAGCCCTTAAGGAATTCATGGAGCATATAGAAGAAGAGCTCACGCCCTCCCAGATCGCCATCGGGCGTCTGGTGCTGCGGGAGATCAGGGCCCGCGTGGGCTTTCTGGTGGATGTGGGCCTGGATTATCTGTCCCTCGCCAGGGCGACGGCCACCCTTTCCGGCGGCGAGGCCCAGCGGATCCGGCTGGCCACCCAGATCGGCTCAGGACTGGTGGGCGTGGCCTATATCCTGGACGAGCCCAGCATCGGCCTTCATCAGAGGGACAACGACAAGCTTTTAAGGACGCTGATTCATTTGAGGGATCTGGGGAACAGCGTCCTGGTGGTGGAGCATGATGAGGACACCATGCGGGCCGCCGACTGCATCGTGGATATCGGTCCCGGCGCCGGGGAGCACGGCGGCGAGGTGGTGGCCATCGGGAAGGCCGAGGACATCATGGCCTGCGAACGGTCCGTCACCGGCGCTTATTTAAGCGGACGCCTGAAAATCCCGGTGCCCGCCTCAAGACGGAAGCCCACGGGCTTTCTGACCGTAAAGGGGGCGGCGGAGAACAACCTGAAGAACATCAATGTGAAGATCCCGCTGGGGGTGTTCACCTGCGTGACCGGCGTATCCGGTTCAGGCAAATCCTCCCTGGTCAACGAGATCCTCTACAAGGCCCTGGCGAAGAAGCTGAACCGGGCCAGGACCATACCGGGAAAGCATAAGGAGATTCTGGGAGCCGAAAAGCTGGATAAGATCATCGCCATCGACCAGTCGCCCATCGGGCGCACGCCCCGCTCCAACCCGGCCACATACACGGGCGTGTTCGACGCCATCCGGGAGCTTTTCGCCTCCACAGCCGATGCCAAGGCGAGGGGCTACCAGAAGGGACGCTTCAGCTTCAATGTGAAGGGCGGGCGCTGCGAGGCCTGCGGAGGCGACGGGATCCTGAAGATCGAGATGCACTTTCTCCCCGACGTGTACGTGCCCTGCGAGGTCTGCGGCGGCAAGCGGTACAACAGGGAGACGCTGGAGGTCAAATACAAGGGGAAGAGCATTTACGACGTGCTCAACATGACGGTGGAGGAGGCGCTTAAGTTTTTTGAGAACCTGCCCTCCATCCGCAGAAAGATTGAGACGCTGTACGATGTGGGCCTTTCTTATATCAAGCTGGGCCAGCCCTCTACGACCCTTTCCGGCGGCGAGGCCCAGAGGATCAAGCTGGCGGCGGAGCTTTCCAGGAGAGATACGGGAAAGACCATCTATATCCTGGACGAGCCCACCACGGGGCTTCACTTCGCGGACGTCCACAAACTGGTTGAAATATTACAGAGACTGTGTGAAAATGGAAATACCGTCATCGTCATCGAGCATAATCTGGACGTGATCAAAACAGCGGATTATCTCATCGATATGGGGCCGGAGGGCGGCGACGGCGGCGGAACCGTCATCGCTCAGGGAACGCCTGAGGAGGTGGCGGAAAATCCCGTATCCTACACGGGGCAGTATGTAAAGAAATATCTGCGGTAAGGCCGGCGCCAGAGAAGCATTGGAGGAGACAGAAGAATGCGCTTTATTTTAGTGAGACACGGTGAGACAGAATGGAACGCTACGGGACAGTATCAGGGACAGACGGATATTCCCCTGTCAGAGACGGGAAGGGCCCAGGCGGCGGCGCTGGGAAAACGGTTCGAGACCATCCATGTGGACGCGGTCTATTCCTCGCCCCTTCAGAGGGCCTACGATACGGCCAGGGCCATTGCGGAGCCCAAGGGACTTCCCATCCAGAAGGTGGAGGGCTTTAAGGAGCTGAATTTCGGCGAATGGGACGGCCAGACCAAGGAAGAGCTTACGGAGCGCTTCGGAGAGCCTTTTGTGAGATACAGGATCGAGCCCTTTCATTATCCCATGCCCGGAGAAAAATCCTTAAGCAGGGCCAGGCTCCGGATCGGGGCGGCCCTTGAGGACATCAAGGAGCGTTACCGGGATACGGACAAAACGGTGGTGATCGCGGCCCATGGGGGTATCTTAAAGCTGGCGATCTTTCATCTTCTGGATATGGGCTCCCGGCTGTATCGCTGCATTGAGCTGGACAACACATCCCTTACGGTGATCGACCTGGAGGAGGACCGCTGCATTCTGCGGGTCCTCAACGATTCCCATCATCTCGACGGGCTGCGGGGGCGCTGACGCTTCCGTTTGACATTTGCAAGGTCAGCTCTTATAATAGAAAAGCGTTTACGGAAGGAGGATTTTCATGGGTTTTTTTGATACATTCGGCGAGACCGTCGCGGCCGCGGGAAAGACCGTGGGCGGAAAGACAAAGGAAATGGCCGGAGCCGCGAGGCTGAGCCTTCAGATCACCCAGGAGGAGTCCCGCCTTTCAAGGGCTTTCGCGGCCCTGGGCGAGGCCTATTACAGGGATCATAAGGACGATATGCCCGAGGGCTACGGAGCTCTTGCGGCGGATATCGAGGCCAGCGCCGCCAGGCTGGAGAGTCTGAAACAGGAAAAGCAGATCCTTAAGAATCAGAAGCGATGCGAAAGGTGCGGCGCCTGGATGCCGGCCGACGACCGGTTCTGCGGGAAATGCGGAGCGGACAATGAGAGGAACGCGGGAGAGGACGAAAACAAGACAACGGAGGAAGCCCTGTGAAAAAAGAGATGATCATCGTCCTGGACTTTGGCGGACAGTACAACCAGCTGATTGCCAGAAGGGTCCGGGAATGCAATGTTTACTGTGAGGTGCACCCCTATACCATGAGCCTTGAGGAGATCAGGGCCATGGAGCCGAAGGGGATCATTTTTACCGGCGGCCCGAACAGCGTGTACGGGGAGGATTCTCCCCTCTGCCGGCCGGAGATTTTCGAGCTGGGGATCCCGATCCTGGGGATCTGCTACGGCTCCCAGCTGATGGCTCACATGCTGGGCGGCAGGGTGGAGACCGCGCCGGTCAGCGAATACGGAAAGACTGAGGTGGATGTGGAGAAGGATTCCGTCCTTTTTGAGGATGTTTCTCCCAGGACCGTGTGCTGGATGAGCCACACGGATTATATTTCCGCGGTGCCGGAGGGCTTCCGGATCACCGCCCATACGCCGGTCTGCCCCGTGGCGGCCATGGAGTGCCCCGAAAGGAAGCTTTACGCGGTCCAGTTCCATCCCGAGGTGATGCACACCCGGGAGGGCATGAAGATGCTGTCCGCCTTTGTCCATAAGGTCTGCGGATGCAGCGGGGACTGGAAAATGGGCTCCTTTGTGCAGGATACCATCAAGGCCCTCAGGGAGAAGATCGGAAGCGGAAAGGTGCTCTGCGCCCTTTCGGGCGGCGTGGATTCCTCCGTTGCCGCGGTGCTGCTCTCAAAGGCCGTGGGAAAGCAGCTCACCTGCGTATTCGTGGATCACGGCCTTCTGAGAAAGGACGAGGGCGACGAGGTGGAGGCCGTATTCGGCCCCAACGGCCCTTATGAGCTCAATTTTATCCGCGTGAACGCCCAGGAGCGTTATTATGAGAAGCTTAAGGGCGTCACGGAGCCGGAGCAGAAGAGAAAGATCATCGGCGAGGAGTTTATCCGCGTGTTCGAGGAGGAGGCCAGGAAGATCGGCGCCGTGGATTACCTGGTGCAGGGCACCATCTATCCCGATGTGATTGAGAGCGGCCTGGGAAAGTCTGCCGTGATCAAATCCCATCACAACGTGGGCGGCCTTCCCAGCGTGGTGGATTTCAAGGAGATCATCGAGCCTCTGCGCCTGCTGTTCAAGGACGAGGTGCGAAAGGCAGGCCTGGAGCTGGGCATCCCGGAATATCT
>CALWAW010000096.1 GCA_944375845.1 uncultured Lachnospiraceae bacterium
CGAACTCGATGAACCGCTCCATCTGCTTTTTGAAGCAGTCGCAGTTGTGCTGGATGGTCTCCGGCGTCATCATGGAGCGCATGTCGGCGCGGCCCGAGGGGTCGCCGATATAGCCGGTGCCGCCCCCGATCAGAACAATGGGCTTGTTGCCCGCCATCTGGAGCCGCTTCATCAGGCACAGCGCCATGAAATGGCCCACATGGAGGGAGTCAGCGGTGGGGTCGAAGCCGATATAAAAGCGGGCGCCGCCCCTGTTGATCAGTTCCCGGATCTCCGGTTCGTCAGTGACCTGGGCGATCAGTCCCCTGGCCTGAAGCTCTTCATAAATTCCCATAATATAATATCCTTTCTTTGAAAAAATAAAGCCCCCTGTCCGTTGGACAGAGGGCGAAAACCGCGGTACCACCTCTATTCAGAGAACCCTCGCGGGATCTCCCTTGACAGGAACAGCCGAAAAACGGGTATTCCCTGCGCTTTAACGGGCGCCGCCGGCCGGCCCTACTGACACCAGGTGTGTTCAGGCGGCAGCTCCGGGATGTATTCGCGGCGGCCTGTCTGCACCCTTCCACCTGCCGGATGCTCTCTGTGAAACAGGGGATCGCCCTACTGGTTCCCTTCAACGCTTGTCAGATACTGGCATTATAACAGATAGCGGGAAAATTGCAAGGGCTTTTTGAACCAGGGCAGGGGCACCGCATATAATAATGTGAAGCAGTTAAGGCAGCAGGAGGAAAAACATGGCAAAATCCGTTATCATTGACGCGGGACATGGCGCGTAAAGGATGCGCAGGCGGCCGGTAAAGGAACGGTAAAAGACGGGGAACAGGTGTTGACAAGGGAACGGAACGTGCTATAATCAAGGATATTTTAAACAAGTGGTTTGATTATAGGAGACGATTCTATGGAGAATGACAAGAAATCAAAGATCCTGTATGCGAATCCTGTGGAAGCCTGCCGGCTGATGGACTCCGATATGAGGGGCCTGTCGCAGGAGGAGGCGGACAGGCGTCTGGAGCAGTACGGGAAAAATGAGCTGGCACAGAAAAAGAAGGACAGCATGTTAAAAAAGCTGCTGGCCAATTTCACCAGCCTGATGGCGATCCTCCTCTGGGCGGGCGGCATCATGGCAATCGTATCGGGCTCGCCCCAGCTTGGCGTCTCGATCTTCTGCGTGAACCTGATCAACGGATTCTTTTCCTTCTTTCAGGAGTTCAAGGCCGAGAAGGCCACAAGCGCCCTTCAGCAGATGCTTCCGGCCAACGCCAGGGTGGTCCGCGACGGCGAGGAAAAGCAGATCCCCGCTCTGGACATTGTGCCCGGCGACATTATGATTCTGGAGGAGGGCGACAAGATCAGCGCCGACGCCCGGATCCTGCGGAGCAGCGATTTCAAGGCCGACCAGTCCACCCTTACGGGCGAGAGCAACCCCATCAGAAAGAGCGGGGACGCCCTGCGGGCGGAATGCAGCTATCTTGAGGCGGAGAACATGGTGTTCTCCGGCACCTCGGCGGCCGCCGGCACCTGCCGCGCCGTGGTGGTGTCCACGGGCATGGACAGCGAATTCGGAAAGATCGCCGACCTGACCCAGAACACGGAAAAGAGCCTTTCTCCTTTGCAGAAGGAGTTGAACGTGCTCACAAAGCAGATCGCGGTGCTGGCCTTCAGCATCGGCCTTCTGTTCTTCCTGATCGCCACCTTCGTGGTGAAGGATCCCATGATGGAATCCTTCCTCTTTGCCCTGGGCATGGTGGTGGCCTTCATCCCCGAGGGGCTTCTTCCGGCAGTGACCCTTTCCCTGGCCCTGGCCGTTCAGAAGATGGCGAAGGAGAACGCCTTGGTAAAGAAGCTCTCCGCGGTGGAGACCTTAGGCTGCACCAACGTGATCTGTTCCGATAAGACCGGAACCCTGACCCAGAACGAGATGACGGTCAACCATCTGTGGACGGTGCGAAGCGAGATGACCGTAAGCGGCGAGGGCTACGCCCCCGTGGGCGAGGTCCGCGACGGCGACACCGTGGTCACCGTGAAAAACAGCAGCGCCCTGGGGTATCTTTTACAGGGAGCGGCCCTCTGCGCCAACGCGAAGCTGGTGCCCCCCGCCGAGGGTAAGGACCGCTACACGGTGTTAGGCGATCCCACGGAGGCCTGCTTAAGCGTGGCGGCCCAGAAGGGCGGCGTGGAGCTTGCCCGCATGTATCAGGATTATCCCCGTATCATGGAGCTTCCCTTTGACTCCAGAAGAAAGCGGATGACCACCATCCATCAGCTGAGAGAGCCCTTCGAGGGCGCCAACAGAATCGCCTTTGTAAAGGGCGCTCCCAAGGAGATCATGGAGCTTTGCACCCGCTGCTACGACGCCTCCGCCTCCCGCGAGATGAGGGAGGAGGACAGGAAGCGGATCATGGAGGCCAACGACAAATATGCCAGAGACGGCCTCCGGGTGCTGGCAGTGGCTTACCGCCCCTTAAGAAAGGACGACGACACCCTGCCCGCCTCCATCCGCGAGTACACGCCGGAAAACGTGGAGCAGAACATGACCTTCGTGGGCCTGGTGGCGATGCAGGATCCGCCCAGGAGCGAGGTGAAGGACGCCGTCAAGCTCTGTCACAGCGCCGGAATCAAGATCATTATGATCACGGGCGATTATGGTTTGACAGCGGAAAGCATTGCGCGTAAAATTGGAATTATACAGAGTCCCGACGCAAAGGTGGTGTCCGGGGTTGAGCTTGCGGAGATGGACGACGCGGCCTTAAAAGAAGTTTTAAAGGGCGAGGTGGTCTTTGCCCGCATGGCGCCGGAACAGAAGTACCGCATTGTCACCGCCCTTCAGGAGATGGGCAACATCGTGGCGGTGACCGGCGACGGCGTCAACGATTCTCCGGCCCTTAAGAAGGCCGACATCGGCATCGCCATGGGCATTACGGGAACCGACGTGGCGAAAGAGGCGGCCGACATGATCTTAAGCGACGACAACTTCGCCACCATTGTCCGGGCCATCGAGGAGGGCCGGACCGTTTACAACAATATCCGCCGGTTCCTACGATACATCTTCGACAGCAACACGCCGGAGGCGGCGGCTCCCGTGGCTTACCTGCTTTCCGGCGGCGCGATTCCCATGCCCCTCACGGTCATGCAGATTCTGACCATCGACATCGGTACCGACATGGTGCCCGCCCTGGGTCTCGGCGCCGAGGCGGCGGAGGCCGGAGTCATGGAGCGTCCGCCCCGTTCCGTAAAGGAGCGGCTGCTCAACAAGAACGTGATCTTTGTGGGCTCCATCTGGTACGGGCTCATCGCGACGGTATTCGCCCTGGGCGGCTATTTCCTGGCGAATATCTTAAGGGGCTGGCCCGGCGTGCCGCTGGCAGGCGAGGGAACCACGGCCTACGCTCAGGCCACCACCATGATGCTGGCCGGCGTGGTGTTCTCCCAGGTGGGCATGGTCATGAACAACAGGACCGACAGGGAATCTGTTTTCAAACGGAAGATTTTCAGCAATAAATATATCAACATCGGCCTGGTGGTGGAGATTCTGATTCTGGTGGCCGTCATGTACGTTCCCTTCCTGAACGGAATCTTCAACACGGCGCCCATCTCTGCGGCGGAATGGCTGTACCTGATCGTGATTCCCTTCATCGTGTTCGGCGTGGAGGAACTGAGAAAGAAATTCCTGCGCAGGCGCAGGGCGGAAAGGAGTAAGGAAAAATGAAAGTGGTAATTATCGGATGCGGAAAGTTCGGGGTCCGGGTATCGGAATACCTGACCCGGCAGAACCATGATGTGACCATTGTGGATAACGACAAGGACACCTTTCTGGCCCTGAGCCAGGAGTTCACGGGACGCACCATCTGCGGCGTGGGCTATGACAAGGACGTGTTAAAGGAGGCGGGGGTCTCCACGGCGGACGTGGTGATCAGCTGCGCCAGCAGCGACTCCCTGAACGCGGTCATCGCCAACATCGCGAAGAACGTGTTTCACGTGCCCACCGTCATCGCCAGGATGTACGACCCCATCCGCGCCAGAATGTTCGAGTCCATGGGCATCTACACCGTCTCCATCACCCGCCTGGGCGTGGAGAACGTGATGGAATACCTCGAGGAGAACAAGGGCTGGAGAGTGCTCAGAAAGCTGGGCAACGAGGACGTGCATCTGGTGAAGGCCCAGGTGCCGGTATCCCTTGAGGGTACAAAGCTTTCCGACCTTCACGTGGAGGGGAAGATGAACGTGGTGGCCATGGAGCGAAACGGCCGTTCCATGCTTCCCGGAGACGATACGTACTGCGAATACCATGATATGCTGTACCTTGCCGTCAGCAGGGATTTTCTGCTCCAGGCCAGGGATATGCTTCAGCTGTAGGCGGAAAGGAGAATATCGATGAAGATCATTATCGTAGGAGGCGGACAGGTGGGCGGCTACATCGCCGATCTTCTGCTGGAAAATAATCACAGCGTCATTGTCATCGAAAACAAGGAGAAGGCTCTGGAGACCCTCCGCAAAAACGGCCTGAAGGATGAAAACATCATGGTGGGCGACGGAACCGACGCCCTGCTTCTGGAAAAGGCCGGCATCAGAAACTGCAACGCCTTGGTCTGCGCCGCAGGCCAGGACGAGGTGAACCTGACGGCGGCCATGATGGGCAAGTTCGAGTACGACGTGCCCAAGGTGGTTGCAAGGGTCAACAATCCCAAGAACGCCTGGCTGTTCAACTCCGGAATGGGCGTTGACGCCAGAATCAACCAGGCTGACATCATCGGGCACATGGTGGCCGACGAGATGAACTATCATTCCATCATGACCCTGATGAGAATGTCCAAGGGCGAGTACTCCATCGTGCGGATCCGCGTGGATTACCATTCGCCCAGCGTGGATAAGACCGTGGCCCAGCTTAAGCTTCCGGCCAAGGCGGTGCTGATCGCCATCTACGAGGACGACGACACCATGGTAATCCCCCACGGCGAGACCATGATCCGGGCTGGCCAGCACATCCTGGCCTTTGCCGACGAGGATTCCATGAAGGAGCTGAACCGGGTATTCGGCTCCGGCGAATAACGAAAAGCCCGAAGGGCCGCGCTTTAAGCGCGGCCTTTTTTGATGGAAATTTTACAGATTCATCAGATTGGGATGATAGCGCCTCGGGGGCTGCGGGGATATGATTATAAGATAATAAACTGCCTGGCAATGTCTGAAAGGGAGGCTGCGTATGAAAATCAGGAAACTCGGGAAACGTCTGACGGCTCTTTTGCTGACGGCTCTTCTGCTGGCGGCGGTCCTTCCCGGCTGCGGCTTTGGCGGCGGCTCCGATGTGGAAGCTGAAAGAGAGGCGGACACGGTTCTGGGAAGCGGAAGCAGGGTTCTGCGGATTATTTCCGGCTCGGAAAATAAAGAGCTGGAGCCCATTATTGAGGAGTTTGCCGACGAGGAAGGCGTCCGGATCGAAATGACCTATCAGGGCTCTTTAGACATCATGCGCCTGCTGGAGGAGGACGAGATCCCCTATGACGCGGTATGGCCCGCCAGCAGCCTCTGGCTTTCCGTGGGCGACACCGGTCACCGGATCAAGCACGCGGAATCCGTTTCCGTTACTCCGGTGGTGTTCGGAATCCGCATGAGTCTTGCCGAAGAGCTGGGCTTTACGGGACGCGAGGTGTCGGTAAACGACCTGCTTTCGGCGATCCGGGACGGAAAGCTTAAATTCTGCATGACCAGCGCCACCCAGTCCAACTCCGGGGCCAGCGCCTATATCGGCTTCCTTTACGCGCTGCTAGGCAATCCCGAGGTGATCACGTCGGAGGATCTTCAGGATGAAGAACTGAAAACGCAGATCCGGGAGCTTCTTTCCGGCGTGGACCGCTCCTCCGGAAGCTCCGACTGGCTTAAAGACATGTTTCTTGAGGGCGATTATGACGCCATGGTCAACTATGAGTGCCTGATTATCCAGGCCAATGAGCAGCTGGAGGCGCGGGGGGAGGAGCCCCTTTATACGGTTTATCCCTACGACGGTCTTTCCCTGGCGGATTCTCCCCTGGGCTATGTGGATAACGGAGACGACGGCATAGAAGAGCTGTTTTTAGAATTTCAGGAATATCTGCTCTCCGGGGAAACGCAGAACGAGATTCAGCGGACAGGACGCCGCTCCGGCTATACCGGCATCAATGAGGAGAACCGGGACGTGTTCCGGGAGGACTGGGGCGTGCAGCCGGACCGCATCCTTTCTCCTATTAAAATGCCCGAGGCCGACGTGCTCCTTGAGTGTCTGAACCTTTATCAGACCGATTTCAAAAAGCCTTCCCTGAACGTTTACTGCCTGGATTATTCCAGTAGCATGTCGGGAGAAGGGAATGAACAGCTGGTGGAGGCCATGGAGCAGCTTCTGATCCAGGAAAACGCTGAAAAGAATTTCCTTCAGGCCTCGGAAAACGAGATCAATATCCTGATCCCTTTTAACGGCGAGGTGATCGGCGTCTATAGGGCGGAGGGCTCCGGAAGCGAGCTGGAGGAGCTCTACGACGTGGTAAAGGATCAGCGGGTCGGCGGGGGCACCGATATGTACGCGGCGGCCACAGAAGGACTTCATCTGCTGGCGGGTTATGATCTTTCCCGGTATACTCCGGCCATTATCCTTCTGACCGACGGGCAGTCCGGCGGCTATTTTCAGGACTTTGAAGACGCCTATGAGGCGCTGGGAGAGGAAGTGCCGGTGTTTTCCATCATGTTCGGGGACGCCGACGAATACCAGCTTGAGGAGCTGGCGGAATATACGAACGCCCGTGTGTTTGACGGGCGTGAAAATCTGACCGAAGCATTTCGGAGTGTAAAGGGGTATAACTGATGAAAGATATGGGGCGGATGGCCGTTTCTGTCCTTCTGGCGGCGGCAGCCTTTCTGTTTTTGTTCATTGGCCTGGGCTGGAACCTGATTTTCTGCGCGGCCCTGGGGGTGGGCGTCTATTTCGGCGTATTCCTTCTGACAAAACCCCGGAGAAAGCTCGCGGGGATCGACGTGGAAGCCATCAAAGGCGGAGAGGAGCTTACAAGGCTCCTGGACGACGCGAAGGAGGATCTTGAGCAGATCGAAAGCTCTGTGAAGCGGCTTCGGGATCCGGCGGTAAAGGCGGACGGGGAAAAGCTTCTGGGGACGGGAGTGCGGATCCTGCGGTATCTGGGAAAAAATCCTGATAAGATCAGGCAGGCCAGACGTTTCTTTACGTATTACCTGGACACGGCGGCAAAGCTTCTGGCCCGGTATGTGGAATTTCAGGAAACCCAGGTCAGCTCCCGCGAGGTTTCCGGGATTCTGGAGCGGACCGCAAGGGCCCTTCCGGTGTTGAATGAGGCCTTTGAAAACCAGTTCACTCACTTGATGGAAGGGGAGCTTCTGGATGTGGAGGCGGATATCGAGCTTCTTGAGAGCACACTGAAAATGGAGGGCGGAAAATGAAGACAAAGCTGATCGGACTGGGCCTTCTGGCGGCGGTCGTCATCGCGGCGGTGATTTACGCGGCGGTGGGAAGAAGCCGGGCGGTAACGGAGATAAACGGATATGTGGGCGGCGAAAAGATCGGTTTTCTGGAGGATCAGGAGGTACGTGAGATCATAAAAGACCGGTATGATCTGACGATCGATTATTCCAAGGCCGGCTCCATCGATATGCTGACGGCGGATCCGGAAGGGCGCAGCTTCCTGTTTCCCTCCAACTCCACGGCGCTGGAGCTTTATGAGCAGATGAACGGGGATCCGGTAAAAAGCGAGATCATCTTCAATACGCCCATCGTGCTCTATACCAGAAGCGCGGTGGCAGAAGCGCTTATTGCGGAGGGAATCGCCTCTGAGCAGGATGGCGTCCGCCATGTGGATATGGAAAAGCTCACCGAATACATTGAAGCCGGAAAGACCTGGGCCGAGATCGGGATTCCGGAGCTTTACGGCAGCATCACCGTGGGGACCACCGACCCCACGAAATCCAATTCGGGAAATATGTTTGCGGGCCTTCTGGCCAACACCTTAAGCGGGGGCGTGGCGGGAGCGGAGGATCTGCCGGAGATTCTTCCCAGGCTTCAGGCTATCTTTACGAAGCTGGGCTATATGGAAAGCTCCTCCTCAGATCTTTTCGATCAGTTTTTAAAGACCGGAATGGGGGCGAAACCCCTGATCGCCGGATATGAAAGCCAGCTTCTGGAATTTGCGGCGGAAAATCCCGATACCTGGGAGCAGATCAAGGGGGATATCGTGATGCTTTATCCCACCCCCACTGTCTGGTCCTCCCATGTGTATATCGCGCTGGACGAGGCGGGCACTGCCGGGATCGACGCTCTTTTAGATGAGGACGTCCAGCGGCTTGCCTGGGAAAAGCACGGCTTCCGCACCGGGCTTTACGACGCCCCGGCGGATGTGGAGCACTTCGGAGTTCCGGGCCTCGCAAAGGAGATCACCCAGGTGGCGCCCATGCCCGGAGCCGGTGTGATGGAAGAGATTATAAAGGCCCTTCAATAGGGAGAAAGGATCAGATTATGGCGAACGAAATCAATCTGGAAACCCTCGCGGCGGCCCGCACGGAGCAGCCTGCGAAGAAACAGGAGACGGACGCGGTGAAAATCGCAGCGCAGGTGGAGGAGCTTGACCCGCAGCAGCGGGCGCGGGTCGAGGAGATCAAAAACGGCATTGATATGATGGATTCACAGGCGCTGCTCCAGTACGGCGTGGGCGCCCAGAGAAACATTGCAGACTTTTCAGACAGCATCCTTTCGCAGGTGCGCAGTAAGGACAGCGGATATGTGGGCGATCTGATGTCGGAGCTTGCCCTCACCGTGAAGGAGGTGGACGCAGAGCATCTGGAGGAGGACAGTCTTTTAGACAAGATCCCCTTCTTGAAAAATGCCTCCCGGACGGTGAAAAAATTCATGCAGCGCTATGAAAAGCTGGAGGTGCAGATCGACAGGATTGAGCAGGAGCTGGAGCAGGCCAGGATGCAGATGTTAAAGGACGTCGCCATGTTCGACGGTCTTTATGAAAAGAATCTGGAGTATTTTAAAGAGCTTCAGCTTTATATCACTGCCGGTGAGGAGAAGGCGGCGGAGCTTGAGCAGCAGACCCTTCCGAAGCTCAGGGAGCAGGCCGCGGCGAAGGGGGATCCCATGAGCGCCCAGCTGGTGCGGGATTTCGAGGATACGGTGAACCGGTTCGAGAAGAAGGTACACGACCTGAAGCTCAGCAAGACCATCGCCATCCAGACGGCGCCTCAGCTCCGGCTGATCCAGAACAACGACAAGATGCTGGTGGATAAAATCCAGACGGCAATCTTAAACACCATTCCCCTGTGGAAGAGCCAGATCGTGATTGCCCTGGGCCTTCAGAGGCAGGCGGGGGTGCTGAAGATCCAGAAAAATGTTACCGATACCACGAACCAGCTGCTGACAAAGAACATGGAGCTTCTGAAGCAGAACAGCGTGGATGTGGCGAAGGAATCGGAGCGGGGAATCGTGGATCTGGAAACCCTCAAGAAGGTCAACGCCGACCTGATCGCCACCATCGAGGATACCATCAAGATCCAGAGGGAGGGCCGGGAGGCCAGAAAGAACGCGGAGACAGAGCTTTTAAATATCGAAGGGCAGTTAAAGCAGGCGCTGATTGAGGCGTCGCAGAGATAACAGGGCCATGGACAGGGCCGCGCGCAGGCGCGGCTCTTTTTGACCCTATTTTTGGAAGGGTCTTACATAAATTTTAAACAGCCATGGTGGAAGGCATCGTCGGGAAAAAATAAAATTTAATTGAGGAAGTAAGGAAGCTGGAGGAATGGCCATGGCAGGCAGTAAAACAGAAAAACTTGCGGAGGGGCTCAAAGCCTGGCTTCAGAAGCCGGGAAACTGGCTCCGTCTTCTGATTCTGGCGGCGGCCCTGGCGGGGCTTGCCGCTTTTGCGGTGTGGCTTGGCCGGCCCGTGCCCGGCGAGGTGCCCACCAGTGCCAGTCAGATGGTTTATGAAAAGGCGAAGGTCACGGCGGTGCTTTCCGACGACGCGGCCCCTGACTATGAGAACGCGGAGGGCCGCCGTGTGGGAAGTCAGGAGCTTGAAATCCGTGTCCTCACCGGAGAGCATAAGGGCGAGATCATGACGCTCACCAATTATATGAGCGCCCTCTTCAATGTGGATCTGGAAAAGGGCGACAGCATTGTGATCCGCATGATGACCGATGAGGACGGCTCTTACTACGCTTCCCTGTTCAACTACGACAGGGGAGGGGTGCTGGGAATCTTTGTGCTGATCTTTTTTCTGCTTCTGGCGGCGCTGGGCGGCAAAAAGGGGATCGGGGCCCTGGCGGGGCTTCTCTTTACCCTGGCCTGCATCTGGTTCATTCTGCTTCCCGGACTGATCCGCGGCCTTCCGGCGATTCCGGTCACCATCGCGGTATCGGCGGTGACGGCGGCGGTGGCGCTGATTCTTCTCAACGGCTTTTCCCAAAAGACCCTCTGCGCGGCGCTGGGCTGTGTGACCGGAGTGATCTGCGCGGGCGTGATCGCGGCCATTGTGGGAGCGGTGACGCCCATGAACGGCTTCAACATGCCGGAGGCGGAAAACCTGATTCTTTACGGGGCGGACAGGGGCCTTAAGATCAGCGGCCTTCTGGTGTGCGGCGTCCTGATCTCGGCGCTGGGCGCCGTGATGGACGTGGCCCTGGGAATCGCCTCCTCCGTGTGGGAGCTCAGGGAACAGAATCCGGCCCTTTCGGCAAAGGAGCTTTTCGGTTCCGGAATGCACATCGGGCGGGACGCCATGGGAACCATGGCCAACACCCTGATCCTGGCCTTCGCGGGCTCTTCCTTAAATATGCTCCTGCTGGTACAGACCTACGACATTCCCTTTATCCAGCTGATCAATACGGATTACATCTGCATCGAGGTGATTCAGAGTATTGCGGGGGCCATGGGGATTCTTCTGACAGTACCGATCGTCGCGTTTATCAGCGCCGCCCTGATGGCGGGCCGGAAAACGCGGGTCGTTGCAAATAAATCATCAAAATAAATCAAGGAGGAAAACGATGAAGACGAAAAAGCACAGAGGCAGAATCCTTTCTGCCCTGATGGCGGCTCTGATGATGATCTCCGTGATTCCGGCGTCTGTATTCGCGTCGGGGAGTACCTACACAAAGATCACGGACGCCGCTCAGTTTACGTCAGGCCAGTATGTGATGGCCGTGGATACCGGGTACGCACTGGGGCCCATGGACGGAACCTGGGTTTCTGCCGTGCAGGTTACGGAAAGCGCGGGCGGGCTGACTGACGCGGGAGCCGAAACCGTCTGTACGGTCACGGTAGACGGGCAGAGTGCGAAGATTCAGCTGAGCGATGGAAACTATATTGCGCCCGAGGGCGGGAACAATAACGGGATTAAGAATGAAGAATATGCCTGGGAATGGTCTTTTGCAGACGGTAAATTTACCTTCAGCGGAACAGGGGAGGATACCGTAAAGCTGGCCAGCAATAGATCGTCGCAAAATAAATTCCGCGGGTACAAAAATACAACAGTAACCGGAAGTCCCAATGGATATCCCAGTCAGTTCACCCTCTATAAAGTGGACGAGGGCGGAAGCGGCGAGACTGCGGTGGCGGCTCCCCAGGCGGCTCCCCAGGCGGGAACCGTGGAGGCCGGGACAGAAATCACCTTAAGCACCGCCACCTCCGGGGCGCAGATCTACTAGTCCCTGGACGGCAGCAATCCGACTAGCAGCGCTACCAGAGAAGCGTATTCTGACGATAACAAACCGGTGATCCAGGAAAGCTGCACCCTAAAGGCTGTAGCGGTGCTGGGAGCGGCAGTCAGCGCGGT
>CALWAW010000097.1 GCA_944375845.1 uncultured Lachnospiraceae bacterium
TCTATGTGGTGGACATCATGGAAAAGCGCCTTGAGAAGGCTATGGAGCTGGGCGCGACGGCTGTGATCAACAGCGCCAAGGTGGATATGGTGGAAGAGGTGATGCGGCTCACCGGCGGAAAGGGAGCCGATATCGTCATCGAGACCGCCGGAACGGAGATCACTACCAGACAGGCCATTTACTGCACAAAGAAGGGCGCGACCATCGTGCTGGTGGGTTACTCCAAGTCGGGCGAGCTGACCCTTCCCATCAGCCTGTCCCTGGATAAGGAGCTGACCTTCAAGACGGTGTTCCGTTACCGTCATATCTATCCCATCGCCATCGAGGCGGTAGCCGACGGCAGGGTGAACTTAAAGGGCATCGTCACCAACATCTATGACCTGGACGACGCGCAGCAGGCCATGGACGACAGCATCAACAAGAAGGCTGAGATCGTAAAGGGCGTGATCCGCATCAATAAGGACGCGGAGTAAATAGAAAGGAGAAAAACTATGAGCTATTTGGATGAAGTATTCGGATTATCCGGAAAGGTCGCCATCGTAACCGGCGGCGGACGCGGCATCGGCCAGACTGTGGCCATCGGACTGGCAAAGGCGGGCGCGGAGGTTGTGATCATCGCCAGAAGCAACGCCGACGAGACCATTGAAAAGATCACCGCCGAGGGCGGAAAGTGCTACTTTGTGCGGGCCGACGTGACAAAGGAGGCCGACGTGGACGCGGCCCTGGCCCAGATCATGGAGAAATCCGGCCATATCGACGTGGTGTTCAACAACGCGGGCATCTGCAAGCACCAGAGCACCTTTGAGGCCTCCATCGAGGACTGGAGAGAGGTTGTGGACGTGAACCTGACCGGCGAGTATATCATGGCCAGGGCCGTGGCGAAGATCATGGTGGACAAGGGAATCCACGGCAGCATCATCAACATGGCTTCCATGTCGGGCACCATCGCCAACATCCCTCAGTGGCAGTGCTCCTATAACGCCTCCAAGGCGGGCGTCATCCACATGACCCGCTCCCTGGCCCTCGAGTGGGCGGAGTACGGGATCCGCGTCAACAGCTTAAGCCCCGGCTACATCGCCACCCCCATGTCGGTGGATACGCCCCAGGAGCTTAAGGACGCCTGGACGCCCCTGATGCCGATGCATCGCATGGGCAAGCCCGAGGAGCTGATCCCCGCCGTTCTGTATCTGGCCAGCGACGCCTCCGGCTACACCACCGGCAGCGACATCATCGTTGACGGCGCTTACACCTGCTTCTAAAGCTGAACCGGCTGACGCCCTTCCTCCAGGAAGGGCGTTTTTGCTTTGGAAGGATAAAAAAATAACAATTTTTCTCTGGAAGGTTGATTTTACCGGGAAACGTGATAAACTTAGTGGAAGAAACCAGATCCCGGCCGGTTTAAGGGCCGGGAAGGAGAACAGAACATGAACTATCAAGAAGCAGTGGAATATGTGGACAGGCTGGCCGCGAAAAAAAGCATCGTGCTGGGCCTTTCCACCATGCGGGAGCTTTTGAAGAGGCTGGGAAATCCTCAGGACTCCCTGTCCTTTATCCATGTGGCGGGAACAAACGGAAAGGGCTCCGTGCTGGCCTTCCTCGCCTCCGTATGCCGGGAGGCAGGTTACAGGACAGGCCTTTACCAGTCGCCCTCGGTCTTTTCCTATTGCGAGAAGATCCAGGTGAACGGCGAGCCCATAAGCGAGGAGGATATGGCGGAACTTCTGACCCGGGCTGCGAAGGCCGGAGACGCCATGGAGGCGGAGGGCCTTCCTCACCCCACGGCCTTTGAAACGGAGACGGCGGTCGCCTTTCTTTACTTTAAGGAGCAGGGCTGCGACCTGGTGGCGCTGGAGACCGGAATGGGCGGCGCCGAGGACGCCACAAACGTGATTGAACATACGGTTTGCAGCGTGATCATGCAGGTGGGCATGGATCACATGAAATATCTGGGAAACACCGTGGAGGAGATCGCCCGGGCGAAGGGCGGCATCATCAAGCCGGGAAGGCCGGCGGTGCTCTGCGGCCAGAGCGCGGCGGTGGAGCAGGTGATCCGCGAGATCTGCGAAGAAAAAGGCGCCCCCCTTACAGTATCCCGGCCTGAGCTGGCCCAGGTCACGGAGGAGGGGCTCTCGGGCACGTCCTTTGAATACGGGCGCTTCCGCAACGTGCGGATCTCCCTTCTGGGAAAGCATCAGGTGGCCAACGCCTGCACAGCCCTTGAGGCGGTCAGGGTACTGAGAAGCAGCGGATACGACATAAGCGGGCAGGCCGTTTACGACGGCATGGCCCGGGCGGTATGGCCGGGCCGCTTTGAGGTGATCGGAAGAAGCCCTGTTTTCGTCATGGACGGGGCCCATAATCCCGACGCCGCCGGACGGCTTGCGGATTCTATAAAGTTGTATTTTACAAACAGGCGGATTTTATATATAATGGGAATACTGGCAGATAAGGATTACCGTAAGGTGACGGAGCTTACCGCCTCCCTGGCGGAGCGGATCTATGCGGTGACGCCGGAAAATCCCAGGGCCCTTCCGGCAAAAGAGCTTGCAGCCTGCATTGAGGAGACCAGGGGCGAGAGCGGCTTTACGGGACAGGTCAGGGCGGAGGAGTCGTTAAAGGACGCGGTCCGGGACGCCCTCGAAAAGGCGGGAAGGGACGATGTGATCGTGGCCTTCGGGTCCCTCTCATATCTGGGAAAACTAAAGGAAACGTTAAAGGAGATTACCTGCAATGGATAAAGCAAAGATAGAAGCGGCGGTGAGGCTGTTTTTGGAGGGGATCGGTGAGGATCCGGACCGCGAGGGACTGATCGGGACTCCCGACAGAATCGCCAGAATGTGCGAGGAGATCTACGGCGGCACCGACGAGGAGGTGGCGGTCCATCTGTCCAAAACCTTTACGGCCGCCGGAAACGAGATCGTGCTGGAAAAGGACATCACCCTGTATTCCACCTGCGAGCACCATCTGCTCCCCTTCCACGGGAAGGCCCATGTGGCCTATGTGCCCGACGGCCGCGTGGTGGGCCTTTCCAAGCTGGCCCGCACTGTGGAGGCCTTCGCCAGAAGGCCCCAGATCCAGGAGCAGCTCACCTCCCAGATCGCCGACGCCCTGATGACCTATTTACAGCCGAAGGGCTCCATGGTGGTCATTGAGGCGGAGCACATGTGCATGACCATGCGGGGGATCAGAAAGCCGGGAACACAGACCATGACCTACGCCTGCCGCGGCGTGTTCGCGGAGGACCGGGCCCTCTGCGACCGGGTGTTTTCCATGATAAGCAGATGAGCGTAAGGCTCCGGGCTTTGACGGCCCGGGGCTTTTTTTTCGGCCCTTCTTATGGTATAATACAAAAGAATGTGCCGCTTCGGACAGAAAGGAGACCTGCTATGGAACGGGTGAATCAGATCTTAAAAAATCAGGTGTTTTCAGAACAGCTGAAAAAGCTTTCCAGGCTGGAGCAGGGCCGGATCTACTGCGGCCACGGCATCGACCATCTGCTTGCCGTGGCGAGGATCGCTTACATTAAGACCCTGGAGGAGGGACTGCCCTTTCAGAAGGACATCATTTACGCGGCGGCGCTTCTGCACGACGTGGGACGGGCGGCCCAGTACGAGACCGGCATCCCCCACGACCAGGCGGGGGCCCTGCTGGCGGAGACCATCCTCTCCGAGTGCGGCTTTGACGCGGCGGAGCGGGAGGAGATCTTAACGGCCATCCGGGGCCACAGGGACAGGACAAAGGCCGGGGGAACGCCCCTGGGGCTTCTGATCTACGAGGCGGACAAGCGGTCCAGGGCCTGCTTTGCCTGCCAGGCCCAGGACACCTGCGACTGGCCCATGGAAAAGAAAAATTACAGCATCAGAAGGTAGAGGACAGACATGAAAATCAACGGGACAGAATTTGAACTGGGAGCGCATACATACGTTATGGGGATCCTCAACGTGACCCCCGATTCCTTTTCCGACGGCGGAAAATGGAACAGCCTGGACCGGGCCCTTAAGCACACGGAGGAGATGATAAGGGACGGGGCCGACGTAATCGACGTGGGCGGCGAGTCCACCAGGCCCGGCTACGGCGACATCCTTCCCGACGAGGAGGAGATCGACCGGGTGCTGCCGGTGCTTACGGCCATCAGGGAGCGGTTTGACATCCCCCTTTCCATCGACACTTATAAAAGCGCCGTGGCCGAGGCGGCCTTAAAGGCCGGGGCCGGACTGGTAAACGATATCTGGGGCTTCCGCTATGACAGCCGCATGGCCACGGTGACAGCCGGGTACGGGGCGGCCTGCTGCCTGATGCACAACAGAAAGGAGCCGGTCTACGAAAATTATCCGGAGGACGTAAAGTCAGATCTTTCGGAGTCCGTCTCCCTTGCCCTTGAGGCGGGGGTGGAGAAGGGGCAGATCCTTCTGGATCCCGGCATCGGCTTCGGAAAGACTTATAAGCAGAACCTGATTCTGATGAACAGGCTTGAAATTTTAAATGAGCTTGGCTATCCGGTGCTTTTGGGCACCTCGAGAAAGTCCATGATCGGGCTCACCTTAAACCTTCCGCCCGAAGAGCGGCTGGAGGGGACCCTGGTGACCACAGTCATGGCGGTGATGAAGGGCTGCGCCTTTGTGCGGGTCCACGACGTGAAGGAAAATAAACGGGCCGTTCAGATGACGGAGGCCATCCTGGCGGCTGAAAGAGGATAAAACCATGGATAAGATACGGATACAGGATCTGGAGGTGTTCGCCAATCACGGCGTATTCCCCGAGGAGACGGCGCTGGGCCAGAAGTTTCTGGTGAGCGCGGAGCTTTATACAGACACCAGGCAGGCAGGAAAAACCGACGAGCTGGAGTATTCCATCCACTACGGCCTTGTATGCCAGGAGATCACAAAATATATGAAGGAGCACACCAGCAGGCTGATCGAGGCGGCGGCCGAGGGGCTGGCGCGGCAGCTGCTCCTTTCCTGGCCCCTTCTTAAGGGAATCCGCCTTGAGATCAAGAAGCCCTGGGCGCCGGTGGGCCTTCCCTTAAAGACGGTATCGGTGGAGATTGAGCGAAGCTGGCACCGGGCTTATGTGGCGGTGGGCTCCAACATGGGCGACAGAAGGGCCCATATCGAGAACGGCCTCAGGGTGGTGGAGGCGGACCCGGCAGTGCGGATCGTGAAAAGGTCAGAGCTTCTGGAGACGGAGCCCTACGGCGGCGTGGCGGAAGGCGCCTTCTTAAACGGCTGTCTGGAGCTTGAGACCCTCCTTACGCCCACAGAGCTTCTGGATCTCCTCCACGAGGCGGAAAACAGCGAGGGCCGGGTGCGGACCGTCCGCTGGGGCTCCCGCACGCTGGATCTGGATATTTTGTTTTATGACGATGAGATTCTGGATGCGCCGGAGCTTGTGGTTCCCCATCCGGAGATCGAAAAGAGAGCCTTTGTGCTGGAGCCGCTGGCGCAGATCGCTCCGTATAAGCGGCATCCCGTTTCGGGGAAGCGGGTTTTTGAGCTTCTTTGCGCATTAAAGGGGGAAGAATAAGATGGATCTGGGAGAGATCAGGAAAGAGATCGATGAAATTGATAAGGAGCTGGCGGAGGGCTTTCAGAGGAGAATGGAGCTTTGCCGCCAGGTAGGGGAGTATAAGCTGGAAAAGGGCCTTAAGGTGCTGGACCGGGGCCGCGAGAAGGAAAAGCTGGCCTCCCTGGAGGCCATGGCCGATTCGGAATTCAACCGGTTCGGCCTCAAGGAGATGTTCACCCAGATCATGGGGACCAGCAGAAAGCTCCAATACCGGCTGATGGCGGAAAAGGGCGCGGATGCGGGCCTGCCCTTCGAGACGGCGGCCAGCCTGCCGAAAAAAGGGGCCCGGGTGGTTTACCAGGGAGTTCCGGGGGCCTACAGCCACGCGGCCTCCGTGCAGTTTTTCGGCGGTCAGGCCCGCCTTGAGAACGTCAGGACATGGGACGACGCCATGAAGGCCCTCTGCGCCGGGAACGCGGATTACGCGGTGCTTCCCATTGAAAATTCCTCGTCGGGGAGCGTCTCCGAGGTTTACGATCTTCTGGTAAAATACGACAACTACATTGTGGGAGAGACTTATGTGAAGGTGGATCATGTGCTTCTTGGCCTTCCCGGGGCGGAGCTTGCGGGAATCCGGAACGTCTACTCCCATCCCCAGGGCCTGATGCAGTGCAGCAGGTATCTGGACGAGCATCGGGACTGGGAGAGGAGGAGCACCGGAAACACGGCCCTCTCCGCCAAAGAGGTGAAGGCGGGGAACGATCCCTCCTGCGCCGCCATCGCCAGCGAGATGGCCGGGGAGATCTACGGCCTTCAGGTGCTGGACCGGGGCATTATGAACAGCCGGGGAAACACCACCCGCTTTCTGGTGATCTCCAGCAGGAAATTCTGCGAAAAAGCGGCCAACAAGATCAGCGTCTGCTTTGAGACCCGCCACGAGGACGGCGCCCTCTATTATATGCTGTCCCACCTGACCTACAACGGCCTCAATATGTTAAAGCTTGAGTCCAGGCCCATCCTGGGCCGTCCCTGGGAATTCCGGTTCTTCGCGGATTTCGAGGGGAACATCCATGAGCCGGCGGTGAAAAACGCTCTTCTGGGCATCCTGGAGGAGGCCAACTATTTCCGGGTGCTGGGAAATTATTATACGGACAAAGGGAAGAATATCAATGAAAACTGATGAGCTGATCTTATATCGGGAGACGGAGCACGGGGCGCTTTTGAGGGACATGGCGGCCATGATCGAGGGCATTGAGGGGCCGGACCCCTTCAGAACCGCAGGGGCCCTGGTGGAATTTTCCGCGGCCCACGGCTTTAAGGGAAATCTCTGGCACAGCTTTCTGGCCTACGTGCTGGCCACCAATGAAAACGCCTTCAGCACCGCCTGCGAGATCCGCGGGGCAGTGAAGGGGACGGTCAACGCCCTGGCCCTCCACGATTTCGCCATATTCAAGGACTGGTTTGACTGCGATCTCGATGAGCTGGACAAAAGGACGGGCTGCCCCCTGTTCGGCCTTTTAAAGGATTACGAGAGCACCGGCACCCACAGCACCGTGTTCAACAGGCGGATCCGCGACCGGATCCAGCAGCTGGCGGAAAGCCTTTCCGAAGCGCGGGAGCCCGCGGACTGGCATCAGGCCCTGACCGGCTTTTACCGGGATTTCGGCGTGGGAAAGTTCGGCCTTCACAAGGCCTTTCGGGTGGAAAACCGGGACGGGGAGACCAGGATCCTTCCCATCAAGAACATCGAGCACGTGTATCTGGAGGATCTGGTGGGCTACGAGGCCCAGAAGCAAAAGCTCATTGAAAATACCGAGGCCTTCGTGGAAGGACGGCCCGCAAACAACTGTCTGCTGTTCGGCGACAGCGGCACGGGAAAATCCTCCAGCATCAAGGCCATCCTCCATAAGTATTACCACAGGGGCCTTCGGATGATCGAGATCTACAAGTACCAGTTCAAGGACATCTCCCAGGTCATCAGCCAGATCAAGAGCAGGAATTATAAGTTTATCCTTTATATGGACGACCTCTCCTTCGAGGAGTTCGAGGTGGAATACAAATATTTAAAGGCCATCATCGAGGGCGGCCTGGAGGTGCGGCCGGAGAATGTGCTGATTTACGCCACCTCCAACAGGCGCCATCTGATCCGGGAGAATTTCAGCGACAAGGAGGAGGTGCGGGAGGATATGCACCGGTCCGACACCGTCCAGGAAAAGCTTTCCCTGGCCTCCCGGTTCGGCGTCACCATCTATTACGGGAGGCCCGACCCCAAAGAGTTTAAGGAGATCGTCCTCTCCGTCGCCAGGCGGGAGGGCGTCGACATGCCGGAGGAGGAGCTGCTTTCTGCGGCGAATCAGTGGGAGCTTTCCCATGGCGGCATTTCCGGGCGCACGGCAGTGCAGTTCGTCACCTGGTTAAAGGGGCGGAAAAAATAGGATTTTTACCAAAATCTTACATTCTTCTTACTTGCGCCATAGATAGAAAGCGGGTTACAATAAAGAGTAACACGAATGAGGGCGAGGAGGGATATTATGGCAGTTGCGACGTTTGCGGCGATCGACGTGGGTTCCTATGAGCTGGAGCTCACCATATATGAGATTTCTCCCAAAAAGGGGATCAGCCAGCTTGACCGGGTCCGGAAGGTCATCGGCCTGGGAAAGGATACCTACGACAGGGGGATCATCAGCTACGACCGGGTGGATGAGATGTGCAGGCTTCTCACCAGGTTCAAGACCGTGATGAGCGAATATCAGGTGGACGATTACCGGGCCTGCGGCACAAGCGCCATCCGGGAGGCGGCCAACCGTGAAGTGGTGCTGGACCAGATCCGCGTGCGTACCGGTATCGATATTGATATCCTGAGCAATTCCGAGCAGAGGTTCCTCTGCTATAAGGCTATCGCGGCCAAGGAAAACGAGTTTAACAATATCATCCAGAAAGGTACGGCCATTGCCGAGGTGGGCTCCGGAAGCATGCAGATCTCCCTCTTCGACAAGGATGCCCTGGTGACGACCCAGAACCTGAGGCTGGGGGCCCTCAGGATCCACCAGGTCCTGGAGAAGGTGGGCGGCACCGACGTGGACAGGCGGCAGCTGACCCAGGAGTTCATCGACAACGATATCGACACCTTCCGCAAGTTTTTCTTAAAGGACAGGAATGTGAAAAACATCATTGCCACCGGTGTCTGCGCCACCTATCTGGGGCGGATCGGCGCGGAGGATAAGCAGCACATCACGGCGGAGGAGTTCGGCAGGTTTTATCAGGACCTGCGGGTGCTCAGCGAGGAGAAGGCGGCGGACAAGTACGATATCCCCATGGAATTTCTTCCCCTGATCGTGCCGGGCGCCATGGTCTATAAGAGGCTTTTGGAGGTGACGGGGGCCGAGCTTTTGTGGCTTCCCGGCGTGCGCTTAGGCGATGGGCTGGCAGCGGAGTACGCTGAGCAGAAAAAGCTGATCCGCTTCGCGCATGATTTTTCAAAGGATATCCTGGCGGCCGCGCGGAATATCGCCAAGCGCTATATGGGCGATAAAGAACATTCGGCCATTCTGGAAAAGAACGTTTTAAGCGTGTTTGACGGCATTAAAAAATATCACGGTCTGGGCAAGCGTGAGAGGCTGCTTTTGCAGATCAGCGCCATTCTTCACGACTGCGGAAAATACATCAGCATCCGCACCCCCGGGGAGTGTGCCTATAACATCATCATGTCGACGGAGATCATCGGCGTTTCCCACAGAGAGCGGGAGATCATTGCCAATGTGGTCAAGTACAATACGGTGCCTTTTGATTACCAGGCTGATTCCGCGGCCCTTGATAAGGATATGCGGATCACCATCGCCAAGCTTACGGCCATTCTCCGGGTGTGCAACGCCATGGACAGGAGCCACAAGCAGAAATTCAAGGATATCAAGGTGTCCGTCAAAGAGCAGCAGATGTTTATCACCACCGATTCTTCTGAAAATATCCTGTTAGAGCAGAGCCTCTTCACCCAGAAGGCAGACTTCTTTGAGGAAGTCTACGGGATCCGGCCGGTGCTCAAGAAGAAGAAAGGAATGTGACATGGGCGAATTAAAAGAATTTCAAAAAAGTGAATATTTTGAAAACAGAGAGCTTTCCTGGCTCCGCTTCAATCTCCGGGTGCTGGGGGAGGCGCGGGATAAAAACAACCTGCTGTTTGAACGGCTGAAATTCCTCTCCATCACCGCCTCCAATCTGGATGAGTTCGTGATGGTGCGGGTGGCCTCCTTAAAGGATATGGTGAACGCCGGGTACACGAAAAAGGATATCGCGGGCATGACGCCCCAGGAGCAGTTAGATAAGATCAACGAGCGGATGCACGAGCTGGTGGATGTTCAGTATTCCACCTGGAACCGCTCCCTGCTCCCCCTCCTTAAAAAGTCGGGCATTGTGTTTATTCCCCATCACGAGCTTCTCACGCCGGAGCAGGCGGTCTTTGCCGACCGGTATTTTGAAACCTCCGTCTATCCGGTGGTGACACCCATGGCGGTGGACTCCTCCAGGCCCTTCCCCCTGGTGCGGAACAAGACCCTGAACATCGCGGCTCTCTTAAAAAAGAAAAAAGGCGGAGAGGGGAAGGGGGCTCTCGATTT
>CALWAW010000098.1 GCA_944375845.1 uncultured Lachnospiraceae bacterium
GTCGCCGTAGCCGGAGGAAATCCTGCTGCAGCTGGGAACCGGCCAGATAAAGCCTGTGGATGAGGCCGGAGGCTCCGTCTCGGGAGGATCGGTTTCAGGGGGCTCCGTCTCGGGGGGATCGGTCTCAGTGGGCGCGGCCTCTGTTCCCCCGGTCTCAGAAGACTCCCCGCCCGCCGCGTCCGTCTCAGCGGGCGCCTCCGTCACCGGCTCCGTCTCCTCTGACTCAGAAGCCTCGGGCCTGGTCTCAGGGGCCGCCGTCTGGGAGCCCGCGGCCGCGGCCTCCTCACGTCTGCGGATGGCCTCCTCGATGGCCTGGAACTCTGCCAGCTCATCAGCCAGGGCCGCGTCGTAATCTGCCAGAAGATCGCTGTTTTCCGCGATCTGCATATTTAAGCTCTCAAGCTCCTGCTGCTTGGCCGCCTGAAGCTCGTTTAAGGACTCCACCTTCGCCTGGGCCTGGGCCACCGTGGTCTCCAGGCTGGCGTAGGCCTCTGAAAGCTCCTCTGTCTTATCGGCAATGAGCTGCTTCGTCTCCTGATAGGCCGTCAGCATATTTCTATCATATTCGGAAATCTTGGAAATATACTCCGCCTGGGACAAAAACTCGCTTAAGGAGGCGGATTCAAATAAAAGCTCCAGGAAAAAGGTGTCGCCTTTTTCGTACATATATTTGATGCGGAGCTTCATGTTCTCGTACTGGGTCTTTTCTGATTCCTTCGCGTCCGCAAGCTCTGTCTCCGCCTGGGAGATGGCCGCCTTGGTCTCCTCCATCTGCTGGGACAGCCGGGTGATGTCGGCCTGAACGCCCTCAAGCTCTCCGTTTACCGCCTCAAGATAGGCGTCCGCGTCGTCCTTTAAGCTGTCAAGCTCCGAGAGGGTATCTCTGAGCCGCTCCTGCTCCTCCTCTATGGCGTCGATCCTGTCCTGCTGGCCGTCCAGCTCCCCGGAAGCCTGAACGCCCTGAAAGGCGCCTGCCGCCAGGACCGCCGCCGCCAGAAGGCATAAGGCCCGCCTGTATCGTTTTCTCATATCTTCCTCCGTCTCTTTTTATGCCCGCAGGTGCTTGCGGATGGAAAACCAGCTTCCGAAAAGGCCGATCCCAAGGCCCAGTCCCAGAGATACGGGAACCAGCACCTGGAATACCTGCCACACGGGAAGCAGCGTCAGGATCCTGGAAAGGATGCTCAGATGGCTTAAGCAGAAGCGCACCGCGTAGCTGTAGGCATAATAGACCAGTACGAGGGGAATCCCGGCGCCGAAGAGCCCGATGATGATGCCCTCCACCACGAAGGGGGAGCGGATCAGGAAATTGGTGGCGCCGATCATCCGCATGATCTTGATCTCCTCGCGTCTGGCGTTAATGGTAATGGCGATGGTGTTGCTGATTAAAAACACCGCCACTGCCAGAAGAATCAGGATCAGGCCCATGGACACGTAGCCCACCACGCTGTTCACCATGGAAAGTCCCTGGGCGGCGATTTCGGAATAATTCACCTGCCGGACCCCGTCGATGGATTCCAGATACTCCACAAACTCCTGCTGGTCCTCGATGTCATTCAAATAGAGCTCATAGGACGCGGAATTGGCCAGGGGATTATCCTCCTCGAAGCCCTCGGCCAGCTCGGGCATCCCGGCAAAGTAATCTTCTTTATAGGATTCCCACGCCTCCTCCGCCGAGACGAACCGCATATCGGCCACCTCGCTTCTGGCGCTGATCACATCGCCGATGGCCTGGATCTCTTCCTCAGAGAGGCCCTCGTCAAAAAATACCGTCACTCCCACGGTATCCTCCATGGCCTTCACCATGTGCTGAACATTGACCACCACAGAGTAAAGGATGCAGAAAAGAAAAATACAAGCCGCCATCGTCCCTACAGAAGCCAGGGAAAACAGCTTGTTTTTCCGAATGCTTCCGAGCCCCTGGCGGATACAATACCATAATGTGCTAATTCTCATTTCCGTACCCGCTTTCTTCCCGGTCTGTCACCACCACGCCATGCTTCATGGTGATGACGCGCTTCCTCATTTTGTCTACGATCTCCTTGCTGTGGGTCACCACCACCACGGTGGTCCCCATGTGGTTGATCTCCTCCAGAAGCTTCATAATCTGCCATGCGTTCCCCGGATCCATGTTTCCGGTGGGCTCGTCGGCCAGAAGGATCTCGGGCCTGTTCACAAGGGCCCTGGCAATGGCGACCCTCTGCTGCTCCCCGCCGGAAAGCTGGCTGGGAAGGGACTTGTATTTGGAGGAAAGGCCCACCATGGCCAGCACCTCGGGCACCCGGCGGCGGATCTCCCTTGTGGGAGTCACCACCACCCGCTGGGCAAAGGCCACGTTTTCGTAAACGTTCTTATCCTTTAAAAGGCGGAAGTCCTGAAAAACAACGCCCAGGCGCCTTCTGTACCTGGGTATCATTTTCCTTTTCAATTTTGTGATGTCCGTGCCGCCCACCCGGATGATTCCCTGGCTGGCGTCGATCTCCTTTAACAGCAGCCGGATCAGCGTCGTCTTTCCGGAGCCGCTGTTGCCTACGATAAAGACGAACTCGCCCTTTTCGATCTTAAGGCTCACATCGCGCACCGCCTTGGTCTCGCGGTCTGTCGCTTTATCGTAGGTCTTGCTCACGTGCTCAAATTCAATCATAAAATCCTCAATTCTAATTGTCCAGCGCCTCGATATAGTTCATGTATTTTACCACCATCAGGGCGATCTTAAAGGTAATGGCGTCCTCGAAAACCCGCAGATCAAGCCCCGTGCTCTTCTGGAGCTTATCCAGCCGGTACACAAGGGTGTTCCTGTGGATGTAGAGCTGGCGCGAGGTCTCGGACACATTCAGGTTGTTTTCAAAAAACTTGTTTATGGTAACCAGGGTCTCATCGTCAAGGTCGTCGGGGGATTTCCCGTCGAAAATCTCCTTGATGAACATCCGGCACAGGGAAAGGGGCAGCTGATAGATCAGGCGGCCGATCCCCAGGTTGTTGTAGGCGACGATATTCTTGTCGCTGTAAAAGATCTTGCCCACGTCCAGAGCCATTTTGGCCTCCTTATAGGAGCGGGAGACCTCCTTCACCTCGTTGACGATGGTGCCGTAGGCCACATGGACCGTGGCCATGGCCTCGGTGTTCAGCATGTCCAGGATCATTTTGGCTACCTTGTCCATATCCTCGTAGCCCTCGCCCTGCTTCAGCTCCTTCACCAGGATGATGTTCTTTTCATCCACGGCGGTGATGAAATCCTTTGATTTGGAGGAGAACATGCTCTTGACCGTCTCAAGGGCCACCGTGTCGTTTTCGGTCTGGGTCTCGATCACAAAGACCACCCGGCGCACGTTGATGTCGATATGGAGCTTTTTCGCCCTGTTATAGATATCCACCAGAAGGAGGTTGTCCAGCAGCAGGTTCTTGATGAAGTTGTCCTTGTCGAACCGCTCCTTGTAGGCGACTAAAAGGTTCTGGATCTGGAACACCACCACCTTGCCCGCCATGTAAGCGTCGTCCCCGGCGCCCCTGGCAAGGAGCACATACTCCAGCTGGTGCTCGTCAAAGATCTTGAAAAACTGATACCCCTGGATCACCTGGCTTTCCGCCGGAGATTCCACGAAGGCCAGAACTGAAAATTCGTATTCCTCCGCATCAGGGAACGTGGTCGCCAGGACCTTGCCCTCCGTATCGCAGATACAGAGCTCGATCCTCATAATGCCCTTTAACCCCTCAATGGTATTCTGCAAAATCTGATTTGAAATCATAAATTCACCCCGATATACCTTCCCGAATTCCCTCTGATTGTTCTTTGTACATGAAACCCTCTTTTTATCTTAATGCAAAACCGGTAAAAATGGAAGTGCTTTTTGGATAATTTTCATAAAAACAGAATCCCCGAGGGGATCCTGTTTTCATAAGATCGTATTTTCCGTTGTCCTGTCGAAGAAATAAAACCTGCTGTCGGGAAGGGGCCGTTCCGTGGTCCCGTCCTCGTCCTCTGCGGGCTCACCGGTCTGATAGCCCATCAGAACCCGGTGCCCGATGTATCCGTTCTGTTCAAGGCGGGCAACCCATTCGGGAGGCACGTCCACGCTGAAGCCGTCCCCGATGGCCTCCACAGCCGTCTGTCCCTTCACGATCCGCACCTCGCTTAAGGCAAAGCGGGGGCTGTTCATAAACTGGGCCACAAAAAGGTTCCTGGGCCGTTCCAGAAGCTCCCTTACCGGTCCCTCCTGCACCAGCTGCCCGCGGCGCATCACCGCGGTTCTGGCGCCCAGCTCCATGACCTCCTTCGGATCCTCCGTAACATAGATGAGCGTGGTGTCCAGAGCGTTATAGATCTCCTTCATCCGCCTTCTGGCCTGGCGGCGCATATCGGGCTCCAGCCCGCCCAGCACATCCACCAGGAGGAAGGCCTCCGGCTTATGTACGTAGGCCCTGGCCGCGGCCACATACTGCTTCTGGATGTCCGTCAGCTCCCTGGGATAGCAGGCAAGCAGGCCTTCCAGGCGGAACACGGCCACAGTCCGGTCCACCGCCTCCCGGATCTCCTTTTCCGAAAGGCCCCGCTGCCTCATGGGAAAGGCCAGGTTTTCGTGGACCGTCATTCCCGGATAGAGCGTGTAATGGCGGAACACCATACCCATGTTGCGCTTTCTGGGATTGGCGTTTTCCACCTTTTCCCCGTTGATCCAGAGCTCTCCTGTGCTTATGGGCTCCATGCCCGCGATCATGCGCAGAAGCGTCACCTTTCCGGAGCCCTGGGGGCCTGTCAATACCAGGAATTCCCCGTGGCGGATCTCCAGACTCAGATCCTTCACCGCAGTTTTCCCATTGGGAAAGGTTTTCGTCACATTGCGAAAAGAAATTACTGCCATTGCCAGCCTCCAAATCTAAATGCTTATTTTCATAATAGCCTATGATTTTCTAAAAAACTATAAACGAAATATACAAAAAGGTTTTTAGAGCTTTGGCAACTTTGTACAGGCGCCCATTGAAGCGCCGAAAAAGCGTTTATTTCCCTTTTATTTTCTGTCAGTATTTACCAAGCCTCCGGCCGGGTTGTCTCGTAAAGCCACGTCCTCTCCGGCTCCTCCAGATAGGGGGAAAGCTCCTCCCGGACCCGGCTGTGATAGGCGTTGAGCCTCTGGATATCCTCCTTGCGCATATCCTCCCAGAGGATCGCCGTCTTGTCGATGGGCGCCAGGGTCAGGAACTCAAACTCCAGGAAGCGTCCGTATTCGTTTTCCTCTGCTTCCTTACAGAGCACCAGGTTCTCCGTCCGGATCCCGTACCGGCCCGGCAGATAGACGCCCGGCTCGTCGGAAATCACCATGCCGGGGCGGAGGATCTCGCTTTCCGGAGGCGTCCGCCAGCGGAAGCTTCCGCCCTCCTCGTGGACGTTCAGGAAGCATCCCACGCCGTGGCCTGTCCCGTGCCTGTAGTCGAGGCCCATGGCCCATAAATGCTCCCTGGCCAGATAGTCCAGGTTTACGCCCCGGCAGCCCTCCGGGAACCTGGCGCTTCCAAGGGCCAGCATCCCTTTGAGCACCGCCGTGAAATGCTTTTTCTGGGCGAGGGTAAGGGGGCCGAGGGCCACGGTCCTGGTCACGTCCGTGGTCCCCTCAAGGTACTGGCCGCCGCTGTCCACCAGGAAAAAGCCCTCCTCCCTTAAGGGGGTGTCCGTCTCCGGCTCCGGCATATAATGGATCACGGCCCCGTTGGGCCCGTAGGCGGCCACGGTGGTAAAGCTGGGCTCGATATAGCCCTCCTGCTCCCTTCGGAATTCCTCCAGCCGCGCCGCCGCCGAAAGCTCTGTGAGCGGCTCCTTTCCCACATGGTTCTTCAGCCAGTACAGGAATTTCACCAGGGCAATCCCGTCTTTTCTGTGGGCCTTTTTCATCCCCTGGATCTCCGTGCCGTTTTTGACCGCCTTCATGAGGACGGCCGGATCCGGCCTGTCGATCCGGGACGCGGCCGGTTTCAGGCAGCGGTACGCCTGCTCGCTGAGCTTTCCGCTGTCAAAGAGGACGCGCCTGCCCCTGCAAAGGCCGGGAAGGGCTTCGTAAAAGCCTTCATAGGAAAGCACGTGGATTCCTTCCGCCTCCAGGGCCTCCCGGAAGGCCTCCGGCCTCATGAGAAACAGCCAGGCCTCCTCCTCGCCTATCACCAGGTTGCTGAGGAAAACGGGATTGCAGGCCACGTCGTTTCCCCGCAGGTTTAAAATCCAGGCGATCTCGTCCAGGGCCGTGACCACATGGAGGTCCGCACCGGCCTCTTTCATGGCCTCCCGGATCCGGAAAATCTTGGATATTCTGGATTCCCCCGTGCAGGAAAGGGGAAGCTCCCGGAGCGGCTCCGCCGGAAGGGCCGGCCGCCCCTCCCAGATCTCTCCCGGAAGATCCTTAAGAAGAAGCCCTCCGCCCTTCCGAACGGCAAGGCGCTCAAGCTCTGCTCCCAGACGATGGCTCACCACGCGGCCGTCAAAGGCCAGACGGCCTTTTTCAGGGAGACGCGCGGCCAGCTCCTCCGTAAGGGAGGGAACACCCGGCTCCCCCATGCGGTAGAGGGTGATCCCCGTCCCGGCAAGCTGGCGCTCCGCCTGGAGAAAATACCGGCCGTCGGTCCAAAGCCCCGCCCAGTCGGCCGATACGGCCAGCGTCCCGGCGGATCCGGTAAAATTCGACAAAAATCTTCTGGCCTCGAAATACGGCGCCGGGTACTCAGACCCGTGATCGTCCGAGGAGGGGACCAGGCAAAGATCCGCGCCCTCCTCCTTCATCGCCGCGCGAAGCCGTTCAAGCTCTCTTCCTAGCATAATAGCTTTCCACCACCTCAAGGGTCCTGTCCACATCTTCTTTTGTGTGGACGCTGGACATGAATACCGCCTCAAACTGGGAGGGAGCCACATAGATCCCGTGGGCCAGCATATAGCGGAAGTAATCGGCAAAGGCAGCCGTGTCGGAGGTCTTTGCGGACCTGTAATCCGTGACCTCCTCGGCCGTAAAGAAGAGGCAGGACAAGGAGCCCACCCCGGTCACCTGGCAGGGAGCGTGGAACCGCCCGAGGATCTCCCTGAGATTTTCGCGGAAGTATCCGCCCATCCGGTTCATTCCCTCATAGAGCTCCGGCTGCATTTCCAGAATATGGAGCTGGGCCAGGCCCGCCGCCATGGCCACGGGGTTTCCGCTTAAGGTCCCCGCCTGATAAACGCTTCCCACCGGGGAGACCATCTCCATGATCTCGCGGCGGCCGCCGTAGGCGCCCACCGGCATCCCCGCGCCGATGATCTTTCCGAAGGTGGTGAGGTCGGGCGTCACGCCGTAATAGCCCTGGGCTCCGTCAAAGCCCAGCCGGAACCCGGTGATCACCTCGTCGAAGATCAAGAGCGCGCCCTCGGCGGTACAGAGGCTGCGAAGCTTCTCCAAAAAGCCCTCCTTCGGGACCACGACGCCCATATTGGCCGCTACCGGCTCGATGATCACCGCCGCCACCTGGCCGGGGAAGGACTCAAAGAGGCGCTCCACGCTTTCGATGTCGTTGTAGGCCGCCGTCAGCGTATCCTGAGCGCAGCCCTCGGGCACGCCGGCGCTGTCGGGGACGCCGCTGGTCATCACGCCGGATCCCGCCTTTACCAGCATGGAATCGCAGTGACCGTGGTAGCAGCCCTCGAATTTGATGATCTTATTCCTTCCGGTAAAGCCCCTGGCCACCCGCAGGGCGGACATGACCGCCTCCGTGCCGGAATTGACCATCCTGACCATTTCGATGGAGGGCACCAGCCCGCATATCAGCTCCGCCATCTCCACCTCGGCCGGGCAGCTGGCTCCGAAGCTTAAGCCCCGGCCCGCCGCCTCCATGGCGGCCTCCCGGATCGCCGGGTGGTTATGGCCCAGGATCATGGGACCCCAGGAGCCGATATAATCAATATAAGTATGTCCGTCCACGTCGGTGATCATTTCCTTGTCCGCGCTGGCGATGAACCGGGGCTTTCCGCCCACGGCCATGTACGCCCTCACCGGGCTGTTGACCCCTCCGGGGATGACTTTTTTTGCCCGTTCAAAAAGCTGTTCTGATCTGTCCATATTCTCCTCCTAGCCGATCCGGCCCTCGTCCATGTATTTTGCCAGCTCCTTGGCGTAATAGGTAATCAGCACGTCCGCCCCGGCCCTGTAAATGGAGGCCGCCGACTCGCAGACCACGGAGGCCTCGTCAATCCAGCCGTTCAAGGCCGCCGCCTTGATCATGGCGTACTCGCCGCTGACGCTGTAGGCGCCCACGGGGACGCTCACCGCCTCCGATACCCGGCGGATCACATCCATATAGGAAAGGGCAGGCTTCACCATCACCAGATCCGCGCCCTCTTCCACGTCCAGAAGGGCCTCCTTGATGCCCTCCTTCACGTTGTGGTAATCCATCTGATAAGTCTTTCTGTCGCCGAAGCTGGGGGCGGAGTCCGCCGCCTGCCGGAAGGGGCCGTAGAAGGAGGAGGCATATTTTACGGAATAGGCGAAGATCGGAATCTCCTGATGACCGTTCTCATCGAGGATCTTCCGGATGGCGCCCACGCGGCCATCCATCATGTCGGAGGGCGCCACCATGTCCGCCCCGGCCTCCACGTGGGAGAGGGCCGTCCTTGCCAGAAGGGGAAGGGTGGCGTCGTTATCCACGTCGTGGCCGCATAGGGCTCCGCAGTGGCCGTGGGAGGTATATTCGCACATACACACGTCGGTGATATAGTAAAGCTCCGGCACCTTCTCCTTCGCCAGCCGCAGGGCCTTCTGGATGATCCCGTCCTCCGCCCAGGCAGAGCTTCCGACCTCGTCCTTCCTGTCGGGGATCCCGAACAAAAGCACCGAGGAAACTCCGGCCTTCGCTGCCTCCTCAAGAGCCGCCGGGAACTTGTCCAGGCTGTAGTGATACTGGCCCGGCATGGAGGGGATCTCCTCCTTGATCCCGGTTCCCTCCACCACAAACATGGGATAGATCAGGGACGCTTTATCCATCCTGGTCTCCCGCACCATTTTCCGGATCGTCTGGCCTCCGCGCAGACGTCTGGGACGCTTGATCATTTCCATTTTACAGTTCCTCCTTTTATTTCCAACAGCTTTTCTACCATGCTTTCCACATCAGAGCGCTCAGAGACCATTACGGAGATCCCGTGCTTTTTTGCCTCGGCCGCCGTCTGGGCGCCGATGCAGAGCCCCCGCACCGCGCTGTAGTCGATACCGGGAAACAGCTTCACAAAGCCCCGTACCGTGGAGGCACTGGTAAAGGTCACAATGTCGCCGGGAAGCAGGGAAACCTCCGCCGGCCCGCCCTCCAGGGTATCGTATACGGGAATGTCGTCGTAGGAGATCCCCGCCTCCTCAAGGGGCTTAAGGAGCTCCCTTGTGCCGATCCTGGCCCTGGGAAGCAGGATCCGCTCTCCCGGCTTCATCCGCTCCGCCAGCAGGCGGCCCATGGCCTCGCCGTTATACTCTGCGGGCATAAGCTCCACCAGGATCCCATGGCGCTCCACCGCCTTTCCGGTGGCGGGCCCGATGGCCGCGAACCTGAGCCCCGCCAGGGAACGGACGTCGATCCGCTTCTTTCGCAGGCTGTCGAAAAAGCAGTCCACGCCCTCCGAACTGGTAAAGCCGATCCAGCTGTAGGAGGAAAGGCGCGAAAGCGCCTCTTCAAGCTGCGGATTGTCTGCGATCACCCTGGTCTCTATGGAGGGAAGCAGGATCACCTCGGCGCCCAGCTCCTCCAGCCGGTCTGCCATTTTCCTGCTGCGCTTTTTCGGCCTTGTGACCAGAACCCTCTGGCCTCCCAGAGGCCTGTCCTCCGCCCAGTGGAAGGTGTCGGAAAGGGCGCACACCTTTCCCACCACAATGAGGGCCGGCGATACCCCCCGGGCCTCGCGGGCCTTCTCCTCCAGATGGGCGATGTCGGAGACGACCCTTCTCTGGGCCGCCGTCGTGCCCTTCTCAAGCACTGCGGCGGGCATGGACGGATCCATTCCGGCCTCCATAAGCCCCCGGCAGATCTCCCCCAGGGCGCTAAGGCCCATATAAAACACCAGCGTGCCGTCCAGCCTTGCCAGCGTCTCAAAATCCGGCTTTTCCTCATTGCCCCGTTTTTTGTGGGCCGTGATCAGATGGACCGACGAGCAGTAATCCCTGTGGGTCACCGGGATCCCCGCGTAAGCCGGGACGGCCGCCGCCGCCGTGACGCCGGGCACCACCTCGAAGGGGATCCGATTCGCCGCAAGAAGCTCCAGCTCCTCGCCGCCTCTCCCAAAGACGAAGGGGTCGCCCCCCTTAAGGCGCACCACGCATTTCCCCTCCAGGGCCTTTTCAAGAAGAAGCCGGTTGATCTCCTCCTGGGGCACCGGATGGTTCCCGGAGCGCTTGCCCACGTCGATCTTTTCCGCCTCCTCCGGCATCATCTGGAGGATTCCCGCGCCCACCAGGCGGTCGTAGACCACCACCTGGGCCCGCTCCAGCACCTGCCTTCCCTTGATGGTCAGAAGGCCGGGGTCAGAAGGGCCCGCGCCCACCAGGAACACTGTTCCCGGATTTACACCGCCTCTTACGCTGTCTCTCAAAAGCTCTGCCAGCCGGGTTCCCAGGGCTTCTGCCTCGTCCGGGCTTCCCTCCAAAACTCCCGTCCTGTATTTTCCCGTATTCTCATCATAATAGAGGCCGCGAAGGAGAAGCCTTCCGTCTTTTTCCTTCGCGTAGGCTGCGATGGGCGAGGAGCAGCCGCCGTCCAGAAGGCGCACAAAGGCCCGCTCCGCCATGGCCGCCTGCCAGGCTCCCTGGTCGCGGATGCAGTCCAGATAGGAGTAGTCCTCCCCCTCCCGGCCCTGCACCGCCAGGATTCCCTGGCCCGCCGCCGGGATCACCTGCTCCGGCTCCAGGTACTCGCTGATCCGCTCTCCCAGTCCAAGGCGCTCAAGGCCAGCCGCCGCCAGCACAATGGCGTCGTACCGGCCCGCGTCCAGCTTTTCCAGCCTGGTGAGCACATTCCCCCGAAGCAGGGAAAATTCCGCCTCGGGATACAGGGCCGCCAGCTGGAGCCTGCGCCTTTCGCTGGAGGTGCCGATGCGGAAGGGCCGCCCGCAGCCCGGCTCCCAGGTTTTTCCGCTTTTCGGATACACCAGCACGTCCCTGGGCTCGCCTCTTACGGCCGCCGCCACGATGGGAAGCCCCTCCGGCTGCTCCATGGGCATATCCTTTAAGCTGTGGACGGTGATGTCCACCTGCTTTTCCGCCAGTGCCTTATCCAGCTCCTTGACGAAAAGGCCCTTTCCGCCCACCTGGTCCAGGCTTCTGTCAAGAATTTTATCTCCGGTGGTTTTCATGGTGACCAGCTGAAGCTTAAGCTCAGGATGGTTCCTTTCGATCTCTCTTACCAGCAGCATGGTCTGCTCCACAGCCAGGCGGCTCTCCCTGCTTCCCACGCGGATCACTTTTCTATCTTCCATCTGTACTCCCTTTATCCTCCTGCAAACAGGCGCTGTCCTCTTTAAATTCCGCCTGAAAAAGGCGGCGGATCCCCTCCGCCGCTTCCCGCGCCAGGCGGTGGTCCTGCCCGGAGGCGCAGACCCCCGCGATGAGGCTTCCCTCCCTGGCGATCCCGGGAAAATAAAAATCACATTCCTCTTTTTTATCGGCCGCGTTGACGGGCACCCCCGCCTCTCTGCACCAGAGGACCACCTGGTGGTTCGCCTCTCGGGAATCTGTGGCCGCAATCACAAGAAAAGCGTCCTCCACGTCTTCCCTTTTCACCGGACGATTTTCCCAGCGTATCCGCCCGGCCTCCCAGAGGCTTCGGACCTCGCCGCAGATTTTGGGCGCTACTGCCGTCACCAGGGCACCGAACTCCGCCAGCACTTTTATCCGCCTGGCGGCGATTTTTCCCCCTCCGGCCACCAGGACCTTTTTCCCCTGAAGCTCTATAAATACAGGAAATCTCATAAGCCTCCTCCAGGAACGCCTACTCCAGCTTTTCCGCCGAACGCATCAGCCCCTCAAGGCAGGGCTGCCATTTTTCCGGTTCCATCTCCTCCCGGAGTCCGTAGCAGAGCTTTGCCGCCACCTTCGCGGCCGTCTTGTCTATGGCCTCCAGAAGCTCCTCCCGCTCCTCGCGGCTTAAGGGGTACCGGCGCACCGCCTTTTTCAGCCTTGCCGCCGTATCCTCCCCGGCCATGCGGGATATTTTTTTCACCACCGGCACGAGGTCGCGGAATTCGTACCACTGCTCATATTCCAGCTCGTATTTTTTTAAGATCTCGTCGGCCACCGCCACCTGCCTGGCGTCGCCCTCGTACTTGAGACGGCTGAAGCTGTCCATATCGTACAGCCTGACGCCGGGAAGCTCTGAAAGCCCCGGCTCCATATCCCGGGGGATGGCCAGATCCACCAGGACCGTTTCTTTCGTCCCCATGCGGCCGCGGCAGCTTTCCACGGTCAGGGTATAGTGGGGGCTTACGGTGGCGCTTACGACGATCTCCATTTCGGAAAGCCGCTCATAGTGGGAATCGTATGGGATCACCTGGCAGCCCGCCGGGATCACCGCCTCTCTGGTCTTATACTGGCGCAGGGTCATGGAGACGTCTCCTCCCGCCTTCACCAGCTCCGCCGCCGCCAGGCGGCCGATCTCCCCGTTTCCGATCACCATACATTTTTTTCCGCGGATCCCGATCTGCTCTTTTTCCAGAAGGGCGGTCATGGCGGCCGCCACAGACCTGTCCACATTGGTGAGGAGCACCTTGGTCTTTACCTTTTTGGCCCCTGTCACGGCGGTGCGGAACAAAGTCTCCATGACGGCGTCCAGCGCCTCCTGCTCCCTTGCCGTATCCAGCGCCCGCTTCACCTGGCTGATGATCTGGTCGTCCCCGAAGATCTGGGACTGAAGGCCGCAGGAAAGCTCCATCAGATAGTGGACCGCCTCCCTGCCCTCGCGCACTGTAAAGTAACAGGCGTAGTCCTGATATTCCTGTCCCTTTTCCCTGCACAAAAGCTCTGCGGGATCCAGCCGGTCAAATGCCTCGTCCTCCCCGCTGATCCAGTATTCTGTCCTGTTGCAGGTGGAGATCACGACGCAGCCGGTCACTCCTTCTATCTCTTTGCTGTCTGCAAGGGCCCGCTCCACGGCGGAGGCCGTCATGGAAAACAGCTCCCGCACCTTCACAGGCGCTTTCCGGTAATCGATACCGGCCATTTTTATCCTCAAGTCTCTTTCCTCTTTTCTCCGGTCCGGGCGGAAAGACCCCTCCGCCCTGTCGGTATGCCTCCCCAAATCATAGCATTTTCCCCGCGTTTATGCAAGAGTCCCGGGGGCCTCACCCTTCTTCTTTCTCCTCATATCCTATTAGTAACCACAACATCTGAAAGGAGTTCTTCTATTGGAACGATATAACCAGCGCTGCGCGGACTGCCGCCGTCAGGGCGCTTCCCGCCTCGCTCCCGGGTCCTGCCCTTCTCCCGCCCGGTTCAACGTATGCCGCCAGGGCGAGACAGCCTCCCAGGAAAACGCCCGGGTAGGCATGGGCTACGTCCCCTGGCAGAAATGGGAGTGCACCTACCCGCTGGACCGCGCCCTTTTTACCGGCTCCATCTTTCCGTCTCTGGATAAACCCTTTGTGATCGGGAGGTGCGCGGTCAGGTTATGAAGGAATTGATGAATGAGATCTATCAGTACAGCTTTGCCGTGGACGATGTCCTTCTTTATCTGGATACTCATCCCGAGGACCAGGAGGCCCTCGCCTATTATCAGGCCATGAAGGATTCCCGCCGGGAGGCGGTAAAGGCCTATGAAGCCCAATACGGTCCTCTGACCAAGGACGGCGTCAGAGACTGCGCAGATTACTGGACCTGGGTGAACAGCCCCTGGCCCTGGGAAGGAGGTGCCTGCTCATGTGGAACTATGAGAAAAGGCTTCAATACCCGGTAAACATCTCCGCGCCCAACGCGGCCATGGCGAAGATTATCATATCGCAGTACGGCGGCCCCGACGGCGAGATGGGCGCTTCCATGCGCTACCTCTCCCAGCGCTATTCCATGCCCTATAAGGAATGCCAGGCCGTGCTCACCGATATCGGCACGGAGGAGCTGGCCCACCTGGAGATCATCGCCGCCATTGTCCATCAGCTCACCCGTGGCCTTTCCGCCGAGCAGCTGAAGGAACAGGGCTTCGCTGATTATTACGTGGATCACGGCACGGGCATCTGGCCCCAGGCCGCCGGAGGGATTCCCTTCAACGCCTGCGAGTTCCAGTCCAAGGGCGATCCAATCACCGACCTCTATGAGGATATGGCCGCGGAGCAGAAGGCCCGCAGCACCTATGACAATATCCTGCGCCTCATCAAGGATCCCGAGGTCTGCGACCCGATCCGGTTCCTTCGCCAGCGGGA
>CALWAW010000099.1 GCA_944375845.1 uncultured Lachnospiraceae bacterium
AGATTCCATTCAAAAAGAAGAATTGGAGGAAATACTGTCGCGGCACAAAAAGAAAAGGAGAACGAAATATATCTTTAAAAGTTACGTTCCGTCAAGCACGCCTCGGGGGGAACGGGCAGAATGGAATCCGGACAAAATCATAAGAATAGAGTTGCAAAGCAACCATGAGCCATGGGTCATTGTATTTGAATACGGTGGAGAAGCGTTATGCTATAAAGAGGCGAGCGATATCTGGGAGATCGTTGACGGCGAGCGGCTGTTAGAAGAACTCAAGCAGCTTTTCGCAAAATCAGGGCTGTGATTCAGATAAAAAAATCAGGGGCATCCCTCGGGTCCGTTTTTCGGATCCCGGGGGACGCCCCTGTTAAAATGTCTTTTACAGGTTCAGCTCCAGCTGCCGGTAATGCTCCTCCCGCTTCTTGTTGTAGCGGGTGATGAGCTTCTGGATCTTGGCGGTGGGGTCGATGATCCCGGTTAAGGAGCGGTCGTGGTTGATGGTGTTGATGATGGCCGCCGTAAACTTGGACATGTCGGCCTCCAGATACCAGCTCTTCTCAAGAAGCTCCTGGGGCCTGTAATTTAAGTTGGTGGTGACCACGTAGTCGAAATAGCCCCTGTTGTGGAAGTCGTCGAATTTTTCAAAGCCGTCGGTGAAGAGGCCGAAGGTGCAGCAGATAATGACCTTGTCGGCCTTCCTGTCCTTGAGCTCCTTGGCTGTATCCAGCATACTCTCGCCGGAGGAGATCATATCGTCGATGATGATGACGGTCTTTCCCGCCACGTCGGTCCCCAAAAATTCGTGGGCCACGATGGGGTTGCGGCCGTCGATGACGGTGGAGTAGTCGCGCCGCTTATAGAACATGCCCATGTTGACGCCCAGGTTGTTGGCGAAGTAGACGGCCCGGCTCATGGCGCCCTCGTCGGGGCTGATGACCATCAGATGCTCCTTGTCGATGGTCATGTCCAGGTCCTTCTTGAAAATGGCCTTCAGAAACTGATAGGTGGGCATGAAGTTATCGAAGCCGTGAAGGGGGATGGCGTTCTGCACCCGGGGATCGTGGGCGTCGAAGGTGATGATGTTGGAGACGCCCATGTTGGAAAGCTCCTCCAGGGCGTAGGCGCAGTCTAAAGACTCCCGCTTGGTGCGCTTATGCTGGCGGCCCTCATAGAGGAAGGGCATCAGCACGTTGACCCGGTGGGCGTTGGCGATGGTGGCGCCGATGATGCGCTTTAAGTCCTGATAATGATCGTCGGGGGACATGAAGTTCTGGTGCCCGCAGACAGTGTAGGTGAGGCTGTAGTTGACCACGTCCACCATGATGAAAAGGTCGGTGCCCCGGACCGATTCATGGACCACGCCCTTACCCTCGCCGGTGCCGAACCGGGGGCAGGAGGCGGAGATTAAATAGGAATCGCAGTCGTAGCCGCGGTATTCCACGCTGGCCTGGCGCTTTAAAAGCTCCTCTGTATCGTTCTTGCGGAAGGTGACGATGTGGCGGTCTACCTTCTCAGCAAATTCCCGGCAGCTTTCCAGGGGACAGATTTTTAAGGGAGCTACCGGGATCGTATTCTTAAAGGCAAAGCTTTTGGACATTGGAAACCTCCATATTCTTTTGCGTAAGATTTCTTTACATATTTTTTATAGCATTTCTGGCGGCTTTTCGCAAGTGGAAAAACCCATTTACAAAGAAAGAAAATGTTGTTATGATTATTAGATATGAAGAAGGAAAGGGCGGAAGAGGGCATGGGAGCAAAGGGCCACAGGATCACGAAAATCAAGCCGGGCTCCATGGCGCAGGAGCTGGAGCTTTGCCCCGGCGACCTGCTCCTTGAGATCAACGGACATCCCATCGAGGATATTTTCGACTATCAGTATTATATGGAGGATACCTCCGTAGAGATCCTGATTCAGAAGGAAAACGGCGAGGAATGGCTTCTGGACGTGGAAAAGGACGAGGACGAGGATCTGGGCGCCGTTTTCGAGAACGGCCTCATGGACGAATACCGCTCCTGCCGCAACAAATGCGTGTTCTGCTTCATCGACCAGATGCCGCCGGGCATGCGGGACACCCTGTACTTTAAGGACGACGACAGCCGTCTCTCTTTTTTGCAGGGAAACTATGTGACCCTCACCAACATGAGCGATCACGACATCGACCGGATCATCGCCTACCGTCTGGGCCCCATTAACGTTTCCGTCCACACCATGGATCCGGAGCTCCGGTGCACAATGCTCCACAACCGCTTCGCGGGGGAGGCGTTAAAGAAGCTGGACCGCCTTTATGAGGCGGGGATCCCCATGAACGGGCAGATTGTCCTGTGCAAAGGATTAAACGACGGGGAGCAGCTTGACAAGACCATCGAGGCCCTGGGCCGGTTCGCCCCCTGCATGGAGAGCGTTTCCGTGGTGCCGGTGGGCCTGACCCGCTTCCGGGAGGGCCTTTATCCCCTTGAGCCGCTGGAAAAGGCGGATCTTGAGGACGCCATAGACCGGATCGAGAAATGGCAGCCTGTTTTTCTCAAGCGGCACGGGATCCGCTTTGTCCATGCCAGCGACGAGTTTTATCTGAAAACGGGACGGGCCCTTCCGGAGGAGGCACGCTACGACGGCTACCCCCAGCTTGAAAACGGGGTGGGCATGTGCCGCCTTTTGGAGACCGAGGTACTGGAAGCCCTGGCGGCGCGGGAGCCGCGCCCCCTTAAGAGCGCCGTGACCATTGCCACCGGAAGGCTGGCGGCTCCCTTTATGGAGCGGCTGGCTGGCCTTGTCCGGGAAAAATTCCCCGGCCTTTCCGTGACGGTCTGCCCCATTGAAAACAGGTTTTTCGGGGAGCAGGTGACGGTCTCGGGCCTTGTGACCGGGAGGGATCTTGCAGAGCAGTTAAGGGGACGGGATCTTGGAGAGCGGCTTCTTCTTCCCGCCAATATGCTAAAGAGCGGAGAGGAGGTTTTTCTCGACGATATGACGCTGGAAGAACTGCAATCCGCTTTACAAATAAAAACAGATATTGTAAAATCAAGCGGGCAGGATCTGATCCTTGCCCTTACAGGCGCCGGAAGCACCGGCGGGCCGGACCGTTACCGGCCTTATGAGTTAAAGGAGTGTTGAAATGAGTAAGCCCATAGTAGCCATTGTGGGACGTCCCAATGTGGGAAAATCCACCCTGTTCAACGCCCTGGCGGGAGAGAAGATCTCTATTGTAAAGGATACGCCGGGGGTCACCAGGGACCGGATTTACGCGGACTGCACGTGGCTTGACAGGCCCTTTACCCTGATTGATACGGGCGGCATCGAGCCCGATTCCAGGGATGTGATCCTCTCCCAGATGCGGGAGCAGGCGCAGATTGCCATTAACACCGCCGATGTGATCATTTTTATCACCGACGTGCGCCAGGGTCTTCAGGACGCCGATTCCAAGGTGGCCGACATGCTGCGCCGTTCCGGAAAGCCCGTGATCCTGGCGGTAAACAAGGTGGACAGCTTTCAGAAATTCATGCCCGACGTATACGAGTTCTATAACCTGGGGATTGGCGACCCTGTTCCCGTGTCCGCCGCCGGGCGTCTGGGGATCGGGGACCTTCTGGACGAGGTGGCCCGGCATTTCCCCGAAAAGAAGGCGGAGGACGAGGAGGACGACAGGCCCCGCATCGCCATCGTGGGAAAGCCCAACGTGGGCAAGTCCTCCATTATCAATAAGCTTCTGGGGGAGAACCGGGTGATTGTCTCCGACATCGCCGGAACCACCAGGGACGCCATCGATACCGTCATCAGGCGGAACGGGAAGGAATATGTGTTCATCGACACCGCGGGCCTCAGAAGAAAGAGCAAAATCAAGGAGGAGCTGGAGCGCTACAGCATCATCCGCACGGTGACGGCGGTGGAGCGGGCCGACGTGGTGGTGCTGGTGATCGACGCCACCGAGGGCGTCACCGAGCAGGACGCCAAGATCGCCGGGATTGCCCACGAGCGGGGCAAGGGCGTGATCATTGCCGTCAACAAGTGGGACGCCATCGAGAAGGACACCAAGACCTCCAGCAAATTTTCGGCCAGGATCCGGGAGATTCTTTCCTTCATGCCCTACGCCGATATTCTCTATATCTCGGCCCTCTCGGGCCAGAGGCTCCCGAAGCTTTTTGACCACATCGACGTGGTGATCGAAAACCAGAATCTGCGGGTGGCCACCGGCGTGCTCAACGAGATCCTCATGGAGGCCGTGGCCATGCAGCAGCCGCCCTCCGACAAGGGAAAGCGCCTCAAGATCTTTTATATGACCCAGGTGGCGGTGAAGCCTCCCACCTTCGTCCTCTTTGTAAACGACAAGGAGCTGATGCACTTTTCCTATGTGAGGTATCTTGAGAACAGGCTCCGGGAGGCCTTCGGCTTCGGCGGGACTTCATTAAAATTCATCGTCAGGGAGAGGAAGGACAGAGAGTAAATGGAACGGGTTGTTTGTCTTGCGGCCGGTTACGCCTTCGGGCTGATCCAGACCGGCTATCTATACGGAAAGATCGTGCACAAGGATATCCGCAGATACGGGAGCGGTAATTCCGGCACCACCAACGCCCTCAGGGTGCTGGGGAAGAAGGCCGGGGTCATCGTGTTCCTGGGCGACTTCGCCAAGGCCATCATCCTGTGCCTTCTTGTAAAGCTTTTCTACGGAAAAACCCAGCCGGATATGGCGCCCCTTCTGATGCTTTACGGGGGACTGGGCGTGGTGCTGGGCCATAATTACCCCTTTTACCTGAAGTTTAAGGGCGGAAAGGGCATCGCGGCCACGGCGGGCGTCATCATCACCATGGACTGGCGCATCACCCTGGTCTGCCTGGCGGCCTTCATCATCAGCGTGGCCGCCACCAGGATCGTGTCCATCGGCTCCCTTCTGGTGGTGACCATCTTCCTTGGTATGTGGGTGGGCCTGGGCCTTGCGGGCCTCCTTCCCCTGGCGGGAGAGTACCTGGCCGAGTCTTACGCGGTGGTGCTCTTATTCGCGGCCATGGCCTACTGGCGCCACAGGGCCAACATCGTGCGGCTGGCCCACGGAACGGAAAACCGCTTCGGATCAAAAAAATAAAGGAGAATTGTCATGGCAGATATCAGCATCATCGGTTCCGGGACATGGGGAATGGCCCTGTCTCTTCTTTTGTACCATAACGGCCACAGGGTGAAGGTGTGGTCCGCCCTCCCCGACGAGGTGGAAATGCTTAAGAAAAACAGGGAGCACAAGAATCTTCCCGGCGTTCCCATCCCGGAGGATATGGAGATCACGGGAGACCTTAAATCCTGCGTTACGGGGGCGGATCTGATGGTCCTTTCCGTCCCTTCCGTGTTCACCCGCTCCACGGCGGCGAAAATGCGCCCTTACGTGTCAGAGGGGCAGATTATTGTCAACGTGGCGAAGGGCATTGAGGAAAAGACCCTGATGATCCTTTCTGATCAGATCAAAGAGGAGATCCCCCAGGCCAACGTGGCGGTGCTTTCCGGCCCCAGCCACGCCGAGGAGGTGGGACGGAGAATCCCCACCACCTGCGTTGTGGGCGCCGGGGACCAGGCCACCGCGGAATATATCCAGAGCTGCTTTATGTGCCCCGTATTCCGGGTGTACACAAGCCCCGACATGCTGGGCATCGAGCTGGGCGGCTCCCTGAAAAACGTGATCGCCCTGGCGGCGGGCGTGGCCGACGGCCTGGGCTACGGCGACAATACCAAGGCGGCGCTGATCACAAGGGGCATGGCCGAGATCACCAGGCTGGCCCTGAAAATGGGCGCCCACGTGGAGACCATGTACGGCTTAAGCGGCATCGGCGACCTGATCGTCACCTGCGCCAGCATGCACAGCCGGAACCGCCGGGCAGGCATCCTGATCGGTCAGGGAAAGACCATGAAGGAGGCCATGGACGAGGTGCAGATGGTGGTGGAGGGGGTTTACTCCGCCAAAGCCGCCGCCGCGCTGGCAGACAAATACGGCGTGGAGATGCCCATCACCAAAGAGGTCAACCGGGTGCTCTTTGAGGGCAAGAAGGCCGCGGAGGCCGTTGAGGATCTGATGCTTAGGGATAAGGGGATCGAACATCCCAATATTCCCTGGAAGAAATAAAGACTGTCAAAAGGAGGATAAAGCCCATGTACTGTGTAAAAAACGTGACTGACGACCTGTTCTGGATCGGCGGCAGCGACCGCCGTCTGGCTTTGTTTGAGAACATTTACCCCATCCCCAGGGGCGTATCCTATAACGCCTATCTGCTCCTGGACGAAAAGACCGTGCTCCTTGACACGGTGGACGCTTCCGTAAGCGAGCTGTTTTTCGAGAACCTGGAGCATGTGCTGGGCGGCCGGAAGCTGGATTATCTGGTGGTGAACCACATGGAGCCGGATCACTGCGCCTCCATCGGCGGCGTGGTGCTGCGCTATCCCGATGTGAAGCTGGTGTGCAACGCCAAGACCGTGACCATGCTGAAGCAGTTCTTTGATTTCGACGTGGATTCCAGGGCCGTGGTGGTGAAGGAGATGGACACCCTCTCCACAGGAAAGCATACCCTGGCCTTCGTCATGGCGCCCATGGTCCACTGGCCCGAGGCCATGGTGACCTTCGACACCGTGGACGGCACCCTGTTCTCCGCCGACGCCTTCGGCACCTTCGGCGCCCTGAACGGAAACCTCTTTGCCGACGAGGTGGATTTTGAGCATGAGTGGCTTCCCGACGCCAGAAGATACCTCACCAACATCGTGGGCAAATACGGCCCCCAGGTGCAGGCAGTGCTCAAGAAGGCCTCCGGCCTTGACATCAAGCGGATCTGCCCCCTTCACGGGCCCGTCTGGAGAGAGAACATCGGCTGGTTCATCGACAAATACGATAAGTGGAGCAGCTACACCCCCGAGGAGAACGCGGTGATGATCGCCTACGCCTCCGTCTACGGGAATACGGGGAATGCCGCCGACGTGCTGGCGTCAAAGCTTGCGGATCTGGGCGTTAAGAACATCGCCGTCTACGACGTGTCGGTGACGGATCCCTCCTACGTGCTGGCCGAGGCCTTCCTGTGCAGTCATCTGGTGTTCGCGGCCTCCACTTACACCGGCGGGATCTTCACTCCCATGGAGACCCTTCTTCTGGAGCTTAAGGCACACAACCTGCAAAACAGGACGGTGGCCGTCATGGAGAACGGCACGTGGGCGCCCATGGCCGGAAAGCTGATGAAGGAGCTTTTAGGCTCCATGAAGAACATGAGCCTTCTGGAGCAGGGCGTGACCATCAGATCCTCCCTGAAGGAGGAGCAGCTCTCCCAGGTGGAAGCCCTGGCAAAGGCAATCAAAGATTCTATGGAAAGGTAGTGTAAGCTTTATGGTAAGGGAACTGGCAAAAAGTATCCGGGAATACAAAAAGCCGGCTATCGCCACGCCGATCCTGGTATCCCTGGAGGTGGTGATGGAATGTATCATCCCGTTCATCATCGCCACACTGGTGAACCAGATCAAAAGCGGATGCAGCATCGCCGTGATCTTAAAATACGGCGGCATCCTGGTTTTAATGGCGGCCCTGTCGCTGACCTTCGGCGCACTGGCGGGAACCACCTGCGCTACGGCCTCCTGCGGTCTTGCCAAGAACCTGAGAAAGGATATGTTTTATAAGATCCAGGGATATTCCTTTGAGAACATCGACAAATTTCTGGTGTCCTCCCTGGTGACCCGTATGACCACCGACGTAACCAACGTGCAGATGGCCTACATGATGATCATCCGTACTGCCATCAGAAGCCCTCTGATGCTGGTGTTCGCCTTCATCATGGCCTTCGTCATGGGCGGAAGGCTTGCGTGGGTGTTCCTGTTCGTGATCCCCTTCTTAGGCGTCGGCCTGGGGATTGTCATCTACAAGGCCATGCCTCTGTTCCGGAAGGTGTTCAAAAAATACGATAAGCTCAATGAATCCATCCAGGAGAATGTAAAGGCCATGCGCGTGGTCAAGTCCTTCGTGAGAGAGGATTATGAGGAAGAGAAGTTCGGCGTCGCCGCGGCGGACGTCTGCGCCGACTTCACAAGGGCAGAGCGCATCCTGGCCTGGAACGCGCCTCTGATGCAGTTTTGCCTCTACACGGTTATGGCCGTGGTGCTGTCCTTCGGCTCCTATATCATCATCACCAGCCGGGGACTGGAGCTGGACGTGGGACAGTTTTCCGCCCTTCTTACTTACAGCTTCATGATGCTCAGCAGCCTGATGATGCTCTCCATGGTGTTCGTGATGATTATCATGGCCTTAGAATCGGGAAAGAGAATCGTGGAGGTCCTTAGGGAGGAGAGCACCCTGGAGGATCCGGAAAATCCCATCTACGAGGTGCCCGACGGCTCTATCGATTTCGACCACGTAAACTTCAAGTATTCGGCGAAGGCCAAGAAGTGGGCCCTGGCCGATGTGAACCTGCATATCAAATCCGGAGAAACCATCGGCATCATCGGCGGCACAGGCTCTTCCAAGTCCTCGCTGATCCAGCTGATCTCCAGGCTTTACGACGTCACCGAGGGCGACGTGAAGGTGGGCGGCATCGACGTGAGAAAGTATTCCATCGAGGCCTTAAGAAACCAGGTGGCCGTGGTGCTGCAAAAGAATGTGCTCTTTTCCGGAACCATCAAGGAAAATCTTCGCTGGGGCAATAAGGAGGCCACCGACGAGGAGATGATCCAGGCCTGCAAGCTGGCCTGCGCCGACGAGTTCATCACCCAGTTCCCGGAAGGGTACGATACCTATATTGAGCAGGGCGGAACCAACGTCTCCGGCGGCCAGAAGCAGAGGCTCTGTATCGCCAGGGCCCTTCTCAAAAAGCCCAAGATCCTGATCCTGGACGATTCCACCAGCGCCGTGGATACCAAGACCGACGCCAGCATCAGAAGGGCCATGAAGACCTTTATCCCGGAGACCACGAAGATCATCATCGCCCAGCGTACCGCCTCCGTGGAGGACGCGGACAGGATCATCGTCATGGAGGGCGGGCGCATCAACGCCATCGGCACCCATGCGGAGCTCCTTGCGGGCAACGAGATTTACAGAGAGATCTACACCTCTCAGAATAAGGCAGGTGATCAGGATGAAAACTAAGAAAAAGAAGGTGGTAGGACGCCTTTTAAAGACCATGCTGGGGTTCTTCCCGGTCCTGATGCCTCTTACCATCGTATGTATCCTCATTAACGCCATTGTCAGCTCCATCCCCGCGGTGTTCATGCAGAACATCATCTCCAAGGTGGAGCAGAACTGGCAGCACGGCGAATGGAGCGTGGTGGGCCCCCAGATCCTCCGGCTTGTGACGCTTCTGGTGGTGTTTTATCTGATCTCCCTGGTGGCGGGCATCGCCTTCCATCAGATGATGGCCTTCATCACCCAGGGCACCTTGAAAAAGCTGCGTGTAAAGATGTTCAACGGGATGCAGAGGCTTCCCATCAAATATTTCGATACCCATAACCACGGCGACATCATGAGCCATTACACCAACGACATCGACACCCTGCGCCAGATGATCTCCCAGAGCTTTCCTCAGCTTCTGTTATCCGGCGTGATCGTGCTGACGGTGCTGGGCATCATGCTTTACTACTGCCTGTGGCTGACTCTGGTGGTGGTGGCCGGCGTGATCGTGATCCTCTTTGTCACCAGAAAGATCGGCGGCGGTTCGGCCCGCTTCTTCCTGCGCCAGCAGATCGCCATCGGTAAGGAAGAGGGCTTCGTGGAGGAGATCATGAACGGCCAGAAGGTGGTCAAGGTGTTCTGCCACGAGGAGGAGACCAAGGCGGACTTCGACCGGATCAACGAGAACCTCTTTGAGGAGGCCAGAAAGGCCAACCGCTACGCCAACACCCTGATGCCCATCTTAAACAACATCGGAAACGTGCTCTACGTGGTGGTGGCGCTGGTGGGCGGCATCCTGCTGGTATCCCGCGTTCCCAATGTGAGCATTTCCGGGATTCCCATCGGCATCAGCATCGTGGTGCCTTTCTTAAACATGACGAAGCAGTTTGTGGGCAACATCAGCCAGGTGTCCAACCAGATCAACCCGGTTGTCATGGGCCTGGCGGGCGCGGCCAGAATCTTCGAGCTGATGGATGAGCTTCCCGAGGAGGACGAGGGTTATGTGACCTTGGTCCGCGCCAAAGAAGAAAACGGCCAGATCGTGGAATGTGCGGAGCGCACCGGCATGTGGGCCTGGAAGCATCCCCATCAGGCGGACGGCACCGTCACCTACACGAAGCTGGAGGGCGACGTGCGGCTTTTCGACGTGGATTTCGGCTATGTGGAGAACAAGACCGTGCTCCACGGCATCAGCCTTTACGCGAAGCCGGGCCAGAAGGTGGCCTTCGTGGGCGCCACCGGCGCGGGAAAAACCACCATCACCAACCTTCTGAACCGGTTCTACGACATTGCCGACGGCAAGATCCGTTATGACGGCATCAACATCAACAAGATCAAAAAGGCCGACCTGCGCCATTCCCTGGGCATGGTGCTCCAGGATACGAACCTGTTTACGGGAACGGTCATGGAGAACATCCGCTACGGAAAGCTGGACGCCACCGACGAGGAATGTATCAAGGCGGCGAAGCTGGCGGGAGCCGACGACTTTATCACCCGTCTGCCCGACGGCTACGACACCATGCTGGCCGGGAACGGCGCCAACCTGTCCCAGGGCCAGAGGCAGCTTCTGTCTATTGCCAGGGCGGCTGTGGCCGATCCGCCGGTAATGATCCTGGACGAGGCCACCTCCTCCATCGACACCAGGACGGAGGCCATTGTCCAGAGGGGCATGGACGCCCTGATGGTGGGCAGGACGGTGTTCGTCATCGCCCACAGGCTTTCCACTGTCAAGAATTCCAACGTGATCATCGTTCTGGATCACGGCCGGATCATCGAGCGGGGCACCCACGAGGAGCTGCTGGCCCAGAAGGGACAGTATTATCAGCTCTATACCGGCGCCTTCGAGCTGGAGTAGGCAAAAATCTGAAGCTTCGTCCGGGCGTCATGCCCGGACGGGGCTTTTATACCATAAAGGAGCAGATATGCAGGTGATCTTATTTGACCTGGACGGTACCCTGACGGACCCCAAAGAGGGAATTACAAAATGCGTGCAGTACGGCATGAGGGCCCTGGGATATGACGAGCCCGACCTTGACAGGCTGGAGGTCTTTATCGGCCCGCCCCTCCATGAGATGTTCATGGAGTACTGCTCTTTTACGCCTTCCCAGGCTGATCGGGCCGTGGAAAAGTACAGGGAGCGGTTCCGGGACAGGGGGATGTTTGAAAACCGGCTCTACGGGGGGATCCCGGAGCTTCTTTCGGCCCTCAGGGAAAGGGGCCTTCGCCTGGGCGTCGCCACCTCGAAGCCCTGGGTGTTCGCCGAGCCCATCCTTTCCCATTTCGGCATCCGGGAGTATTTCGAGATCGTGACCGGAAGCGAGCTTTCCGGGGAGCGGGTGAAAAAGTCTGAGGTGATCGAAGAAGCCGTAAGGCGCTTCGGCGTAAGAAAAGACCAGGTGCTGATGGTGGGCGACAGAAAGCACGATATTTTCAGGGCCGGGGAGGCCGGCGTAAAGTCCCTGGGCGTTCTCTACGGCTACGGAAGCAGGGAGGAGCTCCTTTCGGCGGGCGCTGCGAAGCTTGCGGAATCGGTGGAGGAGCTTTCACGGATGCTCCTTTCGGAGGCTAAATGAAGGGCCCCTGGGATGAGCGGCCCTATCATTCCCTGGACTGGGAGCTTAAACGCCTTTACGGAAAAAAGCTCTACAAGCTTTCCTTAAACGGCGGCATGAGCTGTCCCAACAGGGACGGGAGCAAGGGCACGGGCGGCTGTATCTTCTGCAGCGGGGGAGGCTCCGGGGAGTTCGCCTCCGGCGCGGCCCTTTCCGTAAAGGAACAGCTTGCTGCCGCGAAGGAGCTGGTGAAAAAGAAGCTTCCCCGGAGGGCACCGGGCGGGTATATCGCCTACTTTCAGGCCTACACCAATACATATGGGCCCCTTCCCCTCCTGGAGCGGCTCTTTACGGAGGCCATGGACGACGATGAGGTAGAGATCCTTTCCGTCGCCACCAGGCCCGACTGCCTGCCGGATGAGGTGATAAAGCTTCTTTCCCGCCTGAACAGGCGAAAGCCGGTGTGGGTGGAGCTGGGGCTCCAGACCATCCACGAAAAAACCGCGAAGTGGATCCGCCGGGGCTATCCTCTTTCCTGCTTTGACGGCGCGGCGCGCCGCCTGGAAGAGGCCGGGATCCCCTTGACCGCCCACGTGATCCTGGGACTTCCCGGCGAGGGAAGAAAAGAGCTTCTGGAAACCATCGACCATCTCAACAGGCTTCGGATCTGGGGCGTCAAGCTTCAGCTGCTGCACATCCTTTCGGGCACGGGACTGGAGGAGTCCTTCCGCGCGGGAAGGGTGCGGGCCCTGTCCTTTGAAGAGTATGAGGAGCTTCTGTTTTCGGCCATCGCAAGGCTCCGCCCGGAAGCTGTAATCCACAGGATCACCGGAGACGGGCCCAAGCGGCTTCTTCTGGCTCCCTTATGGAGCGGAAACAAGCGGGAGGTATTAAACCGGCTGAGCCGGGATATGAAGGCGGCCGGGCTTTTGCAGGGAATGAATTTTAAGGAGGAGGTATGACCATGGGAAATTCAGCGAGAGAAACGTGCAATGAACAAAGGGGAAGAACCATCGTAAAGAACCTAGAGCGGCGGCATTTTGACGCCTGGTACTGCGCCACAAAGGAGGAGGCCTGTTCCCTGGCCCTTAAGCTGATACCGGAGGGAGCCTCCGTCTCCTGGGGCGGCTCCATGACCATCCGCGATATCGGCCTTACAGAGGCCCTGAAGAAGGGAAA
>CALWAW010000100.1 GCA_944375845.1 uncultured Lachnospiraceae bacterium
TCGGGCGTCTGCCCTTCCTTTTCCAGAAACTCAATGGAAAGCTTGAAAAGCTCCCTCTCGCTCAAAGCCACGTTTCCCAGCACGACCCGGCCTTTTTCCAGCATGTAGGAGGTGTCGGTATCCTTTCTGGCGATCATTTCGTCCACCGTGTCCTTGAGGAACTGGTAATGCTCCTGATCCCAGGCCGACATAAAGAGGCATTTGCACAGGCCCTTCGTACAGAAGGGTTGCTTCTTCAGGACCTTCCAGGTCTCCTTGAACCTCTCAAGCTGCGCCGATGATAAAAACAGGTTCGCATCCAACAAGGAACGCAAGCACTTATCCTTCCATGCCATAACGGCTCCCCCTTTGTATTACATTTGTCTATATTCTACCCCAAACGGGAGACAGAATCAAGCAGGAACCTCACCGTTTTGCCAATTCTTCTGTAATATTTTCCCAGGAAACACCTTTTTCTGCCATCAGGACCATGACGTGATAGAGAAAATCCGAGATCTCATAGATGATCTCCTCCGGATCCGGGTTTTTCGCCGCGATGATGATCTCGGCGGCCTCCTCTCCCACCTTCTTTAAGATCTTGTCGATGCCCTTGTCAAAAAGATAGTTGGTATAGGAGCCCTCCTTGGGGTTCTCCTTCCTGTCCAGAATCACCCGATACACGTCCTCGAGGACCGTCATGGGATTTTTTTCCTCATGGCCCCGGCTTTTCGCGATAAGGTCAAAAAAGCAGGAACGGGCGCCCGTGTGGCAGGCGGGCCCGGTCTGGCTCACCTTCGCCAGGATGGTATCCCGGTCGCAGTCCGCCGTCAGGGATTTCACATACTGGAAATAGCCCGAGGTCTCCCCCTTAAGCCACTGGCTCTTCCGGCTTCTGCTGTAATAATTCATGCGTCCGGTGCGGAGGGTGTCCCCGTAGGCCTGCTCGTTCATATAGGCCATCATCAGCACTTCGCCGGTCTTATAATCCTGGACGATCACCGGCACCAGGCCGCTCTCGTTCTTTTTAAGCTGGTCCCAGGAAAGGGCCGGTTCCATTTTTTCGGGCTCCGCCGGGCGCTCCGTAAGGATCCGTTCCCGGCCGAACCGTTCGGACGCCTCCTCCATGACCGCCTCCTGCCCTTCTTTAAACCAGACGGCGCTGGCCCCGGCATAGAGGTATTTTTTCACATCCTCCAGCCGCCTGATGTATCCGCCCGCGGCGGCAGGGACCGGAAGCTCTCTGAAGAGCCTGCGCATAAAGCCGATGCTCTCCTCGTGCTCCCCGTCGTTCTCGGCCGCGTCCGAAGCCAGCACATAAGCAGCTCCCCGGCGGGAAAGCTCCTCTGCCAGCGCCTTCGGCTCCCGGTACGCTTTGCCCTCAAAGACCGCCTCCGCGCCTTTTACGGTTATCTCTTCCATTGCGCTCCTCCTCACAGGCTTCCCTTTGTGGAAAGCACGCCTTTTATCCGCCCGTCAATAGAGACCGCCTCGGAAAGCGCTCTCCCGAAGGCCTTGAACATGGCCTCGATCACGTGATGGGTGTTTTCTCCGTGGAACTCTTTAAAATGCAGGTTCATGGCGCCGCTATTTGCGGCGGCGCAGAAAAACTCCTTAATGGTCTCCGTCTCCAGAGTCCCCAGCCGCTCTGCCTTAAGCTCCGCGTCCATCACAAAAAAGGGACGTCCTGAAAGATCCAGGGCGCAGAGCATCAGCGTCTCGTCCATGGGGAGGATGGCCGACCCGTAGCGCCGTATCCCCTCCTTGCCGCCGACGGCCTTTGAAATGGCCTGTCCCAGGGCGATGCCCGTATCCTCCACGGTGTGATGGGAATCCACGTGAAGATCCCCGCGGGCTTTGACCTCCAGATCAAACAGGCCGTGCCTGGCAAACAGGGTCAGCATGTGATCCAGAAAGCCGATCCCCGTGCTCACGCTGCTCTCCCCCGTGCCGTCCAGATTCAGCGACACAAAAATTTCTGTTTCCGCCGTTTTTCTCTCCACCGCCGCTTTCCGTTCCATTGGCTCCCTCCTCACTCAAACCTGACCTTGATGGAATTTCTGTGGGCCGTAAGCCCTTCCTTTGCGGCAAACTCCATAATGTCCCCGTGGACCTTCCGGAGCGCCTCCTTTGAATACGAGATGATGCTGGATTTTTTTATGAAATCGTCCACGCCGAGGGGCGAGAAAAAGCGGGCCGTGCCGCCTGTGGGAAGCACGTGGTTGGGGCCGGCAAAATAATCGCCCAGAGGCTCGCTGCTGTAATCGCCGATGAAGATGGCTCCGGCGTTTCTGATCTTCGTCATCACGGTAAAGGCGTCCCTCGTCATGATCTCAAGGTGCTCCGGGGCAATCTCGTTGGCCGCCTCCACGGCATCGTCCATGGTGTCTGCCACCAGGATGTAACCGTAATTTTCCAGGGAGCTTTCGATGATCTCCCTTCGCTCCAGCACCTTTAAAAAGCCTTCGATCTCCCGGTTTACCGCCTCCGCAAGCTCCATGGAGGTGGTCACCAGAACCGAGGAGGCCATTTCGTCGTGCTCCGCCTGGGAAAGAAGGTCCGCCGCCGCGAACCGGGGATTCGCCGTATCGTCGGCCAGCACCAGGATCTCGCTGGGCCCGGCGATGGAATCAATGCTCACCTGGCCGAACACCGCCTTTTTCGCCAGGGCCACGAACACGTTCCCCGGCCCCACGATCTTATCCACCCTGGGGATGGACTCCGTTCCGAAGGCCATGGCCGCCACCGCCTGGGCGCCGCCCATTTTAAAGATCCTGTCGGCCCCCGCCTCCTTTGCCGCCGCCAGCACCGCCGGATCCACGCGGCCGTCCCTTCCGGGAGGCGTCGCCATGATGATCTCCTTCACCCCGGCCACCCTGGCCGGTACGATGTTCATCAGCACCGAGGAGGGATAAAAGGCCTTTCCGCCGGGCACATAGACCCCGGCGCGGTTAAGGGGGGTGATTTTCTGGCCCAGGATGATCCCGGATTCTTCCGTGTCAAACCAGCTGGTGCGCTTCTGTTTTTCATGGAAGGCGCGGATGTTCACAAGGGCCTTTCGGATCACCGAAAGGAGCCCCGGATCCACGCTCTCATACGCTTCCCGGATCTCCTGGTCTGTCACCTCCACGGTTTCTTTGTCTGTTTTGCAGTGATCGAATTGCTCCGTATAGGAAAAGAGGGCCTGATCCCCGTCTTTTTTTACGGCCTCCACGATCTGGCCCACCGCCTCCTCATAGGCGCCGTAGCGGGCGCTTCCCCTGTCGGCAAGGCTCCCGAAAAGGGCGGTCCTTTCCTGGCCTGAAAGCCTTATGATCCTCATCCTTATTCCTCCCGTTTCTTTATAAGCGCCCTCATATCGCCGATGATCCGGCTGATGCGCTCATGCTCCATCTTCATGCTCACCTGGTTTACCACCATCCGCGCCGAAAGGGAGACGATGTCCTCGAGGACCTCAAGGCCGTTCTCCTTAAGGGTGGAGCCGGTCTCCACAATGTCCACGATCACCTCGGAAAGCCCCACGATGGGCGCCAGCTCCACAGAGCCGTTGAGCTTGATGATCTCCACGGTCTGATGCTTCTTCCTGAAAAAATAATCCCTGGCGATGCCCGGATATTTGGTGGCTACCCGGATCAGCTCGTGGTGCAGAAGCCTCTCCCTGGCCTCAGCGGGCCCGCAGACGCACATCCTGCATTTTCCGATGCCCAGATCCAACACCTCGTAAAGGCGGCGGCCCTCCTCAAGAAGGGTGTCCTTTCCCACGATGCCCATATCGGCCGCCCCGTATTCCACATAGGTGGGCACGTCGCTGGCCTTCGCCAGGAAAAACCGCACCTTTTTTTCTTCGTTCACAAAAATCAGCTTTCTTGTGCCCTCGTCCTTCATCTCCTCGCAGGGAAGACCGATGGCCTCGAAAAGCTCCATGGATTTTTTCGCCATACGCCCCTTCGCCAGGGCCACAGTCAGATATCTCATAGCCAGACCTCCCGGCCGATGCACAAAAGCTCCCGGATCCGGTTCTTTTCGGCATAGGCCTTATATTCCTCCACGGAAAGCTCCTTTTTGACCACGCGGACGGCCTTTCCCTCTTTTCGGAGGGCTGCCGCCTTTAAAACGGCCTCCTTCTCAAAATCGGGCTCGTATGTCAGAAGAACGTCGGCCGGGGCGGGGGCAGAAAGGACTGTCCGCTGCCTTGAAAAGGCCGTCATCAGCCCGTCCACGGAAACGGCGAAGCCCACTGCGGGGGCATCCTTTCCGAACTGGGCCATGAGGCCGTCGTAGCGGCCGCCGGAGACCACCGGCTCGCCCATGCCCGAGGTAACGCCCCGGAAGATGATTCCGGTATAATACTGATACTTGCCAAGCATTCCCAGATCAAAGGATACGTAACCGGAAAGGCCGTAGCAGTCAAGGAGGCTGTAAAGCCGCTTCAGGCGGCGCACCGCCGCAAGGGACCGCTCGTTCCCGGCCATAGCCTCGGCCGCGTCGAGAATTTCGGCGGGGCCGAAAAGCTCGGGAAGCTTTAAGAACACCTGGAGAAGCTCCGGCTTCAGGCTCTGGCCCTCCATCAGCTCCTCCACGCCGAAAAAGTTCTTATCCTCAATCAGGGCCCTGAGTGTCTGCTCTGTTTCAGCCGAAAGGCCCGCCTCATCCACCAGGCCGGCAAAAAAGCCCACCTCGCCCACGTCCACCTGGAACTTTGTAAGGCCGGAGGCCAGGAGACATTCGATGGTGAGGGCCAGGAGCTCGGCGTCCTCGTTGACGGAGCCGTCCCCGATGAACTCGGCCCCCTGGACCGTGATCTCCTTGAGCCGCCCCTGATAATTTCCGTGATTGATAAAGGTGTCGGCCAGATAGGAAAGGCGGATGGGCGTTTTCTCGTCCATATAGTATTTGGCCGCGCATCTGGCCGCGGGGGGCGTCATATCGGGCCGCAGCACCAGGGTGTTCCCCTCCCGGTCAAAGAACTTGAACAGCTCCCTGGAGGGGACGCTGCCCCGCTCCCTGCTGAACACGTCGAAAAACTCAAAGGCCGGCGTGGAAAGCTCGCTGCACCCGTAGAGCCGTAAGACCTTTCGGATCCGCTCCTCCACCTCAAGCTTCGCGGCGAATTCGCCGTCATAGATGTCGCGTACCCCGTCGGGGGTATGGATCAGTTCCTGCATTTTTTTCTCCCGTTACTTTAGTATGCTAATGTGATAACAAGTAAAACTAATTATACCTGATACAAAGGCGGCTGTCAATCTCTCGTTTCCAGATCGCGGCGCAGGGCCACCAGATAGTGGATCAGGGCCCCGCGGCGCACCGGGATCCTCCAGCTCTTATCCAGCTCCTCGTAGGTGAAGCTTTTTCTTCCGCCGCTCTTTCCCCGCTCCCAGAACCGCTCCACATCCCGGAACCGCAGATAGTAGGCCTCGTCCAGCCTGGAATAAAACAGGATGATAAAGGCCACGCCGCCCTGGCGCTCAAACTCCCTCATAAACTCCACCTGGTGCGCGTGAATATTATGGAGGGGAAAGGTGGAGGTCACCGTCTCCTTCGCGTCGAAGCAGACGGGAACCCCCTGCACCACGCCGATATAGTCCACCGTGCTCTTCTGATCGAAGTAGGCGAGGGTGATATGGCGGCTCTCCTTCTCGATGTTGATGGGCTTGATGGGCGTGGGGATCTTCTGGATCAGCGCCAGGCCGCTCTCCTTATATTTTTCATTGGTATGGTTGATGAGATCCTCAAGGGTGGAGCCCCTGAGCCCTCTGCTTCCCCAGGTCGCCATAGAGCGCCCTCCTTATCTGTTCGCCGTCCAGAAGCCCCTCGCCTTCGGCCGTCCTCAAAAAGACGGCGGGAGGCGGAGCCGACACCGTTTTTTCCGAGAGGCCCGAAAGGGGGCCTGAAAGCTTTGGAAACACCATTTTCCAGGCGTGGAGCAGCTGGCTTCTTACGCCGTAGCGCTCTTTTCCGTACCGGTTTCTTTCCGGATCGCCGTATTTGACGTCGCCCAGGATGGGATGGCCCAGAAAGGAGAGCTGGGCCCTGAGCTGATGGCTCTTTCCCGTCACCAGCTCCGCCTCAAGGAGCGAAAATTTCTCTCCTGCGGCAAGGGGCCTGAATACGGTCCTGACCGGACGGCTCCCCTGCGCTTCCTCCCTCAGGATCACAGAACGGTTCTTTTCCTCATCCTTTTTGATCCATCCCGTAAAGTCGCCGCCCCGCTCCATCCTTCCGCAGACCAGGCAGAGATAATATTTTTTCACCGTCCGCTCCCGGAACAGGGCCGAGAGGGCCGAAAGGGCCGCCGGGTCCTTTCCCGCCGCCACAAGGCCGCTGGTGTTCCTGTCCAGCCTGTTGCACACAGAGGGGCGGAAGGAGCGAAGCTCCTCCTTCGTAAGCTCCCCCCGCTCCAGGAGGCTTCCGATCAG
>CALWAW010000101.1 GCA_944375845.1 uncultured Lachnospiraceae bacterium
TCCTTTATTTTCAAGGCTTTTGGAGGATTATATTGATAACCTATGGAGAGCAATAATCACTCATAATTTTATGGTTTTCAAATTCTGATTTTCCCGACCGGCGGATACCAGTAATAATTTTAATGTCCGGAGTTTGATTTAACTCGATGATCCTATTTAGATACTCCGTTCTCGTTATTATTTTCATATACGCCTCCGCTTTCAAAAAATAAATATTTTTATTTTTTTGAAACTGCTCTTGAGATTTATTATACGATCATTAGATAGTATATGCAAGCAGCTGATTTCAAAACTGAATTTTTTTTATTTTCTTGAAAGCAGTCAAAAGCTTGATGTCTACTGTTTTATACTTGTTTTAGCACCTGATGTTTTCGATGTTTCCTTCAAAGCCAATCACTTCCGGCGAATTGCCCGCGTCCATATCGCTGGTCCTGAAAATTACATGAGCCGTAACGGGCAAATCCGGAAACAGCACCGCAGCTTCGTCCTCTGTAAGCTGTCTTATGGTTCCCGTTCCATAAGGCCCCCGTCGGAGCGGACAACGCAAAAACAGGGCTCCCGGCAAAGCCGGGGGCCCTGTGTGAAAGCGATGAATCAATAACGCAGAAGGAGTCCTCTGTAGAACTTGATGGCGGATTCCAGCGCGTCGCAGGGGATCTTTTCATTGACCTGATGAGCTGCGCCCCATCTTTCGTCGCGGTAGAAGCCGGTGTGACGGAACACGTTGTCACAGATCGGCGGATAATACCTGGCGTCGGTGCCTCCGGCCAGAAGGGCGGGCACCATCAGGACGTTCTCGCCATAGTTGGCCTTCGCGATCTCGCCGATGAGCTGATAAGGACGGCCCTCCACGGAAGCCGCGGGCTCCGGATCGTCGCCCAGGACCTTGCGGACCTCGACGTCCTCAGGAATCACAGAGCGGAAATAAGCCAGCAGGCTCTCGGAGGTATCGCCCTGGAGCACACGGCAGTTCATAATCATGCTGGCGTGCTCAGGAAGGATGTTGGACTGGGCGCTTCCGGAGGCCATGGTAACAGCGCAGGTGGTATGAAGCAGGGAATCCAGCTTCTTATCCTCCTTGGCCATGGCGCAGAGCTCCTCCCAGCGGCCCCTGGGATCCGCGTACACGGCGGCCTTCTCGCCGGTCATGCAGCGGGAAAGGGCCTTCAGCTGGTTCTCCACAATGTCCGTAAGCCTGTAGGGAAGGGGATTTGCCTCGAGGGCCACCACTGCCCTGGAAACAGCGCCAAGAGCGGTACCCTGTCCGGGCTCCATGGAATGGCCGCCGGGATTATCCTGATAGATCTCGTAATCCTGGTAAGCCTTCTCACCCAGCTCCACCTGGCAGACGTAGCCGTCATAGCCCATCTCCTTGCCGTCGGTGATGCCGCTTCCCTCGTCGAACACGCAGCCCAGCTTAACGCCCTGGTCCTTCAGATACTGAACGATCTCCTGGGCGCTCTTGACTTCGGCCTGCACCTCTTCATTGTAGCCGTAAGCCAGATAAATATCGAAATCCGGCTCGAAGCCCTCGTTGATCAGGGCCTCCACCGTCTCCATCTCGGCGGCCATAACGCACTTGCAGTCGGTGGTTCCGCGGCCCCAGATGCAGCCGTCGGCGACCTCAGCCGCGTAGGGCGGATACTTCCACTTGGCGTGATCTCCCTCCGGAACCACGTCCTGATGGCCCATTAAAAGCACGGGCAGCTTGTCGGATTTCTTTCCGGTCCATTTGTACAGCAGACCGGCGCGGCCGATGATCTTCTTTTCCATCTTCTTATGGATGGCCGGATAGGCCTCCTCCAGATACTGATGGAACTTCTCAAACTGGCCGAAATCCATTTGGGACGGGTCGGCGTTGGAAACCGTGGGGATCCGCACCATCCCCTGAAGATGCTCTACATACTTCTCGTTCATTTCCTGATCTCCTTTTTTATAAGTTTCCCGCGGTCTTTTAAGAATACAGGCGGCTCAGAAAAAGAGCCGCCTGCCTTACTGCGCCGCGCGCAGGATTATTCTGTTACTGTCCAGGTCCAGGTCTTCCAGTTCAGCTGAGAAGCCTCGTCGTAGTCGACGCCCTGAACTCTGTTATTGTAAGCAGCCAGATCGTTGGATGCGTACAGATAGCAGACCGGTGAATCGTCGAGCAGATACTGCCATACGTCTACGAAAGCCTCAACTCTCTCATCCTGATCGAGGATGGAGTTGGTGGCGCTGAACATATCAGAGTAGGTGTAGTCCTGGATGCAGGGGAAGTTCTGGGTGGTGCCAGGCCCAAGCCAGCCGAGGGGCTCGGTGGGATCGATGCCGCCCGCGGAACCGCACATACCAAGATCGTAGTCGCCGTCACGCATCATCTGCATCAGAGTGGCGAAATCGTACTGGTTGATGTTGGTCTTTACGCCGATGGCCTGAAGATCCTGCTGAATCAGGACTGTGGACTGGATACGAACCTCGTTGCCGGTGGGAACGATCAGCTCCAGAGTCTGGTTGAAGTCGAAGCCGTTCTCCTCAAGCTGCTGCTTCGCCTTCTCGGGATTGTACTCAGGAAGGGTCAGCTTGGACTCGTCAACGAAGGGATGCTCGTCGCTGAAGGGCGCGTAAACCACTACGCCCTCGCCCAGGAGCAGGTTGTCAACGATGGACTGCCTGTTGATGGCCATGTTGATGGCGTTGCGGCACTCCGCGTTGGGGATCTTCTCACTGGTGGTGTTGATGATCATAGCCTGGTAAGCCCAGGTAGGCTCGGAAACAGCGGTGATACCCTCTGTGCTCTGAGCGGTCGGCCAGTCGGAAAGAGGCAGGGTGGCAACGCCGCCGCCTGCGATCACGTCAACCTCGCCTGCTACCAGAGTGGAGAGCAGCTGGCTGCCCTGCACCACGCGGATCACCAGACGGTCGATCTGAGGCTCGCCAAGGAAGTAATTCTCATTCTTTACAAGCTCGATACGCTCGCCATCGATGGAGGTGTCGTATACGAAGGGGCCGGAGCCGATCATATTCTCCTGCCAGGGAGCAGCAGTATTCAGCTCCTCGATGGAGTACTGGCTGTAGATGTGCTCAGGCAGGATGTAGAAGTAACGGTTCATCATATTTAAGAAGTTCAGCTCGCTCATAACCTCCTTGAAGGTCAGATGAACAGTGTGATCGTCGATCTTCTCCCAGCCCAGCTCGTCGGGGTTCTCGCATGCGCCGCCGTTGTCGGTACCGGCCACATACTTCATCTGGTCCCTCTTTAAGGAGTTGAACTCAGGGTTGGTGTCAAGCTGCGCGCTGAAGATAACGTCGTCAGCGGTCACAGGCTCGCCATCGCTGAACTTGGCGTCGGGATCCAGATGGATCGTCATTCCGCCGTGGTCCTCGTCGATCTCGTAGCTCTCGGCCAGACGGGGATCTACCGTGCCGTCCTTATGGGTAACCCAGAGGCGGTCATAGATCTGGTCGGAAACGATATCCGTGTAGTTGCCGGAATCGAAGTAAGGGCACCAGCTTGCCCATGCGCTGGTCATGGCGATGGTGACAACCTTTTCGCCGTCGGGTGTGGTGGTCTCTCCGCCCTGGCTTCCGGATCCGCTCTCAGACTCACCCTGCGTTCCGGCGGTTTCAACAGGTTCGTCGCTGCCGCCGCAGGCTGCCATGCTGAGAACCATCACCAGTGCCAGCAGAGCGGCCAGGATACGTGTTCTCTTTTTCATCTTTTTTCCTCCCTATAAGATTTTATTGTATAAACCGGGGGAACCGGTAAATACCTAGTCGTACAGGTGGCATGCCACCTGATGCCCGCTTCCCATGTCCTTTAAGACGGGAGCCTCTTTCATGCACCGCTCGGTGCAGTGAGGACACCTGGTATGGAAGCGGCACCCTGTCGGGGGATTGTAGGGGCTGGGAAGGTCTCCCTCCAGCACCTGGGGATCCGCCTTCTTCTCCGGATCCGGAAGCGGAATCGCGGAGAGCAGGGCCTTGGTGTAGGGGTGCAGGGGATTGTGGTAGAGCTCATCCTTTCCGGTGATCTCCACAATGCCGCCCAGATACATAACGGCGACCCGGTCGCTGATATGCTTTACCACGCTCAGGTCGTGGGAAATAAACAGGTAGGTGAGGCCGAACCGCTCCTGGAGCTGGTTCATCAGGTTCAGAACCGAAGCCCGCACCGACACGTCAAGAGCGGAAACCGGCTCGTCGCAGACCACGAACTCAGGGTTGGTGATCAGCGCCCTGGCGATGCCCACGCGCTGTCTCTGGCCGCCGGAAAACTCGTGGGGATAGCGCATCATGTGCTGCTCGCCCATGCCTACGATCTCCAGCATTTCTTTTACCTTGTCAACCCGCTCCTCCTTTGTGCCGATGTTGAACACATCCAGGGGAGCCCGCACCAGTTCCAGAATGTTCATTCTGGGGTTTAAGCAGGAGTAGGGATCCTGGAAGATCATCTGCATCCGCTTTCTCATCTGGCGCATATCTTCGTTTTTCAGCTTTCCGATGTTCTTGCCGTCGAAGATCACCTCGCCCCCAGTGGCGGGGGTCAGACGGAGGATAGTTCTTCCCAGAGTGGACTTTCCGCAGCCGGACTCGCCCACCAGGCCCAGGGTCTCGCCCTTTTTGATCTGAAGGCTTACGCCGTTCACGGCGCTCACAAAGGTCTGTTTTTTCTTGAAAATACTTTTGGAGGCAGCAAAATACTTTTTCAGGTCTTTTACTTCCAATAAGGGAGTCTCGCTCATGATCCGCTCTCCTCCTTTCCGGTTTCTTCGTATTTCCAGCACCTTACCTGGCAGTCGCCCAGATGAAGCAGGGGCGGCTCCTCAGTCTTGCACCTTTCCGTGGCGTAGGGACACCGGGGCCAGAACTTGCAGCCTGCCGGCATATTGTACTGGTTGGGCACCGTTCCCTCGATGGTGAACAGGGTGTCCACTTTCTCGTCGAGACGGGGAATGGATTTCAAAAGACCCACGGTATAGGGATGCTTCGGATTTCTGAATACCTCTTTCGCCTCGCCGTATTCCACCACCCGGCCCGCGTACATGATCATAATGGCGTCGGCCATGGAGGCCACAACGCCCATGTCGTGGGTGATCAGCATGATGGCCGCGCCGGTCTCGTCCTTCAGGTCGCGCATCAGCTTCAGGATCTGGGCCTGAATGGTAACGTCGAGAGCCGTGGTGGGCTCGTCGGCGATCAGAAGCTTGGGGCTGCACATCAGCGCCATGGCGATCATGACCCTCTGCTTCATGCCGCCGGAGAGCTGATGGGGGTATTCCTTCATCCTCTTTTCAGGGGAGGGGATGCCCACCTTCTTCATCATCTCAAGGGCCAGCCTGCGGGCCTCTGCCTTGGATACGCCCTGATGGTTCTGAACCGTCTCCATCAGCTGCTTTTCAATGGTCATGACCGGATTCAGGGAGGTCATGGGATCCTGGAAGATCATGGCGATATCCTTGCCTCTGACCTTGCGCATTTCTTTTTTGCTTAAAGCCGCCAGGTTCTTGCCCTCGAAATTGATCTCGCTGCCCGGCTCGATCTTGGCGTAGTGGATCAGAAGCTGGAGGATGGAAAGAGAGGTCACGCTCTTTCCGCAGCCGGACTCGCCCACGATGCCCAGGATCTCGCCCGGCTTTACCTGGAAGTCCACGCCGTCGACGGCGGGCACAACGCCTTTTCTTGTATAGAAATATGTTTTTAAATTCTTAACTTCCAATAAGGGTTTCTGTTCCTGCATAGCTGCCACCTCCTATATCTTCATCTTCGGGTCGAGAGCGTCGCGGAGGCCGTCGCCGAAGAAGTTGATGCTGAGGACTGTGATTACCAGGCAGATACCTGCCGGAACCCATACCCAGGGCTGAGTGGACAGCACCACGATGGACTGGGCGTCGTACATCAGGTTGCCCCAGGAGGCGGTAGGCGGCTGCACGCCCATGCCTAAGAAGCTTAAGGACGCCTCAAGAAGGATAGCGGCGGCAGTCCTGAAGGTCATGGCGATGAGGCAGGGGGCGAAAGAGTTGGGAAGAACATACTTTGTGATGATCTTGCCGCTCTTTGTACCGATGGCCCTTGCCGATTCCACATATTCCTTTTCACGGACGGAAAGCACCCGGCTGTGGATCAGCCTTGCGAACTGGGTCCAGCCCAGGATACCCACCACCACGGTGATGGCCACAACGGACTTGCCCACCACGGATACGAGAACCAGAATCAGCATCATGTCGGGGAACGCCATGAACACGTCGGCAATCCGCATGATGACGGCCTCGACGCCGCCCCGGAAGTAACCGGCTAAAAGTCCCAGCGGCACGCCGATCAGCATGGATACCGCCGTGGACAGAAGGCCCACCACCAGGGAAATACGGCCGCCGTATACAAGACGGGCGAAGATATCGCGGCCCGTGCGGTCCGTCCCCAGCCAGTGTGCTGAGCTGGGCCCCTTGTTGAAGCCGCCCAGGGCGTCGACAGTATAAGGATCAAGCCCCATGATGGGGGGAAGCACAATTACCAGGAGCGCCAGCAGGATAATCATCGCCAGGCCGATCACCGCCAGCTTATGGGCGAAGAAGCGCTCCAGGACGTCGTGCATATATGAGCTTTGTTTCTGCTTTTTCTGTTTTTTCACTTTTTCCATCTGTATCTCCTCCAATCCTATTTATAGCTGATTCTCGGATCTAACAGACCATAGATCAGATCGATTACCAGGTTTCCGATCAGGACCACAACGGAGATCACCACGGTGATTCCCATGATGCACGAATAATCACGGGCGTTGATGGACTGGACCATAAGCTGTCCAAGGCCGGGCCACGCGAAGATCTGCTCCGTTACCACGGCGCCGCCCACGATAAAGGGCAGGTTCATGCCGATGGTGGTGACCACGGGGATCAGGGCGTTCCTGAGGCCGTGGCGGATCACGACGCGGCTTTCCTTAAGGCCTTTTTCACGGGCAGTGCGGATGTAGTCCTCCTGGAGGACCTCAAGCATACTGCCGCGCACCTGACGGATCAGGTTTCCGATCTGCTGGAAGGCGAGAACCGCCACCGGCAGGATCATGTGCCGGATCAGATCAGGCAGTTCCTTTACGCTGGCCGTGGTGTACATGCCGCTGGTGGGCAGCACCTTAAGCTGTACGCCAAAAATATAAACCAGCACCAGGGCGACGAAGAAGTTGGGCATTGCCACCGCCAGGAACGAAATGCCGGAAGAAATATAATCCCATGCTGAATAAGGCTTCACAGCGGCCCCGATGCCCATGGGGATGGCCAGAATCACGGAAACCACCACGGAGGTGATTGTGATCAAGAGCGTAGGCCCAAGCCTGTTCATAATCATGGTCCATACAGGCTCCGACGTCCTGTAGGATATACCGAAGTTGCCCTGAATCATTCTGGCGAACCAGTGGAAATACTGGAGCACCAGAGGCTGATCCAGGCCGTACCGGTGTTCCAGCCTCGCCACGTCCTCCGGCGTGAGCTGGGCCCCGCCGACGATCATGGAAATGGGATCGCCCGGCGCCAGGTTTGACAGAAAAAAGGCCAGGATCGTGATTCCGATGAATGTCGGGATCATGATCAGGAACCTCTTTCCTATATACTTTGCTTTCATAAACGACTCCTCCTTTGCTTCCCCTGTCCTTTATAAAAATAAAGAGGCCCGTTTTTAACAAAAGGACCTCTTCATCCACTTTGCCATTGACTGCGCGCCGTCGCCGCATAAGAAAACGTTTTCTCACGGTAAGCACTCCCACCGTCACGCCTTCTTTTTGTCTCATTCTAATTATTTATGTATCGCCCCGGCAGCGCCCTTTATTTATTTCTAACAAATACTTCCATTTGTTTTACGGAATTTATTAACTTTTTATACTATACCCCTTTTTCGGATACATGTCAATTCTTTCACTTAACTTTTTAAAGTTTTTCAGGCCCAAAGCTCTCTGGGAGAAGCTCCTCCAGGGTAAAGAGCCGGTACCGGTCCGCGGAGGCGGCGAGAATCACATAAAACCGCTTCGGATCCGCGAACTCCCTGAGGACCTGGCGGCATATCCCGCAGGGCGGGCAGAAATCCGTTACCTTTCCGTCCCTTCCTCCCACGATGGCAATGGCCGCAAATTCCCGTTTCCCCCCGCTGACCGCCTTCGCCACGGCGGCCCGCTCGGCGCAGAGCCCGGCGGGATAGGAGGCGTTCTCCACATTGCAGCCCGTACAGACGCTTCCGTCGGCGCAAAGAAGGGCCGCGCCCACCTGAAAACGGGAATAGGGGGCGTAGGCCAGGGAGGCCGCGCACAGGGCCTTTCCGATCAGGTCCTGCACGGTCTTTCGCCCCGGCGGCTCAGTTTTCACGCTCTTCATAGGCCCTCTCCTTTTATTTTCCGGCCTTGGCAAGCTTTACCAGACGGCTGGTTCCCAGCCTGTCGGCGCCCAGCTCCATGAACTTTTCCGCATCGTCAAAGGAACTGATGCCGCCCGCCGCCTTAATCTTTACCCCGGGACCTACATGGGCCGCGAAAAGCTCCACGTCCGCAAAGGTGGCTCCGGCTGTGGAAAAGCCGGTGGAGGTCTTGATGTAATCCGCTCCCGCATCGGTGACGCATCTGCACAGGGCGATCTTCTCCTCCTCAGTCAGCAGGCAGGTCTCGATGATGACCTTCAGCACTTTTTTGCCGCAGGCCTCCTTGAGGGCGCGGATCTCCTCCGTGACCTTCTCAAAGTTCCCTTCCCGCACGTCGCCTAAGTTCACCACCATATCGATCTCGTCGGCGCCTTCCTTCAGGGCCTCCTTCGTCTCAAAGACCTTGACGGCGGTGGTAGAGTACCCGTTGGGGAAGCCGATCACGGTGCATACCGCCATGCGGTCTCCCACGTATTTCTTCACCCGTTCCACGTAAGAGGGGGGAATGCACACGGACGCCGTGCCATAGGCGATGGCGTCGTCGCAGATTGTCTTGATATCCTCCCAGGTGGCTGTCTGGGCCAGCAGGGTATGATCCACGTGCTTTAAAATTTCTTTCTGATCCATAGCGTTTCCTCCATGTATGTTCTCCCGCCCGGGGCAGGATTGTTTCTTTACTAATATACCATGGTTCCCGCTCATTTTCCACCAAAAAACATTCAATCTGCAAATTCCGTCATATATTCCGCATCCACGGCGGCAGAAAGCGCAAGATCGTTCCGGACTTTGCCCGTTTCTTATGGCATAATAAAACAGGGGCGCCCCCGGGCTTATCGCCGCCCGGAAAGCACCCCCGCGCCTGAGCCGCCGCTAAAACAGCTCTTTAAAACTTTTTCCGTGCTCCACCGCTTCCGTGAGGGCCGCCATCTTGGAGGTATCCCCAATCAGGATCACGCCGCAGAGCCTGTTATTGAAGAAATAATATTTTTCGTACTGCCTGCGCCCCATGTCCTTAAATTCCACGGTGCGGTATATAAGGCCCGGCCGCTTTCCGTTGTCGCCGACGGCATAAAGAGCCGTGTTCATTCCGTTAAAGGTGAGCGCCGGCGGCACAGGTTCGTAGGAAACGTCGTCTCCCGCCGCGCATGCGCCGGCAACCCGGCCCTGTTCAGCCGCTTCGGGCCATACGGCATAATTCATGCCCTGATACTGGGCGCAGTCGCCGCAGGCATAAATATCGGGAACGCTGGTGCGCATGTGCCCGTCCACCACCACGGCCCGCTCTGTTTCCAGACCGGCCGCCGACGCCAGGGCGGTATTGGCACGCACGCCCGCGGAAATCACCACCAGCTCGGCCGGGATCACCGTCCCGTCTGCCAGGCGCACGCCGCTTACGGCGTCTGTCCCCTCGATGGCGGCCGCCTGCACGCCTGTGTAAATAGAAATACCGACGCCTTCTCCGATCGCCTTCAGCATCTCGCCCGCAGCCTCGTCAAGCTGGCGGCCCATGAGCATGGGCGCCGCCTCCAGGACGGTCACCTTAAGGCCGGCCTTTTTCAACTCCCAGGCGGCCTCAAGGCCCAAAACGCCGCCGCCGATCACTGCCGCATGGCGGGCCCCGGGGATCAGCGCCTCTGTTTTTTTCACATCCTCAAGATGGCGGATGGAAACCACCTGGGCCTTACCGGCGCCCTCGATGGGCGGGATAAAGCATTCGGCGCCCAGGGCGTAGATCAGCTTCGTATACTTGAATTTCGCCCCGTCGGAGAGGGTCACCTCCTTCTCCTTCGGATCCACCGCCGTCACGCGGCGCCCCAGGATCTGGACAACGCTGTTTTCCTCGTACCAGCTTTCCGGCTCAATGGCGATCTGGGAAGCCTCCAGGCCGGAAAGCAGCGCTTTTGTCAGCATCGGCCTGTTGTAGGCGCTGTAGGGCTCCTCGGATACCAAAATCACGGATCCGGTCTTATCGCGCTCCCGGATGGCCTTCGCCGCAGAAAAACCGGCGGCGCCGTTCCCCAGGATCATGTAAAAGCTCTTTGTATTATTCGTGAAGCTTACCGTCTCCTCATCAACGGGGACAAAGTTTTCCCGGCCCACGCCGCAGACGGGGCAGACCTCCAGCGAGGAGTCGAAGATGGCGCCGCACACCAGGCACTTGACCAGCCTTCTGGCGCCGGCCTTCTTGGGGTTTTCCTTCTCCTGAAGGAGGCAGCCGAAATTATATCCATACTCATAGGCGTCCAGCCTGTCCACCTCGCCCGGCCTGAAGCGCACGCGGAAGCCCTCGTCGGGCACCCGCATATGGAGCTGCTTTAAGCGCTCGATGATATGGGGCACGCCCTCGCCGCTCCAGCCGTAGCTGCCGAAGGCGCTGGCCAGCTTGCCTCCATGGGTTCCCGCAAAAATAGAGGTCGTAAGATCCCAGATGGGCTTTAAGGCCTCCCCCACAATGGTGGGCGTGCCGAACAGGATGCCGTCGGCAAAGGCAAGCTCTTCCAGGACCCTGGCCTGATCGGCCTCCACCATGTCGTAGCTTCTCACCTCGATATCGCCGCTGTCGCGGATCCCGCGGGCGATCTCCTCAGAGAGCTCCTTCGTATATCCGTAGGCGCTCACGTAGGGGATGATGACCGTCTTTTTCTGATTGGGGTTCTTTACCGTGCACCATTCCTCGTAGGTGTTGAGCATAAAGTCAATCCCCGTATCTAACACCGGGCCGTGGCCGGGGCAGATCATGGAAACGTCCAGCTCCCGTACCCGTTTTAAGGCCTCTCGCATAAAGGGTCTGAAGGGGCCGATGATATTGTCGAAATAATACTTGGCCGCCCGCATGTAGCCCTCGTGATCCGTCACCCTGCTCATGAGCACATCGTGAAACCCGTAGTGGGAGCCGAAGGAATCGCAGGTCACCAGGATCTGCTCCTCCTCGATATAGGTATACATGGTATCCGGCCAGTGGAGGTTCGGCACCACCAGAAAGCGGAGGGTCTTATCGCCGATCTCTATCCGCTCATTGTCTGAAACAATGATGGAGCAGAAATCACGGTTTACGATCTCCTTTAAAAAGCTGACGGCGCAGCCCGTCCCCACGATCTTCATGCCGGGGTTTAAGTCCAGCAGCCGCTCCACGCTCCCCGCGTGATCCGGCTCCGTGTGATCCACGATCAGATAATCGATGCTCTTGATATCGGTGAGTTCCTTAAGCTTTTCCAGGTATTCCCCGAAAAATTTCTCCTTCGCCGTCTCAAACAGGATGGTATGGCCGCCGGTTTTCAGGATGTAGGAATTGTAGGTGGTGCCAAATTCCGTTTCCATAATGATATCAAACACCCGCAGCTTATCGTCCACAATGCCGGCCCAATAAAAGTTCTCTCTGAGTTCCAGGGTTTTCATAGAGTCATCCTCTTTATTTGTTTACAAACGCCGCGACCTTCTTGTCGCTCTGCTTGATATGGTTTACCAGCCAGTCGGAGATATTCTTGTTGACCGCCGCCACGAAGGCGTCTGTGGGGCCTTCCTCCTCCTCAAGCATTTCCCTCAGCTCGTCCACGGCCTTCTTAAACTGCGCGTGCTGGGCTTTATGGCCCTCAAGCTCCGGATAGCCTGCCTCTTCCTGCAGCTTCTCCTCTGCCGCAAAATGGAGCTCGGTGTAATCCATCAAAAAGTCCAGCGTCTGGACCGCCACGTTCTTTTCCTTGCCGGAGGTGCAGCTTTCCACCAGCCTGTTGACACGGTCGATCAGCTCCTTATGCTGGCCGTCGATCAGCTCGTTTCCCGTTTCCAGGTCCTTGTCAAATACAATACTCATCCTTCCCGCATCCTTTCCTTAATCTGTCCTATTCTTCAGGGGCAAAGGAATCCTTGCCGACGCCGCAGATGGGGCATACCCAGTCCTCGGGAAGATCCTCAAAGGCAGTTCCGGCGGGGATGCCGTTGTCGGGATCGCCCACCTCGGGATCGTACACATATCCGCAGGGCTCACATACATATTTTTTCATTTCGCTTCACCTTATCCTTTCTGTTATAGATTATAAGTTCAGGAGGCCGCAAAACCGCCTCCTGCTTCTAGTATACCCGATTTCCTGATTCTGTCTACGCTTTTTTTCTCCTATAGCAGGTAAAAGCATAGCAGAGCCCCTCATGCTCTCTTTTTTCTCCCGCTTCGCAAAGCTCCCACTGCTCCGAAGCATCAAGATCAGGGAAAAAGGTATCCGCCTCATAGCTTCTGTAGACACGGGTCACATAAGCCGTATCACAGTACGGCAGAAGCTCGCGGTAGATATCTCCGCCGCCGATCACAAAGACCTCTTTCTGCCCGTATTCCCTCAAACGCTCCAGGGCCTCTTTCACGCTTCCGGCGGTCAGTACGCCCTCCCGGTGAAAGTCCGGGTTTTTCGTGAGCACCAGATTGACCCGGTTTTTAAGGGGCTTTCCGCCGGGAAAGCTGTCCAGGGTCTTTCGCCCCATGACCACCACGTTTCCCGTGGTGGTCTCCCGGAAAAATTTCATATCCTCAGGCAGATGCCACAGAAGGCCGCCGTCCTTTCCGATGGCCCAGTTTTCATCCGCCGCCACAATAATCTTCATATCAGGCTCCTCTCAGACTGCCACCGGGATCTTCTGGTCAAAGGGATGATACCGGTAATTTTCAAGGCGGAAGCTGTCCACCGTAAACTTGTAGAAATCCGTTATGGAGGGATCCATCACGAACTTCGGCGCCTCGTAGGGCTCCCTGGAAAGGAGCTCCTCCACCATGGGCACATGGCGGTCATAGATATGAGCGTCGGCGATCACATGGACCAGCTCGCCGGGCTCAAGGCCGGAGACCTGGGCGAACATGCAAAGAAGCGCCGCGTACTGGCACACATTCCAGTTGTTGGCCGTGAGCATATCCTGGGAGCGCTGGTTTAAAATGCCGTTGAGCTTTTTCCCCGACACGTTGAAGGTCATGCTGTAGGCGCAGGGATAGAGCATCATCTCGTGAAGGTCGTGATGGTTGTAGATGTTGGTGAGGATCCTGCGGCTGGCCGGGTTGTGCTTCAGGTCGTAAAGAACCCGGTCCACCTGGTCGAACATTCCCTCTTTATACTGGTGCTTCACGCCCAGCTGATAGCCGTAGGCCTTCCCGATGGTGCCGTTTTCGTCCACCCAGGAATCCCACACGTGGCTGTTAAGCTCCGCCACCCGGTTGGACTTTTTCTGCCAGATCCAGAGCAGCTCGTCGATGGCCCCCTTAAAGGCGCTCCTTCTGATGGTGATGATGGGGAATTCCTTTGAAAGGTCGTATCGGTTCACCACGCCGAACTTTTTTATGGTATGGGCGGGCGTGCCGTCCTCCCAGCGGGGGCGCACCTCCATATCCGTATCCCAGACGCCATTCGCCAGGATATCCTTACAGGTATCGATAAAAACTCTGTCAGCGAAGCTCATCCTGCTCTCCTTTCTTCGGCTTACAGCCTTCCGATGATGTCGGCCGGCACGTAGCCGGTCACAAAGATCCCGTCCTCCCGGTATTCCTCCGTAAGAAGCCGTCCGCTTTCTCTGATAAGATGCACTTTCCCCGCCTCGGCATAAGGAAAAAGCCGCTCCACATAGACCCGGCGTTTCCGGAGGAAATCCGCCAGAAGCGCTCCCAGCTCCTCAAGTCCCATGCCCGTTTTCGCCGAGATCAGCAGGGTCTCGTCCGCATGGAAATCCCGCAGGATGGGAAGCTCCGTAAGCCTGTCGGCCTTGTTGAACAGCGTGATCACCGGCTTTCCCAGAACCTCCAGGCTCTCCAGGGTCTCGTAGACCGTATGGAGCTGCCTGTCCATATCGGGGTTGGATACGTCGGCCACATGGAGGATCAGGTCGGCGTACCGTGCCTCCTCCAGGGTGCTTTTGAAAGCCTCCACCAGATGATGGGGGAGCTTTCTGATAAAGCCCACCGTATCCGTGAGAAGGATGGACTCCCCTCCGGGAAGCATATATTCTCTGGTGGTGGGGTCCAGGGTGGCGAAGAGCTTGTCCTCGGAAAGAACCTCCGCCCCCGTAAGGGCATTTAACAGGGTGGATTTCCCGGCGTTGGTGTAGCCCACGATGGCCGCCACCGGCTTTTTGTTTCTTTCCCGCCGTTTTCTGGCCACCTCCCGGTGGCGCTTCACGTCGGCAAGCTCCGCCTTCAATACGGAGATCCTGTTGTGGATCAGCCTTCTGTCCACCTCCAGCTTTTTTTCGCCGGGGCCTCTGGTGCCGATGCCGCCGCCCAGGCCGGACAGGGAATCCCGCAGGCCCACCAGTCTGGCCGCCCTGTATTTTAACTGGGCCAGCTCCACCTGGATCTTGCCCTCCCTGGTGGCCGCCCTGGCCGCGAAAATATCCAGGATCACCAGGGTCCTGTCCATGACCTTAAGCTCCAGAAGCTGCTCCATGTTCTTAAGCTGGGCCGGAGAAAGCTCGTCGTCGCAGATCACGCCGGTGGCGTCCTTCGCGGCCGCCAGGGCCTTGAGCTCTTCGAGTTTTCCAAGGCCCAGATAAGTTCCCGGATGGGGCGCCTCCCGGCTCTGCACCAGCTTTCCCACCGTCTCTGCCCCGGCGGTCTTTGCCAGCTCCTCAAGCTCCTCTAAGAACGCGCTTTCTCCGGAGGAGTCGATCCCCACCAGAATCACCCGTTCTTTTTCTTCGGCCAGGTCGATCATGGCGCTCATTGCGTCGTCTCCTGAGACGCTTCCCCGCCTGCGGCCTCCGTTTCCGGAACCCTCGTGGTCAGGAAGGCGATCTCATGGTCCAGGGCCTCGTCGGCGCCGTAGGCCTCCCTGTAGGCCTTAAGCTTTTCCAGGGCGGCTTCGTACTCGCCCAAATTTTCCAGGCAGACGGCCTCGCTGTAGGAAAGCTCCCGGATCAGGTTTTCGTCCTCCGCCTCCGAAAGGCCCTCCCGGACAGAGGCCAGGGCTTCCTCGCAGCCTCCGCCCTCCATCTGGGCCAGGGCGATATAATAGGAGACCAGGGCTCTTTCATCCGCGCCCTCGCCCGGAGAAAGCTCCGCCACCCGGTCAAAATCCGCCTCGGCCCCCTCGAGGTCTCCTGCGGCCATTCTGGCCGCCCCCCGAAGCAGGCAGTAATCGGCGCTCTCGCCGAAGTTCTCAATCAGCCTGTCGTAATCTGCGGCGGCCTGTTTTCCATCGCCGCCCTTAAGCTCGGCCTCGGCCTTATAAAGGAGCACGTCCCGTTCCAGCGCTTCTGTAACGTCGGGCGCTTTCAGGGCGGACTCAAAACAGGAAACCGCCTGTCCGTAGTCCTCCTGCTCCAGGTAAATGATCCCCTGGACGCGAAACACCGCCGCCGATTCCGGCGCCAGGCCTTCGGCCTCCTTCGCCGCCGCCAGGGCGCCCTCGGGGTCGTCTTCCCCCAGGCGGGCCATGGCCAGGTTCAGCCTGTATTCCGCGCAGGAATCGTCGGCCGCCGCGGCCTCCTCGAACATCTTGGCCGCTTCCCCGCAGCGCCCTTCCTCATAAAGGGCCAGTCCCTCTTCATTCTGCGCGTTTTCCCGATTTTTGCAGCCGCCAAGCCCTAAAACCGCGGCCATAAGGCAGGCCGCCAGGGCCGCCCGGATACTACTTTGTCTCTTCATAAATAATCAGCGTTCACTTCCCAGATAGAACAGGGCCAGGGTGCCGGGGCCTGAATGGGCACCGATCACCGCCCCCACATAGTTGCAGTAAAAGTTCTTCTTCCCGAACCGCTCCTCAATGAGCTTTTCCAGGTACAGCACGTCGTCCATGCAGTCGCCGTGGCTGATGAAAATGTCGTCGTTTTTGTCCTTAAACTCTCCCATGGTCTTTTCCATGTTGTTCACCAGAGCCTGGATGGCCTTTTTCCTGCCCCGGACGTTATAGAGGGACACCAGCTTTCCCTCGTTGTCCACATGGAGCACCGGCTTTACGTTGATCAGGGTTCCCAGAATCGCCGTGGTCCTGGAGACGCGGCCGCCCCGGTGAAGATGATGGAGGTCGTCCACCGTAAACTGATGGCAGATGTTCAGCTTATGGTCCTCAAGCCACTTCACGTTCTCCTCCAAAGAAAGTCCCTCGGCCTGCTTTTTCAGGGCATAGTGGACAAAGAGCCCCTGGCCCATGGAGGCGCAGAGGGAATCCACCACAAACACCTTTCTGTCGGGAAACTCCTCTTTTACGTCATTGGCCGCGATGATGGAATTCTGGCAGCTGGCGGAAAGCCCTGAGGAAAAGGCGATATAGAGCACGTCCTTCCCCGCCGCCAGATGCTTTCTCATGGCCGCCGCCACGTCCTCCGGATTTACGGCCATGGTGGTGGGCATGCTGCCCGCCCGCATCCTGGCGTAGAAATCCTTGATGTCCAGCTGGTTGTCCGCCCCGTAGATGGTGCCCTCAAGGTTATAAAGAAGGCTTAAGACATCCAGCCCGTGTTCCTTAATGTAGTCCTCCGGCAGATCGCAGGAGGAATCTGTCATGATCACATACTCGCTCATCGTTTTTACTCCCCTCTCTTTTATATTCCGGTGCTTCCGAAGCCGCCGTTTCTGATGTCGCCGGCGTCATCGTCGGCGGTAATCCCGAACTCCATGAAGATCCCCTGGGCGAAGCCGCTCCCCGCCGGAAGCTCCACCGTTTTTCCCTCCCGGCTGTCGTTGGTAATCTTGATGAAGATATGGCCCTCGTTGTCGGAGCTGTAGTAGTCGCTGTCGATGATGCCCACGGTGTTGTTCATCTGGAGCCTGTATTTAAAGCCCAGGCCGCTTCTGGGATAGATCTGGAGCACCCAGCCTTCCTCCATATACGCCCTGATCCCCGTGGGGATCTTCACCGATTCCCCCGGCTTTAAGCATACCGGAACGGGCGTCACAAAATCGTAGCCCGCCGATCCGGCGGTGGCCCTTCTTGGCAGGGCCGCCCTGTCGTAGGCCTCCTCCCAGCCTTCCGGCCCGAAGGTATCGGCGAAATCCTCCTTGAACCGTTCCCGGCTGACCTTTTCAAACCGCGCAATCCGTTTCATGTCGTTTTCTTACTCCTTCATGTGGTTTTTAAAGCTTCTTTATCCAGTATAGCACAGAACCGTCCCTTTGTCATATACAAAAACGGTTCCTGCGCCCGCCCTTTTCCGAAATAAAAAACGGCCCGTTCGGGCCGTTTAAGGAGCAGGACTATAAGCCGGGTTCTGTCGCGGATGGTCATCTGTCTAGGCCTTCCGTTGCCGGAAGGCTCAAGCGACCTACCCGAAAGCAGACGGGCCGCCTTACGCTTTCTGTTCGGTCTTGCTTCGGATGGGGTTTACATGTGCCCCTCCTGTTACCAGGAGGGCGGTAGTCTCTTACACTGCCCTTCCACCCTTACCGGCCTTTGCCGGCGGTACATTTCTGTTGCACTGTCCTTGGAGTCGCCTCCACCGGATGTTATCCGGCATCCTGCCCTGTGAAGCCCGGACTTTCCTCGCCTGCGGCCTTTCGTTCCCGCAGCCGCGACCATCCATCCTGCTCTGTGGTATCATAACACAGCTTCCCTCAAATTTCAAGGCTCTACACGCGGAAGCAGCTGCCGCCGATAAACTCCCGCAGCAGGGAATTTTGGGGGATGTCATCTCCGGTGACCGTGAGGAAATAATCGAAAAACTTAAGGAGCCGCTTGGCCTCCACATACTCCTCCGCCTCCCTGGGGATTCCGAAGAGCAGAGGCTCCGCGTAGGGCTTTAACACCGCCAGCTCATAGATCAGCGCCGAGTTGAACACCACGTCCGCCGATTCCTGGTAGGGGAAGATGTTCTCCTCCTCTCCCCGGCGCACCGAGGGCCACATGGCGATGGTCTCCCTGGCCGAGGTGCCGCGGGTGCGGGCGTCCCGCACCATCCTGCGGATCAGCCGCCCGTCGGTGCTGGGAATCCGGTTGTGCTCGTCCACGTTGAGCTGGGTCAGGGCGCTTATGTAAATCTTATATTTGTACTCCGGGGAAAGGCTGTGGGAAAGCCTGTCGTTGAGGCCGTGGATGCCCTCGATCACCAGAATGTCGTCGGGCCCCAGCGTCAGGGTGTCTCCCCGGTACTCCCGCTTTCCCTTCTTGAAATTAAAGGTGGGCATGGAGACGGTCTTTCCCTCCAGAAGGGCCGTCATATCCCGGTTGAAGCCCTCGATGTCGATGGCCTCCAGGCACTCGAAGTTGTACTCGCCGTTTTCATCCTTCGGCGTATCCTCGCGGTTCACAAAATAATTGTCCACAGCGATGGGGTGGGGCGTAAGCCCCAGGGTCCGAAGCTGTATGGAGAGCCGGTGGGAGAAGGTGGTCTTTCCCGACGAGGAGGGGCCGGCGATCATCACGAATTTCTTTTTCCTGTCCCCGGCAATGGCCGCGGCGATCTGGCCGATCCGCTGCTCCTGAAGGGCCTCCTGCACTAAGATCAGCTCTCCGATGGTCCCGTCCACCACCCTGTCGTTCAGATCGCCCACCGTGTCCACTCCCAGGGCCTCGCCCCAGCGGGAGGATTCCTTCTGGCACAGGTAGACCTTTTTCCCCGGCTCAAAGGGCGGCACCTGCTCCGGCTCCTTCTGAAGGGGCATCTGGAGGACCAGGCCGCCGTCGAAGGCGTAGAGCTTAAAATATTTCAGATACCCCGTATCGGGCACCATGTAGCCGTAATAATAATCCTCGAACTCCTTGATGCTGTAGATGTTGACCTTGGAGACCCGGCGGTAGTGGAACAGCTTTTCTTTATCGTACATCCTGTATCTGGCGAAAAGCTCCATGGCCTCGTCCAGGGGGACGCTGCGCTTTTTTAAGGGGATCCGCTCCTCCACCATCTGCCGCATGGCCGCCTCCACCCGGCCGGCGAAGGCCTGATCCACCGCGACGCTTCCCCGCACGTCCACGTAGACGCCCTTGCTGATGGCGAAATCCACCAGCACCTTATCCAGGACGTGGCGGCCCGCGGCCCTGTAAATGGCCCGCATCAGAAGAAGGATCATGCTGCGCCTGTAGGTCTGGAAGCCCGGCTTATCAGCCGCCGTGAAAAACTCCACGCGGCTTTTGTCCTTCACCGGCTTGAAAAGCTCCGAGAGCTTCCCGTCCACAGAGGCCAGGAGAATGTCGTGCCCGTATTCTTCGCGGACCTTCTGCGAAAACTCCAGAAGGGTCTCGCCCTCCTTTACCTGATATTCCCGATCTCCATGAAATACTGTCCACATGGCGTTTCCTCCTAAAGTATCCTGCTGGGGTAAGAAAGGGGCGCCTTCACGATCTCAAGGCTGAAGCCCGCCCGGGAAAGCCGCTCTGCCGTCTCGTCCACAAAAATGTGCTCAAGCCCGTAGTGGCCCGCGTCCAGAAGGGCGATTCCCTCGTCCAGAAGGTCGAGCCCGTCGTGGTGGCCCATGTCGCCGGTGATGAGGGCCTCCACCCCCGCCGCGAGAGCCTGCTCCCCCATGCCCTTTCCTGAGCCGGGGGATACGGCGATCCGCCTCACCTTACGGGAGGCGCCGCCGTAAACGTTCACAAAGGGAAGGGAAAACTTTCTTTTGACTTCCTCTGAAAGCCGCTCCACCGAAACCGCCTCCGGAAGCTCCAGAATCTTCCCCACGCCCACGGGGAGCCCGTCCTGCTCCCCCGTCCTTTCCAGCGGCCCTTCCGAAACGGCTCCGGGAAAGGCCTCCAGAAGCCGGGCGGCGGCCAGATCCCCCATGCCGCCCCGGGCAATATCGAAGCTGGTATGGCCCGCGTAATAGGAAAGATCCGACCGGATCAGCGCCAGAAGCCTTCTTCCCACGCTGTCGCCGTCGGTGATCCGCTTTCTGGCCCTGAAAATCAGGGGGTGGTGGGTGATGAGCATCTGCGCGCCCTGATCTATAGCCGCCTGTACGGTCTCCTCCGTGGCGTCCAGGGCGATATAGACCTTTTGTACCTCCCGGTCCCTCCGCCCGGCCAGAAGCCCCACATTGTCCCATTCACAGGCCAGAGACTCCGGCCAGTTTCCGTCAAACCACCTGGCAATATCCTCACATCTGATCACAGCCTTCTCCTCCTTTGTAAAGCCTTATGGCCTCCGCCGCCGTTTCCAGCTCCCGCTCCACCTGGGCCAGCCGCTCCTTCGCCCGCTCAGAGCCCGCCTGTAAAAGGGAGACCCGCAGCGCATCCAGCGTCTCCCGTTCTTTTATGAGCCAGGAAAAAAGCACCGGATCCCTTGCCCGCAGCAGGCATGTTCCGTATTTTTCCTCTATGTAGGGGAGAGGGCCGCCCGTCCCCGCTCCCGGAAGCACCTTCATCACCGTATAATATTTTCCGTCCTCCAGGGCCATGGCCTCGGCCACGGTCTCATAGCGGTTTTCCGCCAGATACCGGCGCACCTTCGGAAGCTCCGACTGGGGGGAGAGGATCAGGTATTTAAGGCTCTCCGCCGTTTTCTTTCCCTCCTCAAGGATCCGGATCATCAAAGGGCCGCCCATTCCGGCGATCACCGCCGCGTCCGCCTCGCCGGGAAGGAGCTTTTCAAAGCCGTCGCTTTTTCTTAAAACGATCTTTTCCTCCAGCCCGTGCTCCCTCACATGGGCGGATGCCCTGGCCAGAGGCCCCTCCACCACGTCCATGGCGATGGCAGACGGCGCGATATTCTGTTCCACAAGATAGATCGGCAGATAGCCGTGATCCGTGCCGATGTCGGCCAGCCGGTCCCCCGGCTCTGCCATGGCGGCGATGGCCGCCAGCCGCTTTGAAAGCTCCATGCTCCCGCTCCTTTATTCCAGATAATCCTTAAGCTTCCGGCTTCTGCTGGGGTGGCGCAGCTTCCGCAGGGCCTTGGCCTCGATCTGGCGGATCCGCTCCCTGGTGACGCCCCACTGGCGCCCCACCTCCTCCAGGGTGCGGCCCTGGCCGTCCAGAAGCCCGAACCGCATACAGAGCACCTGCCGCTCCCGTTCCGAGAGGGTTCCTAACACCTCGCCCAGCTGCTCTCTTAACATACTGCGCACAGCCGCCTCGGCCGGGATCTGGACCCGCTCGTCCTGGATGAAATCCGAAAGGTGGCTGTCCTCCTCCTCGCCCACCGGCGTCTCCAAAGACACCGGCTCCAGAGAGAGCTTTAAGATCTCCTGGATCCTCTCCGGGGGCAGCTTAAGCTCCCTTGCCAGCTCTTCCACCCCCGGCTCCCTGCCGTTTTCCTGGGTCAGCCTTCTGGAAGCGCGCAGCACCCGGTTGATGGTCTCCACCATGTGCACCGGAATCCGGATCGTGCGCCCCTGGTCGGCGATGGCCCTTGTAATGGCCTGACGGATCCACCAGGTGGCGTAGGTGCTGAACTTATAGCCTTTCCGGTAATCGAATTTTTCCACGGCCCGCATCAGCCCCAGGTTTCCCTCCTGGATCAGGTCAAGGAACTGCATCCCCCGGCCTCCGTAGCGCTTGGCGATGCTCACCACCAGTCGCAGGTTCGCCTCGGCCAGCCTGCGCCCGGCCTCCTCGTCGCCCTCGGCGGCCCGCCTTCCCAGCTCCGTCTCCTCGGCGGGCGTAAGCAGGGGGATCTTGCCGATCTCCTTTAAATACATCCGCACCGGATCCCCGGCGTCGGAGGCGCCCTCCGTCTCGGGCACGCCGTCTTTATCCTCCACGGGAAGCAGAAGCTCCTCCAGCGAGTCGCTTTGGATCTCCACCCCTCCGGCCTCAAGGGCCTGGAACACCCGGTCGATCCGCTCCGGATCCATGCCGTCGTCTCCCAGAGCGTCCATGATCTCCTGGTAATCCAGGCAGTTGTGCTTTTTTTCCGCCAGCCTCAAAAGGCCCGCCAGCTTGTCCTCAAACCGGAGCGTGGCTGCGTTCATGCTTCTCCCATCCTTCCGTCGCCGTTTCCTGTTCGGCTATATTCTATCCTTAATTGAGAGAAATATGCAGTTCCGAAAGCTCTGCCTGCTCCTTTATGAGAGCCTGAAGGGCGGCCACGTCCGTGACGTTTCTGCTCTTTTCCTCCAGGCTCCGCCGCCTGATCCGCTTTACGGTCTCCGAAAAAGCCTTCTCCCGCTCTTCCTTTGTAAGCTCCGGAAGCGAGGTGTTGAAAAGCGCCGCCACTTCCCGGTATTCTTCTTCATCGTTGATAAAATGGTCCAGTACGCCCGCGGGCGAGAGAGTTCCCGCCTCAAGGCCCTCAAAGACCATGGCCGCCGCCCGCCTGTAAAGGCCCTCGGAAAAATCCTCCGGCGAAAGGATGTCCTTTACGGCGTCATAGGCCGCCGGCTCCTCCGCAAGCCAGGTGAGAAGCAGCCGCTCCGACTGGCGGATCCCGTCGGCCTTCGGCTTTTTCCCACGGCTCTCCCGCAAAGGGGCAGAGGATACGGCCGCGAGGCCCGTCCTTCCTCCCAGGCGGTTCACCAGAGCCTTTAGGCCCTCCGGCTCCACGCTGTATCTGCGGGCCGCCGCCTCCATATAATTTTCCCGCTCCAGCTTGTCGGGAAACCGAAGCAGGCTTTTGGCCAGGGCGTTGTGGAAGGCCGTTTTCTGCTCGGGATCCTTCATATCGTACTGACCATGCAGCACGTCCATCTCGAAAAGAAAGCTGTTTTCCGCCTCGCGGATCCGCTGCTCGAAGGCCTCCGCCCCCAGGTTTTTCATAAACTCGTCGGGATCCTTATAGGGCTTTAAGTTCAGCACCTTCGCCGAGATCCCCGCCTCCTTTAAAATGGGGATGGCCCTGAGGGCCGCCTTCACCCCGGCCCCGTCGCTGTCGTAGGTGAGGATGGCCTGGCTGGTGTAACGCTTTAAGAGATTGGCGTGTCCCGGCGTAAAGGCCGTTCCCAGCGAGGCCACCGCCCCCGTAAAGCCCGCCTGCTGCATGGAGATCACATCCATATAGCCCTCGCAGATCAGCATGTAGGGCTTTCTCCAGGTCCTGGCGTAGTTTAAGCCGTAAAGGTTCCGGCTCTTGTCAAAGACCTTCGTCTCGGGAGAGTTCAGATATTTGGGCTCCCCGTCTCCCATGACCCGGCCGCCGAAGCCGATGATCCTGCTGTTGGCGTCCATAATGGGAAACATGACCCGGTTCCAGAACTTGTCCCGGCCGCCCTTCTCAGAAAGAGTCACCAGGCCCGTCTCCTTTAACAGGCTGTCGCTGTAGCCCTTCTGCTTTAAGTACCGGTAAAGGTCGTCGCTGTACATGTTGGCGTAGCCTAAGCCGAACCGGCGGATGGTCTCCTCCGTGAGGCCCCGGCCCGTAAGGTAATCCCAGGCCCGCTTTCCGTTCCTGCCCTTTAACTGACGGTAGAAATATTTCCCCGCCTCTTTGTTGACCTCGAGGATCCTGCTGCGAAGATCCGCCTGCCTTCTGGCCTCGGCGCTCTGCTCCTCCTTGGGGAGGGTAATCCCGGCCCGGTCCGCCAGATGCTCCACCGCCTCCCGGAAGGTGAAGTTTTCATATTCCATGAGGAAGGTGATCACATTGCCGCCGGCCCCGCAGCCGAAGCAGTAGTACATCTGCTTGGAGGGCGTCACCGAAAAAGAGGGCGTTTTTTCGTTATGGAACGGGCAGAGCCCGAAATAGGTTCCGCCCTTTTTCTGAAGCTTTACGTAGGAGGAGATCACATCCACGATGTCGTTCCTCGCCCGGATCTCCTCGATCAGTTCTTCCGGATAATACATAATCTCAACCCCTGTCAGTCTTTCCACGCCTGCGGGATAAACAGCTTGGTAAAGGTGTCGATGGCGTAGCCGTCGCTCATGCCCGCGATATAGTCGCACACGGCCCGCTCCCTGGAATCCCCCGACTCCATTAACAGCCGGTATTCCTCGGGAAGCTCCTCCAGATGCCCCATATAGTAGCCGAAAAGATCGGCCAGCATCCGCTTTGCCTTGGGGTCCTCCTTCTTGGAGACGCTGTTGGTGTACACCCGCTCAAACATGAAGGCGCGAAGCTCGCGCATGGCCGTCTCCACGTCCCCGGCCATGAGGATCTCCGGCTTTCCCAGGCTGTTCTCAATGATGCTGTGAATCAGCGTATTGAGCCGCTCCCGCACCGTGTGGCCCAGAATGTCGGTATACTGGGCGGGGAGCATCTCCTCTGTTAAAATCCCCGCGCGGATGGCGTCGTCAATGTCGTGGTTGATGTAGGCGATCTTGTCGGAGAGACGCACCACCTTCCCCTCGAGGGTGTGGGGCGTGCCCGCCGTCCTGTGGTTTAAGATCCCGTCGCGCACCTCCCAGGTGAGGTTTAAGCCCCGCCCGTTCTTTTCCAGCCGCTCCACCACGCGCACGCTCTGCTTATAATGGGCGAAGCCCTCTGAGCACACGGAATTTAAAGCGTCCTCCCCGGCATGACCGAAGGGAGTGTGGCCCAGATCGTGGCCCAGGGCGATGGCCTCCGTCAGCTCCTCGTTGAGCCGCAGGGATTTTGAGATGGTCCTGGCGATCTGCGCCACCTCCAGGGTATGGGTGAGCCTGGTGCGGTAATGGTCCCCCACGGGGGAGAGAAACACCTGGGTCTTATGCTTCAGCCTACGGAAGGATTTGCAGTGGAGAATCCGGTCCCTGTCCCGCTGATAGGCGGGGCGGATGTCGCAGGGCTCCTCCTCCCTGTCCCGTCCCTTCGTATTCCTGCTGAGGGAGGCAAAGGGGCTCAAATTCCTTGCTTCCAGCTCTTCAAGCTGCTCTCTGATGTTCACGCTGCCACCTGCCTTCTTATATTATATGCCGGTTCCTGTAAATATAGTCTAGTATACCACGGCCCCCGGCAATAGAAAAGACACTTTTAGGGCAGGCTTTCCGACACGCACAAGGCCCCGTAGCCCACCTGGGGATTCGGATAGACGGAAAAACCGGGAAGGGGCCTGGCCCCGCGGTGAAGATAGGCCTTCAGCTTTTCACCGTAAAGATAGGGGTCGTTCCCCCTTACAATGCCCCACTCCATCAAAAGGGCCGCCGCCCCCGAAACAAAGGGCGCGGCGAAGGAGGTTCCCGTATAAGTCCCGTAGCCGCCGCCCGCCCGCACCGTCTCCACCTCCACGCCCGGCGCCGCCAGATCCGGCTTCACCCGGCCGGTGACCCTGGTATAGCCCCGCCCGGAAAAATCGGCGTAGGTGAGATACCGGCTGTCATAGGCCCCCACCGTGATGACCCCAGACGCCGTCCCGGGGATGGTGAGGGTCACGTCCGGCGAGGGGGAGGCAAAGCGGGTGGAGCGGCCCCGGACCGTTTCTCCCGGAAGCCACAGGTCGAACCGGCCCTCCACGATCCGCAGGGGAGTAAACTCAAAGCCGTAGATACCGCTGTCCAGATAATCCCCCGAGGGGATGAAGTCAAAATAAATCTCCTGGGCGCTGCTGTAGGGGATGGGCTCCCCGTAATACACATAGACGTCCGCTCCCGGGATATTCAGGCGGCTTACGGGCTGGCTGCGGCCGAAGGGCCCCAGCCGCAGGCCCGAGGGCGTCACCAGCCGCACCTCGAATTCATCCACATAGGATTTCCAGAGCTGCACCGTAAGCCCCGTCTCGTACTGGCCCACAATGAGGCGGGTGAGGACAGAGCCGCTTCTCCCCGCTCCCCCCGCGGGCGGATCCGAAAGCAGCCCCGCCGCATGGCCGTTTCCCACCCCCTCGTTTCCGCTTCCCACGCAGATGGAAAGGCGGCCCAGGTTGGAGACGTCGTCCAGATACCGCTCCAGGAGGGAATCCCCCTCGTGGGAGCCGTAAGTATTCCCGAAGCTTAAATTGACCACCATGGGAAAGCCGTATTGCAGCATTTTCCTGACGGCGTAGTCCACCGCCTGCATTAACTCCGTGGTGCGGGGAAAGCCGCCCTTCGCGTCCCCCAGCTTCACCACGATGAGGCTGCTCTCCGGCGCCATTCCCCGGTACCGGTTCCCGCCCTCTCCTCCGTTTCCGGCGGCAATCCCCGCCACCGGCGTCCCGTGATCCGCCAGATCCCTTGAGGGCGCCGGGGACCGGTCCCCCGAGGCGATGGCCGCGTCCAGCTGCTCCTTTGTATACTCTGTTCCCAGCCGGTAGCCCTCAGGCGGGCTTCCGGGGATTGTCTGATCCCAGAGAAAAAGGATTCTGGAGCCCCCCTCCCCGTCCAGGAAATCCTCCAGCCAGTAGTCCACCCCGGAATCGATGACGGCGATGACCACGCCCCTTCCCGTAAGTCCCTCTGTCCCTGTCTGGACCGGCGCCGCGCAGGAGGCCCTTCTTCCGGTCTCCGCCTCCAGCAGGAGCCTTTTTGGCTTTTCCACATATTCAATCCGCGGGTGGGCGGTCAGGGACTCCACCTGGGACTCCGGGACGGTCACCACGGCGTAGTTGGTGAGAAGCTCCGTCACAGCGGCCCCCTCCTCCACAAGCTCCCCGATGTCTCCCGTGTATTTGACGATCAGATCCCAGGTGCGCTCTGCCTCGCTGTAGCCCACGTTCAGATCCATGGAGCGGGCCCGCTCCCTCTCCGGCACCTCAAGGGCCAGATTCAGGACATTTTCCAGCTTTTCGTCGGGCATGGACGCCTCCGCGCGTTTCTTCCCCTTATCCTATGCGAGGGCCCTGCAAAAAGTGAGCGTTTCCTTTCAGCGCAGCAAAAAAGCGCGGGAATCTTCCCGCGCCGTTTCCGCTCTATTTCGTTGTCCCGTAATCCCTGGCCCCGAAGATGGCGGTTCCCACCCGCACCATGGTGGCGCCCTCCTCGATGGCCGCCTCGAAATCGCCGGTCATCCCCATGGAAAGCTCCTTCATCTCCACGCCGGGTATGGCCTCCTTCCGGATGGTATCTGCCAGCTCCCGAAGCTCCTTAAAATAAATGCGCGCGTCCTCCGGCTTCTCCACCGGCGGAGCCACCGTCATAAGGCCCTTGACCTTCACGTTGGGAAGGGCCGCTATGGAGCGCACCAGAGGAAGGGCCTCCTGAGGCGAAACGCCGCTCTTGGTCTCCTCGCCCCCCACGTTTACCTCCACCAGGACGGGGCAGACGAGGTCACGCTTTGCCGCCTCCTTCTGGATTTCCTGGGCCAGGCGCTCCGAATCCACCGAATGAATCAGGCAGGCCTTATCCACGACGTATTTCACCTTGTTGCGCTGCAAGTGGCCGATGAGATGCCACCGGAGCGGCTCCCTGATCTCCTCCTGCTTTTTACAGAGCTCCTGCACCTTGTTCTCTCCGAAATCCACCTGCCCGCAGGCCATGGCCTCCCTGATGAGAGACACCGGCTTTGTCTTGCTGACCGCGATGAGGGTGACCTCGTCCCGGCTTCGCCCCGCCCGCTTACAGGCGTCCTGCACCCGTTTCTCCACCGCTTCCAGATTTTCTTTTATCATAGAATCCACCTCGATTTTAATCCCTTAAAGCTGAACCCATATTACCACATCCGGGCGGGATTTTCAATGCGGGCCCCTTGATTTTTCCCCTGCCTCTGTATACAATCAGATTATACACGTTCAAGGAGGCTTCATGGAAAAGCGGGTCATTTACACAGACGAAAACCAGAGGGAGCTTCTGCGCCCCTTAGACAGCCGCTTCCTGGTGATGATCGAGCACGAGGACATCTCGGACTTTATTCTCAAAAGGGTGGCGGTCCACTGGCACCCTGAATTTGAGCTGGCCCTGGTGACCAGGGGACAGCTTTTATGCCACGCGGGAAGCCGCTCCTTTCTCCTGAAAGCGGGGGAAGGGGTCTTTTTCAATTCCAACTGCCTCCACGGCTACTCCGACGGCGGAGACGGCGGCTGCCTGTACGAGGCCCTGCTGTTTTCTCCCCGCTTTTTCGGGGAACCGGGCACCGTCCTCTATGACCAATATGTGGCGCCGGTCATGCTGTCTCCCGGCTTTAACGGCTTTAAACTGTCCCCGTCCGTTCCCTGGCAGAAGCAGTTTTTTGAGACGGCCCTTCAGATCACCGACATGGAGCGGGAAAAGCCTCCACACAGAGAGCTCCGGACAGCGGAGCGGCTCTTCTTCCTCTGGCGGCTTTTATGGGAAAACGCCATGGACTCTCCGGAGGGACTTCCCGGGGCCGACCGGGACACCGCCCGCATGAAGGAGGCCATGACCTATATCCAGTCCTCTTTCCGCTCTCCCATCACCCTGGCCTCCATCGCCTCGGCCTGCTCCTTAAGCCAGAGCGAGTGCTGCCGCCTGTTCCGCCGTTTTCTGCACCAGAGCCCCATCGACTATGTGATCTCCTGCCGGATCACGGCGGCCATGTCCATGCTGGCAAAGGGCGGCCTCTCCATGACGGAGATCGCGGAGCAGACGGGCTTCCAGAGCAGCAGCTACTTCTCGGAGACCTTCAAGCGCCTCACGGGGATGACCCCCAGCGCCTACAAAAAAATAAATTCAAAAAACAGTTGACATTTTCCCGGTTTTCAGCGTATAGTATTAACAACAGCAAACCGTTGACTGAGAGAAGTAGGTATCAGGCGTTCCTTACAGAGAGCTTCCGGCCGGTGAAAGGGAGCAGGAAACCGATAGCGAATGGACTCAGGAGGGCAGGGAGAACGGCCATCGGCCCAGTAATACCTGACGGGATCTTCACCCGTTACCAAGGAAGCGTATGTGACTGCATACGGAGCAAGCGGATGAGTATTCATCAAACCGGGTGGTACCGCAGAAGCGATACAGGCTTTTGTCCCAGTAAAGGGGCAAGGCCTGTTTTTTTGTTTCACGCTTCCTCCATCCCGAAAAAAACGCCCCGCAGTCGAGATTATCACAGAACAGGAGGACACGACCATGACGAAAATTCCCCACAGACTCTATCTCACCGAAGACCAGCTGCCGAAGCAGTGGTATAACCTGCGGGCCGATATGAAGGAGCTTCCCGACCCCATGTTAAGCCCGGCCGACTTTAAACCGGTCAGGGAGGAGGACCTCTACCCCATCTTCTGCAAGGAGCTGGCCCATCAGGAAATGGACAATGAGACCCGGTACGTGGATATTCCCGAGGAGATCCAGGATTTCTACAAGATGTACCGCCCCTCGCCCCTGATCCGGGCCTACAACCTGGAAAAGGCCCTGAAAACCCCCGCAAAGATCTATTATAAGTTCGAGGGCAACAACACCTCCGGAAGCCACAAGCTCAATTCCGCCATCGCCCAGGCCTACTACGCCAGGAAGCAGGGGCTCACCAGCCTCACCACCGAGACCGGCGCGGGCCAGTGGGGCACGGCCCTGGCGGAGGCCTGCTCCTACTACGGGATCCCGCTGACGGTCTACATGGTGAAATGCTCCTATGAGCAGAAGCCCTTCCGCAAGGCCATCATCCAGACCTTCGACGGCGAGATCATCCCCAGCCCCAGCAATACCACTGAGGCGGGCCGCGCGATCTTAGCGAAGGATCCCAATACCACGGGAAGCCTGGGCTGCGCCATCTCCGAGGCGGTGGAGAAGGCGGTCACCACCGAGGGCTGCCGCTACGTGCTTGGCTCCGTCTTAAACCAGGTGCTGCTTCACCAGTCCGTGATCGGCCTGGAATCCAAAACGGCCATGGAGATGTTGGATGAGTATCCCGACATTGTGATCGGGTGCGCCGGGGGCGGCTCCAACTTAGGCGGCCTGATCGCCCCCTTCATGCAGGATAAGCTCACCGGAAAGGCCGATCCCCGGATCGTCGCCGTGGAGCCCGCCTCCTGCCCTTCCCTCACAAGAGGGCGCTACGCCTACGATTTCTGCGACACCGGAAAGGTGACGCCCCTGGCAAGGATGTACACCTTAGGCTGCGGCTTCATCCCCTCCGCCAACCATGCGGGCGGCCTCCGCTACCACGGCATGTCCCCCATCCTCTCCAAGCTCTACCACGACGGCTATATGGAGGCGGTGTCCGTGGAGCAGACAAAGGTATTCGAGGCGGCCGTCTTCTTCGCCAAGCAGGAGACCATCCTCCCCGCTCCCGAATCAGCCCACGCCATCCGGGCGGCCATGGACGAGGCAATTAAATGCAGGGAGAACGGCGAGGCAAAGACCATCCTCTTCGGCCTCACCGGAACAGGCTACTTTGATATGAACGCCTACAGCGCTTATCTGAACGGAAGCATGAGAGATTATGTCCCCACCGACGAGGAGCTTGAGAAGGCCTTCCAGGCCCTCCCCAAAATCCCCGGCATCCAATAAACAAGGCAGAAGGAAGCCGGAGCGCCTGAAAATCAGGCCTCCGGCACTTTTCTGCCCTTAAAAGCTTTCCAGGATCCCGGAAAGCCCCTCCTCCTCAAAAATCTGGCGGTAATAGCCCACCTCCTCCTGGATGATAGCGTCGATCACCGACATTCCAAGAAGCTCCACCGGGGCCTTGTCGTCGGTGAGGCGAAGGCCGCCGTCCTCGTAAGGGGCAAGCTCCCCCGACACGGTCTCAAGGAGCGACCGGAGCTCCGGGTCCTCCACAGACGGAACCCCCGCCGAAAACCGCTTCATCATGCCTCCGTCGGCGGAGGCAAACAGCTCCCTGTTGGTGGTACGGGGCACGTTGACGGTATACACCTCCGGGAACACGGAGGCGATGGTATCGGAAAGATACTGGTTGATGTTCCCCTCCTCCTCGGTGTGCATATTCATATTCACCACCATGACGCCGTCCTCCGTAAGATGGTCCCGCACCATGGTAAAGAATTCCACCGAGGACATCTGGAAGGGGATCGTAATATCCTGATAGGCGTCCACCATAATCACGTCGTAGCGCTCCCGGTTCACGTTCAGGTAGGCGCGGCCGTCATAGGTGGTCACCTCCACCTCCGGGGGAAGCTCAAAATATTCCCTGGCCAGGTCGGATATCTTCTGGTCGATCTCCACGCCCTCCACGGAAACGCCGTCAAAATACCGCTCGCACTGCTTTCCGTAGGTGCCTGTCCCCATTCCCAGAATCAGCACCTTGAGGGACTCCTTCTCTTCGGCCCCGGCCATCACCGGCGCCGCCAGGGCGTAATCATAGTACATGCCTGTGAGGCTGTCGTCCTTCATCATAATGGACTGGACGCCGAAAAGCACGTTGGTGGACAGGGTCACCCGCTCCTCGTCCTCCTTCACCTGAAGATAATTGTAGATGGACTCTCCCTCGTAGACCAGATCCTTTTCCCAGAAGGCAAAGCTGTCAAAGGCCGCGGAGCTGATGCAGGCCAGGAACAGAACCGCCCCCACCGCGCATTTCACCGGCTTCGCCCTGGCGCTGATAAAGTAAATGAGCCCCAGCACCAGAAGGATCCCAGAAAAGATCAGAAAGGTGACGGAGGTGCCCACCGCCGGGATGGTCACAAAGGTGGGAAGAAAGGTGCCGATGATGCTCCCCACCGTGTTAAAGGCCCCAAGGGTGCCCACGATTTTTCCGCTGTCCTCGAGGCTGTCCATGGTGTATTTGACCAGGGAGGGGGTGACGGTTCCCAGAAGGAACAGGGGAAAGACGAAGATCACCATGCAGGTGAGAAACGCCGCCCAGATCAGCAGGTTGCTGTTTACCGTAAAGACCAGCAGGGCCGAGATGCCCAGGATAATGTACTTTCCCACCAAAGGAATCGCCGCGATCCACACCGCCGCGATGATGAGCCGCATATAGAGCCTGTCCGGGTTGGGGTTTTTATCGGCCCGGCGTCCGCCCCAGATGTTCCCCAGCGCCATGGCGATCATCACCGTCCCGATGATGATGGTGTACACGATCTGGGATGAGCTGAAATAGGGGGCCAGAAGCCTGCTGGCCGCCAGCTCCACCGCCATCACCGACATTCCCGCAAAAAATTCCGTCATGTAGAGATAATATTTATTCCGTAAGATCTTTCTTGTCTCCATGGCTGTCCTCCATCCCTTTTTTGCCGTTAATGGATTTATTATAGCATGGAGGCCGGGAAAAAAACACCCTTTCCTTCCTTTTCAAAAAGGATTATAATAAAGAAAAAAGGAGGGATTTTTATGGCTGCCATTGACGGATGCGAAGCGAAATACAGGACTCCCGTTCCGGAGGACCGGATCTGCCCCCAGTGCGGAGCAGAGGTGGAGGTGTTCACCATCAGAGGAAAGATCACGGAGGATACGCCCTGCGACTGCGGATACGTATTTAAGGCCGAAGAGCCGGATTCTCTCGTGGTGGAAAAGAAGGACGAGGAAGCATGAAAAACGGGGCAGATGGAAAACCATCTGCCCCGCGCTTTTTTGATTTTATGACTCTTCCGCTGCCCTTGCGGCGATTTCCCTGGCCTGAACGTCGCCGGGCGCCTGCTCGTAGCGGGCAAACTCGTACTCGAAGGAGCCGATTCCGCCTGTCATGGAACGCAGGTCTGTGGAATAACCCACAAGCTCGGACATGGGCACATCCGCCTCGATGATCTGGTTGCCCTTGTGGTCGGGATTCATTCCCAGCACGCGGCCCCTTCTCTTATTGAGGTCGCCCATGATGTCGCCTGTAAACTTGTCGGGCACCTTCACCTTCAGGGAAGCGATGGGCTCCAGCAGGACGGGCTTCGCGTCGGGCTCTGCGAAGGCCTTCTTCACGGCCAGGATCGTGGCCAGCTTAAAGGCCATTTCCGAGGAATCCACCGGATGATAAGAGCCGAACACCAGCGTGGCCTTGAGACCCACAACGGGATAGCCTGCCAGCGGCCCCTTGAGAACGGATTCCTGGATACCCTTTTCAACGGCGGGGAAGTAGTTCTTGGGAACTACGCCGCCCACGATCTTTTCTTCAAATACGTAAGGCTTCTCCAGATCGCCGGAGGGCTCGAACTCGATCACCACGTCGCCGTACTGGCCATGGCCGCCGGACTGCTTCTTGTGCTTGCCCTGCACCTTGACCTTGCCTCTGATGGTCTCGCGGAACGCGATCCTGGGCTTTGAAAGCTCGATCTCTACTTTATAGCGGCTGGCAAGCTTGCTCACCACCACGTCCAGCTGCTGGTCGCCGATGCCGTAGATCAGACTCTGGCGGTTTTCCTTGTCGTTTACAGTCTTTAAGGTGAGATCCTCCTCCATCAGCTTGCTCAAGGAGGAAGCCAGCTTATCCTCGTCGCCCTTGTTCTTGGCCTTATAAGCCATGTAGGTGTAGGGCTTTGAAATCTCGGGCCTGTCGTAAATTACCGGAACCGCCTTGGTAGAAAGGGTGTCGCCGGTGGAGGTTACGGAGAGCTTGGAAATGGCGCCGATGTCGCCGCTTCGCAGGGCCGATACCTCGATGGCCTCCTTGCCCCTCATCACATAGAGTTTTCCGATCTTTTCATCCGTTTCTTTATTGGCGTTGTAAAGGACGCTGTCGGAGCGGAGCACGCCGGAGCACACCTTTACATAGGAATATTTTCCGATAAAGGGATCCACCAGGGTCTTCCAGACCTTGACGCTCAAGGGATTGGCGTCCTGATAGTTGGCCTCGAACAGCTCTCCCGTGGCGGCGTTGGTTCCGGTCACCTCAAGCTTTTCAGGGGAGGCGAAATATTTTTCCACCGCCTGGAGCAGCATGGTGGTGCCCTGGCCGTTTACGCCGGCGCCCATCAAAACGGGCACGATAGAGCAGTCCATCACGTGCTGGCGAAGGGCGATGGAGATCTCGTCGTAAGTAAATTCCTCACCGGCAAAGTACCGGTCCATATACTCCTCGCTGGTCTCGGCCACGGCCTCTAAAAGGGCCTCGCGGCACATTTCCAGGTTCTTCATGGAGTAATCGGGGATCTCGCACTCCTCGTAATCGCTTAAGCTTAAGAAGCGGCGGCCCTTCATTTTAACCACGTTGACGAAGCCCACAAACCGCTCGTTCTCGCGGATGGGCAGATGGAACGGAGCGATCTTTTTGCCGTAGAGCCCCTGAAGGTCCTCGATGACCTGGCGGTAGCTGGCGTTGTCGTCGTCCATATTGGTGACAAAGATAATGCGGGGCAGGTGATACTGCTCGCAGAACTCCCACGCCTTCTGGGTGCCCACCTCGACGCCGGATTTTCCGTTCACGACGATGACGGCCGCGTCGGCGACGCTTAAGGCTTCCTCTACTTCGCCCACAAAATCAAAATATCCGGGAGTATCCAGGAAGTTGATTTTAACTCCCTCCCACTCGATGGGAACCACCGTGGTGGAGATGGAAAACAGACGCTTTGTTTCTTCTTTATCGAAATCGCTGATGGTGTTGCCATCGGTAATTTTCCCCTGACGGCTTGTTACGCCTGTCACATGGGCCATGGCCTCGACCAGAGTCGTCTTGCCCGCGCCCCCATGGCCCAGCAGTACGACATTGCGGATTCTTTCCGACTCAAAAACGTTCATGATACTTCCTCCCTTTTCGCTATTAGTCCACAGCCGCCTAAATTGCTAAACGCTCTGAGAGCAGACAGAGCGGGCGGCAAGATGTCGGCTTAGGTATATTGTACTAAAAACCAGTAAGAATAGCAATAAAAATATCAAAATTGTATAAATTGTTTTTTCATTGACAAAAGCCCCGTTTCTGCTCTAAAATATCCATGGTATCAGAAAGGAATCAAAAATATGAGAGATCTTACCATTGGGTTCATCGGCCTGGGGCTGATCGGCGGTTCCATCGCCAGGGGCCTCAAGCGGGCGAACCCTTCCCATTTTATCATGGCTTATGCAAGGCGCCGCGAGACATTGGAGGCGGCCCTTTCCGACGGCGCCGTGGACGAGGCCCTGGACGGGGTAGGCGAGGAGCTTCGGCGCTGCGACTATATTTTCCTGTGCACGCCGGTGAGCTGCAACGAGGAGTACCTGTCGGCCGTAAAGCCCTTTCTTAAGGAGGGGGCCATTGTCACCGACGTGGGCAGCGTAAAGACGGGCATCCACGAGACCGTAAAGCGGCTGGGCATGGAGGCCTCCTTTATCGGCGGCCATCCCATGGCGGGCTCGGAAAAGAGCGGCTACGCCTATTCAAACGACCATCTGCTGGAAAACGCCTATTACGTGATCACCCCCACGCCCTTCTCCCCGCCGGATAAGGTGGAGGAGCTCAAGCAGCTTACCTTAAGCCTTTCGGCCCTGCCCCTGATCCTGGATTTTCGCCAGCACGATTACATTGTGGCGGGCATCAGCCATCTGCCCCACCTGATCGCGGCCTGTCTGGTGAATCTGGTGCGCGACAAGGATACGCCGGAGCAGACCATGAAGCAGGTGGCGGCGGGCGGCTTTAAGGACATTACCAGAATCGCCTCCTCCTCCCCGGTCATGTGGCAGCAGATCTGCGAATCCAACCGGGAGAATATCGTGTCCATCCTGGGGGACTATATCGAATCCCTTGAAGGTGTAAGGGAGGCGGTACGAAACGGTGATTCTCAGGCGGTCTATGAGCTTTTCGACACCTCGAGGGATTACAGGGATTCCATTCCCGACCGCTCCGCCGGTCCCATCAAAAAGGAATACGCCCTGTACTGCGACCTGGTGGACGAATCCGGCGCCATCGCCACCATCGCCACCATCCTGGCCGCCCATCAGATCAGCATCAAGAATATCGGCATTATCCATAACCGTGAATTTGAGGAGGGTGTCTTAAAGATCGAGTTCTACGACGGGGACGCCTCCGGGCGGGCGGTGGAGCTGCTCACCCAGTGCCGGTACACGGTCTATCACAGATAAGGAGGTTTTTATGGCGGTACAGCCCATCCGCGGGGAGATCACCGTCCCCGGAGACAAATCCATCTCTCACCGGAGCGTCATGCTGGGAGCCCTGGCGAAGGGAACCACCTGCGTCCGCGGCTTCCTTGAGAGCGCCGACTGCCTCTCCACCATCGGCTGCTTTAAGGCCATGGGGATTCCTGTTGAACAAAAGAACGGAGAGCTTTTGATCCACGGAAAGGGCCTGCACGGCCTTTCGGCCCCGAAAAGTGTTCTGGACTGCGGAAACAGCGGCACCACCACCAGGCTGATCTCGGGGATCCTGGCGGCCCAGCCCTTTTCCTCTGAGGTGACGGGGGACGCCTCCATCAGGAAGCGCCCCATGGGCCGCATCATCACCCCCCTCACCGAAATGGGGGCCTCCATCAAAAGCCGGTTCGATAACGGCTGCGCTCCCCTTCTCATTGAGGGGAGGCCTCTTCACGGCATCCGCTACCAGTCTCCCGTGGCCTCGGCCCAGGTGAAATCCGCGGTGCTTTTAGCCGGTCTTTACGCCGACAGCCCCACCTGCGTTGCAGAGCCGGAGCTTTCCAGGGACCACACGGAGCGGATGCTCCGGGACTTCGGCGCTTCGGTGGCCTCGGAGGGGGTCTGCGCCACCCTTACGCCTCCGGACGAGCTTCACGCCCAGGAGATCGCCGTGCCCGGCGACATCTCCTCCGCCGCCTACTTTCTGGCGGCGGCCGCGCTGATTACCGGCTCCGAGCTTTTGCTGCGCAATGTGGGCGTAAACCCCACCCGCGATGGGATCTTACGGGTCCTTCGGGAAATGGGCGCTGATCTTTCACTGGAAAACGTAAGCTCCGGCTCCGGCG
>CALWAW010000102.1 GCA_944375845.1 uncultured Lachnospiraceae bacterium
TGATTGTGAAGGCGGTGGAGCTTCTGGAGGAGAGCAGGGAGGTGCGGGAGTACTACCAGGAGCGGTTTAAATATGTGATGGTGGACGAATATCAGGACACCAACTACGCCCAGTTCAAGCTGGTGAGCCTGCTGGCGGGCAAATACCGCAACCTCTGCGTGGTGGGGGACGACGATCAGTCCATCTACCGGTTCCGGGGCGCCAATATCGGGAACATCCTGGAGTTTGAGAGCGCCTTCCCCGGAACGAAGGTGATCCGGCTGGAGCAGAACTACCGCTCCACGGGAAATATCCTGAACGCGGCCAACGAGGTGATCCGCCACAACGTGGGACGGAAGGAAAAGACCCTCTGGACAGAAAAGGGCGAGGGGGAGCCGGTGCATCTTCGCCAGTACGATACCGCCTACGAGGAGGCCGACGCCATCGCGGCGGACATCGCCGGGCGGACGGCGGCGGGAGCCTCCTATTCCGATTTCGCGGTGCTCTACCGCACAAACGCCCAGTCCCGGCTTCTGGAGGAAAAATGCGTAAGCAGGAGCATCCCCTACAGGCTGGTGGGCGGCGTCAACTTCTATCAGCGCCGGGAGATCAAGGATATTCTGAGCTATTTAAAGACCATCGACGGGGGACGCGACGACCTTTCCGTACAGCGGATCATCAACGTGCCCAAGCGGGGGATCGGGGCGGCCACCATCGGAAAGCTCCAGGTCTTTGCCGAGGCAAACGGCATGAGCTTTTATGAGGCCTGTCAGGCGGCGGAGCGCGTTCCCGGGCTGGGGAAGGCCGCGGGAAGGGTAGGAGCCTTTGTCCGCCAGATCCAGGTGTTAAGGAGCAAGCTTCCCTATTATTCCATCAGCGACCTGATCGACGATATTCTTGAGGATACCGGATACAGGGACGAGCTTTCCGCGGAGGAGGACGACGTGGAGGCCGGAACACGTCTGGACAACATCGAGGAGCTTAAAAACAAGGCGGCCTCCTACGAGGAGTCCATGGAGGGAACCGAAGAGGAGGCAGACTTAAGCGGCTTTCTGGCCGAGGTGGCCCTGGTGGCCGACGTGGACAGCCTTGACGATTCGGAAAACCGCGTCGTCCTGATGACTCTTCACGGGGCGAAGGGACTGGAATTTCCCGTGGTGTATCTGGCGGGAATGGAGGACGGTCTTTTTCCAGGCTATATGGCCATTACCGGAGACGATCCCGAGGAGCTTGAGGAGGAGCGGAGGCTCTGCTACGTGGGTATCACCCGGGCGAAGGAGGAGCTGATTTTTACCTGCGCCAGGCAGAGAATGGTCCGGGGAGAGAACAGGATGTCAAAGCCTTCCCGCTTCCTTTCAGAGATCCCGCCCCTGTACCTGAAAAAGGACGAGACCCCGTCGGTCTTTTACGGAAGGGGCCTTTCCGGAAGAACGGCGGCGGCGCCCGCGGATTCCGGGGAGCGGAAGGGGATCTGGAGCGGCCTTTACAGCCAGTCCTCCGTAAAGCGGGGCGAAAGCTGGTCCGCGCCGAAGGACACATTTTCTGCCGGCCGGCAGTTCACCGTGTCCAAAGCCCGGTCCCTTTCCTATGAAGTGGGGGACAGAGTGCGCCATGTGAAGTTCGGAGAGGGCACAGTGGCGGACATCACCGAGCAGAAAAAGGATTTTGAGGTTACGGTGGATTTTGACAGGGCGGGACGGAAGCGGATGTACGCCACCTTCGCGAAGCTGGAAAAGCTGTAAAAATAAAAATATGATAAAGAAGGAAAGTTTTGATAGTAAAAATTAAAAAATAGTGATATAATAACGTAAAGTCAATGCGGAAAGGACGTGTGGTTATGAATAAAAAACTGGAGGAAGTTTTGAGCATGAGCAAATTAAACGATCTGATCCATAGGAATGAAAGAGAAGAAGAGAAGAAGAGCAAGGTGCTCTGGGTGCTGGCTATCGTCGGCGCAGTGGCTGCCGTAGCGGCCATCGCTTATGCGGTGTACAGGTTCTTTACGCCGGATTATCTCGAGGACTTCGAGGATGACTTTGACGACGATTTCGACGACGATTTCTTTGACGACGACGAGGCGGAGGACTCTGAGGATCATGACACCATTCCCAGGGCCAGCGAGGAAGCTTTTGAAGAAGCCTCCAAGGACGAGTAAGCAGGGATCAACAGTACGGAAACCAGGGGCTGCCGCAGGCGGCCCCTTTTATTTTGACAGAATGCCCTCCCCCAAAAGGGAGGGCGCAGGGAAAGGGCTTTGCGATGAAGAAGGGCGAAATTTTCGAGGGAACAGTTGAAGGGCTGGAGTTTCCCAATAAGGGGATCCTCCATACAGACGGCGTGAGGGCCGTGGTCAAGAATGTGATTCCGGGCCAGAGGATCCGGGCGGCGGCCGGGAAAAAGCGGAACGGCCGGGTGGAGGGGCGGCTCCTCAAGGTGCTGGAGCCCTCTCCCATGGAGACGGAGCAGGACGTCTGTGCCCATTTCGGCAGCTGCGGCGGCTGCCTGTTCCAGACGGTGCCCTATGAAAAGCAGCTGGAATTAAAGGCCGCCATGGTGCGGGAGCTTCTGGGGGACGACTGCCCCGACTCCGTATTCGAGGGGATCAAGGGAAGCCCCCTTCCCGCCGGATATCGCAATAAAATGGAGTACTCCTTCGGCGACGAGGTGAAGGACGGCCCCCTCACCCTGGGCCTTCACAAAAGGGGAAGCTTCCACGACATCATCACGGTGGAGGACTGCCGCATCGCCGACGGCGATTTTAAGGAGCTCCTTCTAAAAACCCTGGAGCTTTGCCGGAAGGAGGAGCTGCCCTTTTACAGAAAGCTCCGCCATACCGGCTACCTGCGCCATCTTCTGGTGAGGAAGGCGTGGAAAACGGGAGAGATCCTGACGGCCCTTGTGACCAGCGGGCAGGTGGAGGAGGCCTTTGGGGGAGCAGACAGAGAGAAATCCCTTCGCCGCGAGAGCGCCTTCCTGGAGCGGTTCGCGGACGCCCTCAGGGCCCTTCCCCTGAAGGGAAGGCTGGCGGGAATCCTCCATATACGAAACGACAGCCTGGCGGACGTGGTGCAAAGCGACGGCATCCGGGTCCTCTGGGGACAGGATCATTTTTACGAGCAGCTTCTGGGCCTTAAATTCAAGATCACGCCCTTTTCCTTCTTCCAGACCAACTCTGCCGGGGCCGAGGTGCTCTACAGCGCGGCCAGGGAGTATGTGGGCGACGTGGAGGGAAGCCTGGTCTACGATCTCTACAGCGGCACCGGCACCATCGCCCAGATTCTCGCCCCTGTGGCGAGAAAGGTGATCGGCGTGGAGATCGTGGAGGAGGCGGTCCGGGCCGCCAGGGAGAACGCGGCCTTAAACGGCCTTGCAAACTGCGAGTTTCTGGCAGGGGACGTTCTTAAGGTCCTGGACCACATCGAAGAAAGGCCGGACTTCATCGTCCTGGATCCGCCCCGGGACGGCATCCATCCCAAAGCCATGCCGAAGATCATCTCCTACGGCGTAGACCGGATCCTCTATATCAGCTGCAAGGCCAGCTCCCTGGCCAGGGATCTGAAGCTCCTCACGGCGGGCGGCTACCGGCCCGAGCGGGTCTGCCTGGTGGACATGTTCCCCGGCACCGCGAATATAGAGACGGTTGTGCTTTTTTCCCGCAAATCGTCAGATAGCGTTATTAATGATGCGTCTGATGCGCCAGAGGAGTTGAAATAGCCGAGGAAACGTCCGCCGAAAGAAAAGGCAGAAGCGATCACGGAGGCGCTTAAGCATTTTGAGGTGATCTAATGGATGAAAATATTTACCGGATTGCAGAGCAGATAGTCCAATTACATCAGAAAGCCTATGAGGCTTATTTGCCGTTGGTTGAAGATGTGTGCAGAAGAACTGTGTCAGAAGATGAATTGTCATATTTGTTGGATTATTTGCTGGACTTTGCGTGTGATGAAAAAATGTTGGGATTGTACAAAAGGGTATGTAGAAAGTATTTGGATGTATATCCCGGTTGCATTAAGGATTATATTGAAGCATATCGGGAAATGTGGGAAGAGGAGGATACTTATGGCGAAAATTGTTAAGGAGACTATCCATGCAAAAGGTATTGACATAGGAATCTATACTACAAATTTTGAAAATGAATTTATTTCATTAACGGATATTGCAAAATATCGAAA
>CALWAW010000103.1 GCA_944375845.1 uncultured Lachnospiraceae bacterium
TCAAGCTCCTGCTCCAGCTGCACCGTGCTCTTCCGCTCCGTAAACAGCTTCTCCACCCCGGTCATATTGATGCCGTCAAGCTTCACCCGGTAAAGAGGCATATAGCAGACCAGATCTCCCTCCCGGATATCCCCCTCCGAATAGGAGGGGTCCTGGGCGCTCGCCCCCGGCGTGCCCTTGAGGACCGCCAGGGACAGGCTCTCCTTCTGGGAGGCACTGTCCTTTTCATATTTGATGAGAATCAGGTCATTCCGCTTCTGGTCCTGGGTCCCGTTGTCAATGGACACGTCCTCGTAGGAGCCCGCCTGGATTCCTCCCCGGCGGGAGCCCTGGAACAAAAAGCAGCCGTCATAAATCCGGACCGTATTGGCGTTCACCATCTCGGCCCTGAGCTTTTCCCCCACGTTAAACACGCAGCTTCCCCCTCCGGTGATCCCGGCGTTGTAATCCCCCACCTGGGGCGCCGTGATATGGGGTGTTCCCGCGTAGCCGTCCACAAGATACAGCATTCAATCCTCTCCTTCCACCTCATAGGTTATGGTCTCCGTAAGCCCGTCCGTCTTTATGATCTTTCTGGAAACGGGCCTTTTTAAGAAGATCCCCGTCTCCCGGTCCCGTCCGGCCACAATATCGCCCAGCTCCAGGCCGATATCCTCCACGTCCATCTCCATCTCCTGGTAATCCATAAGCTCCCTGAGACGCTTCTTTCCGCTCTCCTCGAGGGTCGCCTCGTCGTCGGCGCTGCCGTACTCAAAGACCGCCGTCCGCTCCGAAAGGCCGGAATAATGCTTCTCCCGCCCGATGCTCCCGTCCTCCTGCACATAGAGGTGGAGCACCAGCCGCTCCGTAAGCTCCCCCTTCCCCAGGCAGATCAGATGGTTGATCCCCCTCCGGCAGTCCCGGACCGTAAGGCGGATCCTGTTGTCCTGCGAGTATTCCAGCTCCTCAGAGTAATCCGTGACCGGGACCGCCGACACCTCCACGTGACAGGCCCCGCCGAGGCTGCCCTGGACCGCGCGGATCCGGATCCTGGCGCCCTGCTCCTTAAGCATCCCCGTGATGGCCTCGAGAAGCGTCACATACCTGGGGATCTGATAGTCCACCGTGATGCCGCTGTCCTCAGACGAGGCCAGGATCAGATCACCGAACTGGCCGGAAAGAAGTCCTCCGATCACCGCGTTGGCCTCCCCGGAAACAGTCCGGTAGGCCAGGCCCTCCGGCGGCTCCACCACCTTCTTCTTCAGCATCCCTCTCCAGGTATCCCCGTACCATTTGACCGTGCCCGCGGCCGTGGAGCTCCATTTATCCTGGAACAGCCCTCCATACTCCGTCTCCGGCACAAAGAGGGCGCATCCGTAGTCGATCCCCAGCCGTTTTCCGTCTTCCGCCGAGAGGGTCAGCTCAAAATCATCGGAGCCCCCGATATCCATGTCCAGCTTCCGGCTCACCTTGAGAAAGCCGGTCTCCATCCGCTGTATGTTCGCTATGAGATATTCCACGGAAGCTCACTCCTTTCCTGGAACAGGGTCACCGAAAACCCGAAGGAATGGTCGTAGACAACGCTGCTTACCCCCGGCGGGATCTTCTGGAAAATATCGGAGGCCTTGTCCCGCAGGTTGAACAGGTTCTCCCGGATCCCGCTCTCTCTGGCGCAGGAGACCGTTCCCGTCCGGGAATCCACCGTCAGATAATCCCCGTCGTAAAGGGTCGTCCCCACATGATAGAGATGCCCGCCGATGGTCACTCTGGGATCCGAGGCCGGCCCGTAAAACACCAGCCTAAAATCGCTGGGGGCATAATGGGCGTTGTCCAGGGTGTCCACGGCAAACTCATCAAAAAGATAATCATAGCTGTAATCGTAGGGATAATCCAGAAAATCCGCCTCGCTGACCGCCCTGTCCCCCGGAAGGTATTCCGATACCTGCTCCCTGCACCAGAAGGGATAGGAGATCACCAGCCGGTACGTTTTCTCTGCGTACTCCACACCGGGATCAAATACCCCCTCCACGCTGCTCCCGTACAGGTTGCACAGAAGATAATGCTCCCCCACGTAGAGCCGCCCCGCCTCGCCTGCCAGTACATCCTGCTGGGTCACCGCGAGAAGCTCATCGAGGGCCTCGCGGATCCCTTCCTGCGGGGCCAGGACCCCGACGGAAATGCTCTTTGTCTGGATGCCGGCGGTGAAGCCGTCCACCCGGCCGCCGTGCCGGTCCGTATAAGGATTCGCCTGATAAGAGAGCTCAAACCCCGCAAGCTCCGTGATGTCCGCCATAAACGGGGGAGCGTCCAGGACAACCCGCTTTCCCGCCGTATTTTCATAATAGATCATAGTGCCGCCGCCTTTCTTATGACGCGGCCGAACTGCCGCTCGTCCACCTCCACCGTCATGCCCTCCATGGCTTTTGCCGTGGCCCTGGCCATGCGGTCATAATCGAAGGCCTGCGCCCCGGGCTGTCCGCTTCCGCCGGGGTAAGCTTCCAAGACGGCTCCTGCCGCCGCAAATGGCCGGAACCGCAGGCTGTTTTCCTCCGCCGCCGAAAGGGCCGTCTCCACCGACCTGGCGCCTGCCCTCCGGATCCTAGGAAGCATCTCCTCAATACCGATCACCTCGCCCATGCCGAAGTTATGGCCGATCTTCATGGTCTCCTTCGCGGGGCTGTGGGCGTTCTGGGCCCTGTTGGCCGCGTCAATGGCCATCCGCACCGTCCTGGCCGCCTGGGCCGCGATTCTCGAGGCCGTGGCCTGGATCCCGGCGGAGAGGCCGTTCCCGAAGGAAAGTCCCGCGCCATAAGCCTGCCCCTCCAGATCCAGGGCCTCAATGGCTGAAATCGCCTCGCTGCCTGCCAGGCGGGCGGCCGTTCTCACAACCCCCTCCGACCTGCGGATCCCCTCCGCAAGACCCTCGTCCACACAGGCGCCGGACTCCATGGCCTTTTTTGAGGGGGACGCCACGCCCAGGCTTTCGTCAAGGGCCGAAAGGAGGGAATCTCCCGCCTCCTCCCCGGCTGCCTCCAGATCCGCCTTTGCGTTTTTGATTCCGTCCACCATGCCCTGGACCACATACTCGCCGCTCTCTCCCGCAGTCATGTTCATGGCCTCCGCCATCTCAAGCCACGCCTCGGTACCGCCTGCCGAAAGCTCTCCCACCGCCTGGGTAAGCTCCTGTCCCCAGCTGTTGGACATATTCTTGATGTCCACGCTCTGGCCCCAAAGCTCATTGGCCCTCGCCAGCTCGTCTCCGGACATGTTTACAAATTCCTGTACATAGGAGGAGCCCTCCGGACCAAGAGAGGCCAGGTACTGCATAAGCCCCTCGTCGATGGCCACCACCGTGCCGTCGGTCATGGTCTTTGTCTCCGTCATCAGCGCGCTCATGTTCTGCTCCCAGGCCGTGACCCCGTCCACCTGGCTCTGCATATTGGCAAGGATCTGATCCTTTGTGACCTGTGTTCCGGCACTGAACTGCTCAAACATATTCATCTGGGACCGGAGCGCGCCCGTGATGCTCTCCTGCATGGAAAGCACCGCGGCGGACACCTCCACGGCCTTCTCCTGCATCCCGGCGGACAGGCTGTTAAAGGCCTCCAGCTCCTGGCCGGAGGTGGTGATGGAGGCCTGGGCCAGGGTCTCGTAGGACTGGGTCACCCCATCCACAGACGCCTTCCTGGTCTCGTCCGCCAGATTCAGCTCGTTGGCCTTTTCCATGTAGCCGTCGGCAGAGACTGCCGCCGCGTCCACAGCCGCCTGCTGCTCATTCACCGCCTCCGCCGCGCTTCTCTCCTGCTGCTCCAGCCGGGTGATCTCGTCCCCCAGAATCCGGACCGCCTCGCCGTAAGCCACGGTCTGCCCGTTCACCTGATAAGTCTGATTCTCCAGCGCCGCCATCTGCTCCACATATTTTCCCGTTTCCTCAGAGCCGGAGGCAAGCGCCTCATCGTATCTTCTCTGGAGCTCCTCCAGCTCTCCGGAGCGCTCCGCCTGGCGTTCCTCGATCTCTTCCAGAAGCTCCTTTTTCTCCGCCAGCGTATCGGAGATCTCGCCCTGGGTCTCCTGGGCCTTCGTAAGCTCCGCCGTCGCCTCCACCACCGCGTCGTAGGAATCCGCGGCGGCCCTCGTATAGGCCTCTGCCAGGGCCATCTTTTTCATATTCGCCACATAAGAGAGGATCTCGTCGCTCCCCATGTTCAGCTTTCCGGTCACAGAGTCGATCTCAAGCCCCATTTCCGGGTACAGGGAATTCAACTGCCCCACCAGGGAGGCCATCCGCTTCTGCTCCTCGCTTGTAAGGGCGGTCTGCTCCGCCAGCGCCTTGAGCTCATCCGCCGCCCCGGCCGCCATCACCGCTCTGGCCCGGGCGTCATCCACGGAATCCGCCGCCGTCTCCATCGCCGACGAGAGCTGCTTCCTTGAGCTTTCCAGGGAATCTCCCATGGCGGAAAGCTTTTCTCCCAGCTCATCCGCCGCGTTCCCCGCCTCTTTCGTGCCGGAACCAAAAAGGCTCAGAACCCCGATAAAGGCAGTAACTCCCGTTATGAGCATAAAAACAGGGCAGGCCCCCATGGCCGTATTGAGCCCCGTCTGGGCGGCGGCCGCCGCACTGCTGGCAGCCGCCTGTGCCCCCGCTGCCGCCGTATTGGCCGCCGTCTCTACCGTATCCGCCGCCATGGCCGCAGTGTGGGCCGTTACATGGCCCGCAAGCTCTAAAATCCCGCTCCCGGCCTTTTTTACGCTGTCCAGAAAGCCGGAGGCCTTTTTTGTGACCCACATGGCCCCCACCGCCGCTCCCGCCGCAGCAGCGGCCGGCACCAGCGTATCGATATGCTCCGCTAAAAGCTCCATACCCCTTTGGGCCGCCGGAAGGAATTTTTCCAGCACAGGCGCCGCCACCTGAGCCTGGAAGGTCCTGCCAAGCTCCTTGTATTCGTTGGCGATGGTGTCGTATTTGACCTTTTTTAAGCTCTCCATGGAACCGCGGACGTCCTCGTAGGCCTCGTTCACGCCGTCCAGGGCCGTGATCACCGCCATGGCGTTATCCTCGCCCAGGGCCGACCAGGCGCTGCCTGCGATGGTCAGGGCCTCCTGCTGATTCGTCATCTGCGAAAGATCGCGGATCACCGAATAGAATACGTCCTTCGTGGAAGCCTTTCCGTTTTTCCATTCAGAAAAAAGCTCCCTCGTCCCCTCGGAAAAGGAATCGATGTTTTCCTCGATCCTCCCGTCCGACAAGGAGATCCCAAACTCCTTCACAAAATCATTGACCTTGTCAAGGCTGTAGGCTCCGGAATCCAGCCCGTTTTGCAGGATCGAGAACATCTCCTGAGCCGAAAAGCCCGCCTGGCTCCAAAGCTGACTGTACTCCGCCAGGTTATCCGCCAGCTCCCCGGACCGGTCCAGGCCGTTCTGGGCTCCCACCGTCATATAATCGAAGGCTTCCTGCGCCGAAAGCCCCATATTGGTCATCAGAGCGTCCACACCCCGAAGACTTTCCGAAAAATCCATGCCGAAGGTATCGCTCAGGGCGAGGGCATTTTCCGTAAGCTGTCTGAGCTTTTCCGGCTCTGTTTCGTGGGTATACTGGCGCACCAGCGCCATGCCGTCCGCCACCTCGTAGACGGAATCCCCGAAGCCCGCCTGCCAGGTCTTTTCCATAACCGCCGAATAGCCCTCAAGCTCATCCGCCGCAGCGCCGGTGCTGGCCGCCAGCTGATCCTGAGCCCCCTGGAGATCCGCCGCCCCCGAAAAGGCCGCCCTGAGGCCGCCCGTCAGCGTGCTGATCCCCTTTTCAATGGCCGCCGAAGCCAGGGAGCCCTTTAACACGTCTCCAAAGATGCTGGCCTTTCCCGTACTGTCCTCAAGCTGGTCCCCCAGCTCCTTCATCTCCTTTGTAAGGGTATCGAAATCCTGCTCTGCCCCGTCCGTGTTCAGCCGGACGTCAATCTCCACCTTGTGGTCGGACACACTGCTTCACCTCCTTGAGTCTGCGTCTTACGTATTCCTTAAGCTCCGTGTTCCTTCTGGCCAGACTGACGCAGCCATCCGCCGTGCCCTCGTCGGGCAGGGCGTACAGCTGCTTCAGCTCTCTGACCCGCTTCGCCTCCTCTGCCGGAAGCCCGGATATATCCATTCCCCGGATCCTCATGACCCTTTTGATCCGCTGATCCTCGGAAAGGCCCTCAAACAGGGCCGCAAACCTCCACCAGTGCATATCCCTGACGTCCTGAAGATCAATCCCGTACTGGGATAAAAACGCCGCATAGATCAAAAACGCGTCCTGCTCAAAGGAATAAAGGGCCTTTCCTCTTCTGAATCCCGGCGCCGTCCTGTTCCGCGCGTCGCCCCGCTGCCTTCCGCAGTTATAAAACCACAGGATCTTTTCCGCCGCCTCCTCCTCATCGTCGGGGATCCTGGGATAATAAAGCTTAAGCATCTGGGAAAGCTTCAGATGATCCGGGATCCGCCTGTCCCGGATGAGCATCTCGAACAGGATGGAGGTACGGAACCCGGTCTCGATCCGGTATTCCGTACCCCCGACCACAACGCTCTCCGGGAGGGCGTCGATCAGGATGTTCATTTTCCTTTCCGCTTCGCCCGGACAGGACTGTACTGCTCCAGAAGCTCCTTCACAGAGGAGGAAAGGAGCTCCGGAAGATACAGCCGGTTTAAGTTCCGCATCACGTGGGATACCAGGTAGACGGTCCGCATATCCTCACGGCCCGCAAAGACCCTCTCTCCGGAGCCCTCCCCGAAGAGCCGGTCCAGCCATTCCCTCTCAAAGGTGATCTCCTCCCGGATCACCTGACTTTGGCGTATCCCCTTTTTCGCCTCGATCCCCATAAGCCCCTCCATGAGGGTGTCCACCTGGGCCTCGAGCCGTTCCGCGTCGTCCGGATCCGCCAGATCGAAGGGAAGGGCAAGAGAGACGTCCAGAAGCTTGATCTCCATGGCCGCCCTCCTCAGCTTAAGGACGCGGTGTAGGTGTACTCCTCGGGAAGCTCACCGGCCTTGCGAAGGTCGATATCGATGGAGGAGGATTCTCCCGCGTTCCCGGAGCCGTCGCTGTTGACGATGATGGAGACTCTTCCCTTCTCGCCCTTTCCGGTGAGAATGCAGAAGTACACATAGGGAACGATCACGCTGTTTCCCGTGCCGTACTTCATCTTGTGGGACAGCAAAAAGTCCTGGGCCGCGTCGCCGATGTACCTGTCGCCCGTCACCTTGAAGGCCCTCTGGGTCCCCGTCTTCTGGGTGGACTGGCCGGCGCGGATATAAGTCTTGTCCTGGGTGATCGGGTTCATCTGGGCGTCCAGGCCCGCGACGCCCATCTCCACCACCTCGTAGTCATCCTCGTCCTGGGAGGTCCCGGTGTCGATGGCCAGCACGTAATCGTCATTGGTGGCGTAGCCTGTAAACTCCGGATCCGGTGTGTAGCCTGCCATTAACTCGCTTAATTTCATAAATTTACCCCTTTCAATAAATGATCTTAAAATTGATGATACAGGAATAAAGGACGGTCCCGTCCTCGTACCGGGCGGCCTTTCCGGGGGCCGACGAAATCTCAAGCCCTGCCGCCTCGTAGCTTGTCCCCTCAGGAGGCCTTCCCATGGCCAGCGCCATGGCGCAGAGCCCCGAAAGCAGCTCCAGGCACTCCGCCTCCCGGCCTCCCGGCCTTTTCGCCATAAAAAGCACCGGGACCGTGTTTTGCACCATTCCTCTTAAGTACCGCCTTTCATCGGCTCCCGGCCCGATCTCCAGATAGATCCTCCCGTCGTCGGAAAGCTCCTCCAGGGCTGCCTTCGTCTCCGGAAGCTTCTCGTCGATCCAGTCCCTGAGCCGGAAAAGGAGCTCTGTCTGTGGCTGCAATCTACCGCCTCCCCATAAGCTTCTGGATATCCTTTTCCCATCGTTTTCCGTAAAGCCTCTCCGCCTGATCGGTCCAGCGGGCCCTGGCCGTGGCGCTGGTGTAGGAGAGCCTTTCGGGGCCGTAGGTCCTGTTCCCCGGCGTGCCCCGCATCACAAGCCCCTGATGCTGATAATGGGCGTAGGGCGTATTCCACCGCACCGTCAGGGCCCCGTCCCGCGCCCTTTTGTCGGAGCCTGTAAACGCGCTCCGCCTCAGGCTTCCTCCTCCCCCGTTCAATGACGCGCCCCCTGACACCGGAACAAGGACGTTCATATCCTCAATGATCTCGTCCCGGTAATCGGTGAGGGCTTCATCCGCCATTCTCTTCACGTCCCTTTTCAGCCCCTCACGGCTGAGCCTGATCCTAACCTGCATAGCGCGCCAGCCCCAGCTCATAGTGATGAAGCCCGCTCTCATCGAAAAACGGCTCCACGGAAACGACGCGGAAGCGCTCTCCCAAAAGCTCCAGGAGCATATCCTCCTTTGGCTCTCCCGCCGTGCTCCGGCTGTTTTTGCAGTCAAAGAACAGCACTGCCGAAAGCTTAAGCTCTCTGTTGTTCTTATCCCGGACGACGCGGCTTTCCGGCTCCGCGCGGATATGCTCAAGGACGCCCAGAAGCTTCGGCTCCCCGCCGCTCCAGTCTCCGCCCTCCTCGCCGTATACCTTCGCCCGATGGATCAGAAGCCTTTTCGGAATCGCTCTCATAGGCCGCCTCCTTTATAAAGAAGGCCCGTGGGCGCAAGAAGCCGCAGGGCTCCGGGGGCGTAATACCGCTGTCCCTTCTCTGACGCGCCCTTTGAGAAAGAAAATTTCCCCAGCGTTCCCGTCAGAAGCTCGGCGCTGTTGTCAAGCTCCGCGCCCCCGTTGGCCTCCAGATACTGGACCTGGGCGCAGACCGCCTTTTTTACGGCGGCCTTCATTTTTTCCGCCATGGCAGAAAACGACTCCTCCGTCAGACGGTATCGGGTCATCTCCTCCACAATCCCGGCGGCGCGCCGCTCCAGCGTCAGAAAGTCCTCCTCCCCGATCTCCTCTCCCCTGTACTCCTCCAGATAATCCTCCCTTGTGATGTACGGCATATCGTCACTCCCTTCCCGATAAGCTCCGGATGCCAACCCGTATTCAATGGCAGGCTCAGAGAGGGCCTCCGGCCAACGCCGCCCAGTCGGTCTCGGCGCCTGTGGCCTGCGCCTCCCCGGATATTCTCTGAAGCTCCCTTTTCGCTTCCTCCTCGCTGCACCTGGTGATCTCCATGATGGCGGTGATCCTGGAGCGCAGGCCGCTCTGAACCAGCTTTAAGTTTCTGTCGATGAAGGCGCCCGTATCCTCGATGACGGAATCGTCAAAGTCCACAGAAACCTCCATATCCGGCCCCATCCCGTCCAAAAAGGCCACCGCCTGCGCCATGCGGACAAGGGCCGCCCGCACCGTGATCTCATTTTTCTTCAGGTTCTGATACAGATCCGATTTGTCCGAGATCACCTCCGTGGCAGTTTTTGCCGCAGTCCCCGTAAACTGGTAATGCTTCGTCCCCAGCCCGCATTTGAAGCTGCAAAGGTCCAGCGCCCTCTGGATTCCCAGCTCGTGCTCCGCCGCCCGGATCGTCATATCCACCTCCGTGGGCTTAAGATCGCTGCTGCGGTCGCTGGGCATCTGGTAAAACACCGTCTCCGACGGGTCAAACTGCGGAATGAAGGCCGTCTCTCCCCCGTTTTCCTGCCGCTCCATGGCCATCCTGGCCAGAGAGATGGGCACCAGGATCCGTTTCCTTCCCAGCACGAACTCATTGATATAGCTGTCAAAGACCAGGTCGCAGGCCCGGATCTCGTCCAGGGCGTTGGCAAAAACGGAGATTCCCATTGGGCTGTCCAGATCCACGTTATTGACGATATTGGGCGTGATAAACTGAAACAGCGGCGTCACGGATCTGGTGCGGATCACCGCACCCATGACCTCCGGGCAGGGACCCGGCGCGCCGGAGGAGGCGTCCGCCAGTCGGTTTTCCAGATAATACTCCCCCGGGTTTTCTCCGTCCTCAGCCCTTCCCAGCCTGTGAAGCTGGATATAAATGCACTCCCGTCCCCCGTAATTCCTGTAGCTTCCAAAGGCGCACTCCGTCACGTCTCCGTTCTCGCAGCTTATGGGATAGATCATGTCCGCCCTCACATAGTCGATCACAACGCCGCCCCTGGGATCCCGATACTCCACAAAGGCTCCCGTTCCCAGGGCGAAGGCCAGCTCGATGAGCTGGTTTCCCCTCACCCGGAAATTGTTCCGCTCAAGGATCTCCCTAAGCCGCCCGTCGTAGTCCCCCGCCCGGATGGATACTTTCTCGTTGAGAAGCAGGTTCGCCCAGTCCTCGCAGACCTTCTTCGCCATTCCCAGCCGGTACCGCTTTTCCGACCGCAGCCTGACGCCGTCATAGATCCGGTAGGTGTGGAATCTGCTCACCTCGTTCTGATACCATTCCAGCCATTCCGAAATGTACCCGTATATCTCCTCCGCCGGTACGCTGCAGCCCAGCCCGGCCAGATACTGCCTGATGGTCAACCGTTTCATTTTCTGCCCCCTTTGATTCACAGCCGATATAAGATTTCGTTCTGAACGCTCTCGGTGCTGTATTCCGTGCTGTCCAGGCTGTCCACGTTGACAGTCCCGTCGTCCAGCCTCACATCCTCCGTCCTTCTTTTTTCATCGTAGACCGCCTGGCTGAAGGCCTCGGTCACGTGGACGCAGTGCCGCATCACCCTCCACCGGTCTGCGGCGATCAGGCTGTTGTAAAAGGCGATCCTGTCGTTTATGGGGCCCTTTACGGCGTTTTTTACGGAGATGGACAGCCGCGCCGCCACGCAGGCGCGCTCAAGGCCCGCGATCAGCGTCTGCTCGGCGCTGTCGCAGTAGGCCTCGTAGACCTGATAGTCCGCCTGCGCCCGCTTTACGAAATCCACAAAGGCCATCTGGAGCCGCTCCGGGTCGATCCGCTCTTTGCAGTAAAACTCATCCAGCACCACCACGAAGCCGTAATCCTTCGTAAACCCGGTGAGCGTAAAGGAATGAGCCGACCTTGTTCCCCCGAAATCGACTCCGATCACCCCGTAGACGATCCGGTTCTTCTCCAGCCATTTCCGGTCCGCCAGATACCGCTCCGGCGCCCCGGAAAACTGCGGATAGACCGCCCCCTGGGCCGCCGTCCACTCCCCCAGCACATACCTGCGGTAAAACACGCTCTCCGGCGGCCAGGTGCGCCTGTAGCGCTCCTTCACCCGGGGCGAAAGAGCCAGGTTATCATCCATCACAAAGTGGAGATAATAAACCCTCTTTTCAGCGCGCCTGTCGATAAACTGCGTTTTGATGGGATGATAAGGGCTTTCCGGATTACAGTTCATCCAGATCCGCGCCCCCGGTACGGAGCATCTTCCGATCATCTGGTTCAAAAAGCTCTCCGGAAACAGCGCCGCCTCGTCGGCGTAGCAGCCGGCCGCCGTCAGCCCCTGAAGGGCGTTTTTTCCGGTCTCGTTTCCGGCGCTGTAAAGATAATAGAAATTCTCCCCGATCTCCAGCCTGCTCTCCGCGCCCGACCGGATATAGCGGCAGGGCCATCCCCACGCCTTCAGGATCTGCAGCATCGGCTGGATCACATTCTTTCGCAGGGCGCCCATGGTTTTTCCCGCCAGGATAAAGGCCTCCCCGGAAAAGCTTTCCTGGGACCAGAGGAGAAACCCCGCGATGCAGCCGATGGTCTTTCCCGACCGCATGGCCCCGTCGGCGATCACAAAATCATTTTCCGCCGTTTTAAGCCCCGGCCTCCACCAGTTGAGGAGCCTTCTCTGCTTTTCGGAAAACGGGACAAACTCAAATTCTTTCATCCTCTCCCTCTCCTCTGAAAAGCTCCTCAAGCTCCTTCTCCCCCGGCCTTACCATCTTAAGGAACCGGCGGACCGCCTCCCGACGGTCTTCGTCTCCCGTCATTGCCGACCCGTTCCAGCCCTTAAAATTGTTGGCCAGGCTGAACCTGGCGCCGTTGACCCCGTCCCGGTCGAAAAGCCGCTCCTCCGCGTACTGCTCCACCCTGCTCTTGGCCCTGGTGATGGCCGTCTGAAACTCCGCCTTTCCCTGATAGGAAAGCAGGGAAAGACGGTTTGTAAATCCCAGGGCGAGGGCCAGTCCCGTGACCGTGGGTGGATGCCTGTCCAGGATCACGGGCCTTCCCGCCTTATCCAGTATGGGGGTCCCGTCTCTGTCCTTCAGGATCCGGCCCTTACAGTCCTTGAAATACTGTTCGATCAGCGCCTCGATCTCCTCCCGGCTCCGATATTTCGGCGGTCTCCCGCATCTCTCCCTTTCCGGCATCCCGGCTCCTCCCTTCTCTCCCTATAGATGAAATACCCCGGTTTGAGAGAAAGGAACGAAACTATCCTATTTTATCCAGATAATTTTTTAAGGCCATCCTGCAGCTGTCCGCCGTATTCCTGCCTCCCATGCAGGCGGCCACCTCCATCCAGCTTAAGCCGTCTCCGAACCGGTAACGGAGGATGCGCCGGATCCTGCTGTTCTCCACCTTCTGGATATCCCTCTCAAGCTCCAGCAAAAGGCTGTCCAGCCTTTCCTTTGCCTCCTCCATCTCCTTTTCGGCCTGGGCCGCCGCCTCCGTATGGACCGCCAGCTTCGCGCCCATCCTTCTGATCCTGCGCTCCAGATCCCTTCTCTCCTCCTGCATGTCGATATACTGTCCCAACAATCCCTTTTCCATTTACAGTTCCCCCTTCGCTTCTTTTCTCATTTTCTCCAGGCTCTTTTTTATGATCCTGCATACCTGCGCCTGGGATATGCCCAGCTGCTTTGAAATCTCTGTCTGCTTCAGCCCTTTTCCGTAATATAAAAGCACGATCTTTCTCTGGTTCTGATCCAGGACTCCCATGCATCTTTCCAGAAGATCCCGTTTCCATACGTTTTCGTACTCCTTCTGGCCAAAGCCCAGGGCCTCCTCCACCGGGACCCCCTGAAAGCCCCGGATGTCCTGGTTTATGGATATGCTTCTCTTATGCTTCCTCTGACGCTTCATATAGGCCAGGATTTCCTTCTGGATGCAGTTCCCTGCGTAAGTGGAAAACAAAAAGCCCCTGCTCTCGTCAAAGGTCCTCGCGGCCTTCACAAGCCCCACCATTCCTTCCTGCACCAGATCCTCATATTCATAGCCTGCGTTCAGAAAAGAGCCGGCAATGTATTTTACCAGGCCCATATTGGCCTCGATCAGCTCGTCCTCATACATTTCCATCCCTTCCGTCCGCCCTGCGTTCCGTCCGTTCCACGATCCCGTTTTTTGCCGCGAAGCCTCCGTGCCTTTGGATATAATTTCTTACGGACCTTCCGGTCACTCCCATAAACAGCGCCAGCTGTTCCACCGACACCGGCCCCCGGCTCTCCAGCTGCCGGAAGCACCGCTCCAGCTGCTCAAGGCGCATTTTGATTTTTTCCTCCGCCG
>CALWAW010000104.1 GCA_944375845.1 uncultured Lachnospiraceae bacterium
TCTGAAAGCGGCAGAGCGGGTACAGGCCGCCGCCGAGGCCGCCATGGCCCAGAAGGATTCCGTGGGCGGCGTCGTGGCCTGCCTGGTGCGCCACATGCCCCCCGGCGTCGGGGAGCCTGTTTTCGACAAGCTGGACGCCTGCCTGGGAAAGGCTCTTTTTTCCATCGGCGCCGTGAAGGGCGTTGAGATCGGCGACGGCTTTGCCGCCGCAAAAAGCAGGGGCTCTGAAAACAACGACTGGTTCCTTCCGCCCGATAAGCCCGGCGGCCCCATAAAAAAGGCCACGAACCACGCCGGCGGGATCCTGGGGGGCTTAAGCGACGGATCGGATATTCTGATCCGGGCCGCCTTCAAGCCCACCCCCTCCATCGCGAAGGAGCAAAGGACCGTAAACCAGAACGGCGAGGCCGTGACCGTTTCCATCCACGGACGCCACGACCCGATGATCGTTCCTCGGGCCGTGGTGGTGGTGGAGGCGATGACCGCCCTTACTCTGGCGGATCTTCTTCTCGCCTCCATGACCTCCCGGATGGACCGCATCTGCGCGTTTTTCGGGGCAGAGACGCCCTAGCGTCCGTCAGATGTTTTCATTTTTCAGCACGTCCACGATATTGGCCTTCTTAATCTTTCTGGAGGAATACCACATGGCGATCCCCACCACCAGCAGCACGCTGACGACGGCGATCCCCACCTGCCCCCAGAGGATATAGAAGCCGGTATCGATGGCGTCGGCAATGCTCCTGTAAATGACGTACATGAGCGCAAGCCCGATGGGAAGCCCGTAGAGCAGGGCCTTGAGGCCGTAAAACAGGCTCTCATAGGCGATCATCCTGTTAAAGCGCCTCGGGGCCATTCCCACGGATTTGAGCATGGCGTACTCCCTGCGCCGCAGGGCCATACTGGTGGAGATGGTGTTGAAGATACTGGTGACGCAGATCAGGGCCGTGAGAATGATGAACCCGTAGACGAACACGATGATTAAAAGAAGCATGTTGTCAATGGCGCGGATCTCGTCATAAATGCTGTAGACGCTCATATCGCTCTCTTTTTCGGCCATGTCCCAGATGTCCTCCATCAGGGCGTCGTAATCCTCGGCTTTGATGGAAACCGTGGGCGACGGCTCTGCGTCTCCGCCATAGGACGCCTCCATCAGCTCTAAGGCCTTGTCCATAGTTGTATACATATAAAAAGTATTGATATCACCACTGTAGACACCTCCCACAGGAAGCGCGTCGGTGCTTCCCGCCACCGTAAGGCTTAAGGGCTCAAGCTTAAGCTCATCCCCGTCATAAATCTCATACTGGCCGGTAAGCACATCTCCGGCGGATACGCTCCAGAGCTCCTTCCAGGAGCGGCGTCCGTCCTTTTCTTCCATATAGCGGTTCACTAAAATCACGCCGCCGTCCTGCACAGTCTCCAGATCGGCGCCCGCCTGCTTCGCGTACTGCTCCAGGCTCCTGTCGTCAAGGCCCACCACCATAACGTAAAGGGGCCAGGTCTCCATCGCCGTCCCCTCATCCTCATAGGGGCCCCAGCTCTCGATCTCCTCCCGCACATAATCGGAAAAGCCGTCAAGCTTATCGGGGAACCAGACAATGTTCGTATCCTCATGGATCACCGCCTCTGAGATATGCTCCAGGGAGGCCACCTCGCGGGCCCGCTCCATGGCGTCCTCTCCGTCCGCTCCGGTGTATACCGATACCTCCACATCGGGAAGGCTGACGCCGTCCAGGCCAAGCTGCATGGTATAGGCTCCCCTTAAATAGGCGGTGAAGGAGGCGACGCTCAGATAAAGGGCGATGCAGAATATCAAAGACAGCACCGTGGCCCGGTAGCGCTTTTTGTTGCGCTTTAAGTTCTTAAGGGCCAGCTCCCCCTCAAAGCCGAAAAGCTTTCTCGTAAGCCATCCCGTTTTTACCTGGCGGGCCGTCAGCTTAATGTCCTTATTCTGCCGGATGGCCTCCACCGGGGAGATCCGCGCCGCCCGGCGCGCCGGGATCCACGCGGAGACGAAGATGGTGGCGGCCGCCAGAAGCACCGCGCCCAGCACGCCCCTCCAGGAAATGATGACCCGCATGGCCACGTCCGCGTAGACGTCTCCCACCATATCCGCCACCAGACCCTTGATAAACTGGGTGGTCACGAATACGCCTGCAAAGCCCAGAAGAAGCCCCAGGGGAATTCCGATCCCACCTAAGATCAGCGCCTCGGTGAACACAGACCGGCGCTTCTGCTTTCTGGTGGCGCCCACGCTGGCCAGCATTCCCAGATAACGGCCGCGCTCCGAAATGGAAATGGCAAAGGAGCTGTAGATCACCGCCACGGACCCGGCGGCCACGATCAGCATCATCACCCACTTGATGTTGTTTAACATCGAGACAATGGCGTTGTTCCCGGAAAGCATATAGTAGGAAAGGAGGCCGGAATTGTAGCCATGCTCTGCCCCCAGCTCCTTTGCCTTTTCATCGCCCCAGGAAAAGAGGCTGTTATCCAAGTGCTTTACCTGCACCGCCGCGTTCACCGTATCCGTCCCGGAAAGGGCGTCCGTATCCAGGAAGGTGAGGGCCGTGTAGGAGGGGGAGGAATAGCTTTCAAAGACGGGCCTTTCGATGATACCCACAATGGTGTAGGTCTCCTCATGGGTATCGGAAAGGAACTCCTCCGGCTCGTATCCGTAATAATCCGCCGGCTCCCCCTCCCGGTTCTTCCGCGTTCCCAGCTCAAGGGTCAGTGTGTCCCCCACGCTCCAGTCCATGCCGCCGTCCTCGATGACATGCTCCGGCACCGCCAGCTCGCCGGGCTTTTCAGGATACCGGCCCTCCAGAAGGGTGGTGGGATATTCCTCCATGGCCGCCTGGTCGTAGGCCTTTACCAGAAGATACGGCTTCCATTCATTTTCCACCGGATCAAGAAGGGCGTTCCCCAGATCCCTGCTCACCAGGGTCTTTTTGACGTTTCCGTCGCCGGTGAGCTCGGGAAGCCTGGAAGCCTCCATATCGAAGAACTCCACATGCCATTCGCCTCCCTGGGCAATTTCGCCCTGCCGCATCATATCCAGGAAGGATTCGGCGAAGGCTGAGATGGCGGTGATCAGGGCCACGGAAAGCATGATACCCAGGATCGTCACCACGGTCCTTTTTTTGTTTTCCTTAAGATGACGGACTGTCACCCTGCTCACCACGTTCATTCTTCCACCTCCCGGCGCCAGCCCGCCTCGCGGACCTGGGCCATGCGTCCGGTCTGCCACTCGTCGCCGGAGATCCGGCCGTCCTCGATGGAGATCACCCGGTCCGCCTGCAAGGCAATGCGCTCGTCGTGGGTGATGATGATCAGCGTCTGGTGATAGCGGAGATTGGAATCCTTAAGAAGCTCCATGATCTCGGCGCTGTTTTTGGAATCCAGGTTGCCCGTGGGCTCATCCGCCAGCACCAGGGCCGGATGGTTGATGAGGGCCCTTCCGATGGAAACCCGCTGCTGCTGGCCGCCGGAAAGCTGGTTGGGCAGGTGGTTCAGTCTGTCGGAAAGCCCCAGGCCCCTCACCAGCTCCCCCAGATACCTTTCGTCGGGCTTCTGCCCGTCCAAAAGCAGCGGCAGCAGAAGGTTCTCCCGCACGGTGAGCACCGGGAGCAGATTATAAAACTGATAGATCAGGCCGATCTGCCTTCTGCGGAAAATGGCCATTTTCGTCTCGTCCAGCTCATAGATGGGCGTCCCGTCGATGAACACCTGCCCCGACGTGGGGCGGTCCACTCCGCCCAGAATATGGAGCAGCGTGGATTTCCCCGACCCCGACGGGCCGATCAGGGCCACAAACTCTCCCTTCTCCACTGAAAAGGATACGTTTTTCAGGGCGTCCACCCTGGTCTCCCCCGCGCCGTAGGTCTTGCAGAGGTTTTCTACCCGTAATACTTCCATGATTCTCCTCCTTCTTTCTGTTATCCCCATGATACCACTGCAAGGTGACAGTCCGGTGACAATTCAGGTGACATTTTTGTCATATTTCTTACTTAACAAATCGGGGGGCTTATGCTATGATAGCTTTAATATGTGAAAACAGGAGGGCCTTATTTTGGAAAGCAGATACGCCGCATACGTGGGTTCTTATACTTATACGGGAAACAGCCAGGGGATCACGATCCTGGACGTGGATACCGAAAAGGGCACCATGACGCCCCGGAAGGAGATCCAGGTCAACAACGCCTCCTACGTTTCCCCCTCTTTAGACGGAACGCGCCTCTACTCCATCGCCGACGACGGGATCATCAGCTTCCGCATCCTTCCCGACGGCGATCTGGAATATATGGGAAAGGCGTCGATCCGCGGCATGAGGGGCTGCCACATTTCCACAAACAGGGACAATACCCACATGTTTGTTTCCGGCTACCACGACGGCAAGGTGACGGTCCTTAAAATGAACGAGGACGGCAGTGCCGGCGAGATCACCGACAGCTTTTACGACAAGGGCATCGGCAGCATTGTGGAGCGGAATTTCCGTCCCCATATCAGCTGCGCCCGGCTGACCCCCGATGAAAAATTCCTCTGCGTGGCCGATCTGGGCATCGACCAGATCAAGGTATTCCGCTTCAACAAAGAAACCGGCCATATCAGACTGGCCGACGTGATCCGCTGCGAGCTGGAATCGGCCCCCCGCTTTCTCAGGTTTTCCTCTGACGGCCGTTTTATGTATGTGATCTCGGAGCTGAAAAACTATCTGTCCGTCTATTCCTACGACGGCAGCGCCGGATACCCGGTCTTTGAGCTTCTTCAGAAGATCCCCACGGTAGGAAAAAAGTGCAGCAACGTCAACGCCGCCGCCGCACTCCGCTTCGCCCCCGGCGAGAAGCTCATCCTTTGCTCCAACGCCGGTGACAACAGCATCGGCATCTATGACAGGGACGCTTCCACAGGCCTTCTTCGCCAGAGGGTGGTGCTGCCCATCAGCGGAGAATATCCCAAGGATATCGGGATGTTCCCCGACGGAAAGCACCTTTATTCCGTAAACCACGAGACAGGCACCATGACCTTCTTCACCTGGGTGCCTGAAAAGGATTATTTCTATATGCACACGGCCCCGCTAAAGATCGACCAGCCCAACTGCTGCGCACTGGTGAAGCTTCCCGAGGCCTAGAGCCCTTCTTTTAAGATCCTGAGAATCTCCTTCGCCGCCCCGTCCTGACTGTTGGGGGCGGCGATTCTGTCCGCGGCCTCAAGGCAGGCGGGATCGGCGTTCGCCACCGCCACTCCCAGGCCCGCGAAGGAAAGCATGGCGGCGTCGTTCTCCCCGTTTCCGAAGGCCGCCGTCTGACAGGGCTCCACCCCCAGCCGTTTCAGCAGCCAGGAAAGGGCCTTTTCCTTTCCGGAGCCCTCGGCGGCGATCTCCAGAAGCCTCGGCACCGACGCAGTCACGTAAATCTCCCGGATTTCTCTCTCCAGAAGCCTCCAGAGGCTTTTTTTCTTTTCCTGATCGGCGATGACGAAGGCCATGCCGTCGAGGCCCTCCCCGTGCTCTTCCAGGAAGGCGGATACGCTGCCGTAGGGCCTTCTGGTGGCCTTTATGTAGGCCTCGGCCACAGCGTCGGCTCCGAAGCGCTTCGGGTCGGCCACATACTCCGCCGGGCCATAGGCCGTCCCTTCCGCGAAAAATTCCACCACCGGGGCAGAAATCAGCCCTTCGGAAAGCTGAAGCGCCCGTTCTGCAGCGCTTCGGGAGAGCCGTCTGGACAGGATACAGGCAGAATCGGCGACCCTGTATACGGCCGCCCCGTTGGAGGTGATGGCGTATTCCAGGCCGGGAAGCTCTGTCACCTCCTCCGGCAGGGTCTCATAGGCCCGCCCGCTGGCGGCCACGATATGGACGCCCGCCGCTGCCGCCGCCTCAAGGGCCCGGCGGCCCAGGGCCGTGAGCCGCCCCTCCGGGGAAAGGAGGGTGCCGTCAAGGTCCAGGGCCATACATCTGCATACTCTCATCCGCTCCACCTCATCCGATCTGTTCAATGGCCTCCCTCACGGTTCCCACGCCGATGAGCCGGATCCCCTCCGGGACGGGGCTCATCCGCTCCAGGCACACCCTGGGCAGGATACAGGCGGAGTATCCCAGCTTGGCCGCCTCTTTCACCCGCTTTTCCGCCATGCTCACGGCACGCACCTCGCCGGAAAGGCCCACCTCGCCGAACACCAGGGTCTTATCGTCCACCGGCACGTCCCGGAAGCTGGAGGCCAGCGCCATCACAATCCCCAGATCCAGGGAGGGCTCGTTCACCTTAAGGCCCCCCGCGATGTTCACGTAAGCGTCGCAGTCGGAAAGGTGAAGACCCGCCCGCTTTTCCAGCACGGCGATCAGAAGGTTCACCCGGTTGTAATCGGTGCCCGCCGCCGTCCTTCTGGGCATCCCGAAATTGGTCCTGCACACCAGGGCCTGGATCTCTAACAGCATGGGCCTGGTGCCCTCCACCGCGCAGGCGGTGACGGAGCCCGAGGCGCCCTCGGGCTTTCCCTCCAGCATATAGGCCGAGGGGTTCGCGACCTCCTTGAGGCCCTCCTCCCGCATTTCAAACACGCCGATCTCGTTGGTGGAGCCGAACCGGTTCTTGACTCCCCGGAGAATCCGGTAGGGGACGCTCTTTTCCCCCTCGAAATAGAGCACCGTATCCACCATGTGCTCCAGCATGCGGGGCCCGGCCACCGTTCCCTCCTTGGTCACATGGCCTACGATGAAGATGGTGAGTCCTTTTCCCTTGGCGATCTGAAGAAGAAAATTGGTGGATTCCCGCACTTGGCTCACGCTTCCGGGGGCCGAATCCACATGCTCCCGGTACATGGTCTGGATGGAATCGATCACAGCCACATCCGGCTTTTCCTCGTCGATCACCCGGGCGATCTGGTCAAGATCCGTCTCGCACAGAAAGGAAATCTCCCCGGAAAACGTCCCCAGCCTGTCGGCCCTGAGGCCGATCTGCGCCACGGACTCCTCCCCTGAAATGTAGAGGGCCCGCTTTCCGCTTCTGGCCAGGTTCCCGCACACCTGGAGGAGCAGGGTGGATTTTCCGATGCCCGGATCCCCGCCCACCAGAATCAGGGAGCCGGGCACAATCCCGCCTCCCAGCACCCGGTCCAGCTCCTCCATACCGGTTTTATGGCGCGTTTCCGCCGCCGTCTCGATCTGGGAAAGCTTTACCGGCCTGCTGAGGGAAGGGCCCGGCCCGTGGGCCGCCGCCCGCTTCGGGGCCGCCGGCGCCTCCACCATGGTATTCCATGCCCGGCAGGCCGGGCACTGGCCCATCCACTTCGCGGATTCATATCCGCATTCCTTACAGAAAAAAGCTGTCGCCTTTGCCTTCGCCATACGCCCTCCTACAGGGTTTTCGCCCGGTCGCTCACATTCTTCCGGAAATTGATGACCTGATGATCGTATTTCTCATTCATAAACCGGGACTGAATCATAAAATCCGCCGTGGCCTTGTTGATGGCCATGGGAATATCGTAGACCTGGGAAATCCGCATCAGCGCCTTTACGTCAGGGTCGTGGGGCAGGGCCGTCAAAGCGTCTGAAAAGAACACCACGACGTCAACGACGCCCTCCACGATCTTCGCCCCG
>CALWAW010000105.1 GCA_944375845.1 uncultured Lachnospiraceae bacterium
AAGGGATAAGGCCAGGGCGGTCTTGGTGCGCCCCAGGGCCGTAAAGGCGTCCACGAAAACGTACTGGAAGCTTAAGGGGATGATGGCCAGGGTCGCCACCCGGATCCCGCGGACGGCGGTCGCAAGCTGGGCGGCGTCCCTGGTATAGATCCGCACAAAATAGGGGGAGACCAGCCAGGACAGGACGAACATCACCGTGGTGAAGGCCAGGCAGAGGAGCAGGATGTATTTTTCCGCCTGGCGGATCCTGCCGGTCTGCTTTGCACCGTAATTATAGCTTAGGATGGCCTGGGTGCCGCTGGAGATTCCAAGCATGGGCGAGGTGATCACCAGAAGCCAGCTCTGGACAATGGCCGCGGCGGCAATCAGAAGATCCCCCTGGGCGGCCCCGCCGTAATGCTGGAGCGAGGTGTTTAAAACGATCATAATCACGCTGTCAGTGGCCAGAATCAGAAAGGGCGAAAGCCCCAGGAAGATGATCCGCCGCATCAGGGCCCAGGAATAGTTTCCAAAGGAGATGCGGATGGGCACCCGCTTTCCAAGGAGAAATCCCATGGCGAACAGACAGGAGAAAATCTGGGAGAGCACCGTGGCCACGGCGGCCCCCGCCACGCCCATGCCGAAGCCGAACATAAAGACCGGATCCAGGATGATGTTAGATACGGCGCCTACCAGCACCGTCATCATCCCCACGGAGGCGAAGCCCTGGCAGGTGATAAAATAGTTGAGGCCGATGGCCATCAGGGCGAAGAAGGTGCCCATGGTGTAGATGGTCATGTAGGTGTTGGCGTAGGGGAAGGTGGCCTCGCTGGCGCCGAACCACATGAGCAGCCTGTTTTTAAGAAGCAGGAACAGAAGGGTCAGGGACAACGAGAAAACCGTAAGGAGGAGGAAGCTGTTGGAAAGGATCCGCTTCGCCTCCTGATCGTTTTTTTCGCCCCGGCGCATGGAAAACAGGATGGAGCCTCCCAGTCCGATCAGGGTGCCGAAGGAGGAGAGCAGGGTCACAATGGGGCCGCAGATCCCCGCGCCCGCCAGGGCCAGGCTGCCCGTTTCGGGGATGTTTCCGATGTACATCCTGTCCACGATATTGTAAAGGACGTTGACGAAATTGGCGATCATGGTGGGGACCGCCAGCTTGAGGACCAGGGAAAAAACCCGGTCTTTTCCCAGATCAGAATACGCTTTCATAAAAGCCTCCTTATGTAAGTCATAAAATGCCGAAAGGGAGTATAGCAGATAAAAATCTGTTTGTAAATATCGGATTCTGTGCTATAGTATAATTCGGAAAGATTTCCCGACGAAAATCTTAACCGTTTCTTAACCACAGAAATGGTATAATGTCAGGAGGATTTGTTATGGAGGACGTCAGGCATACGCTTAAGGAGGCGGCCATGACCTTTCTGATCCTGGGAGCGGCCTTCTGCCTGTGCCTTCTTATGCAGAACCTGTTCCGCACCAGGACGCTGATCCCCGCCGTATTCGTGCTGGCGGTGTTTCTGGTGTCCTTTTTTACGCAAAGATACCTGTTTGGGATCGTCGCCTCCCTGGTGAGCGTTCTGGCGCTGAATTTCGCTTTTACGTTCCCGTACTTTACCTTGAATTTCACGGTCCCTGAAAGCATCTTTTCCGCCGTCATCATGCTGGCGGTCACCATTATGACCAGTACCATGACCACAAAGCTCAAAAAGCAGGAGAAAATGCGGGCGGAAAGCGAGAAGGAAAAGCTCAGGGCGAATCTTCTGCGGGCCGTTTCCCACGACCTGCGGACGCCCCTCACCACCATTTACGGCTCCTGCTCGGCCATCATTGAAAACTACGACAGGTTTTCAGAGGGGCAGAAAAAGAAGCTCCTGGGCGAGATCCGGGAGGAGGCGGACTGGCTGATCCGAATGGTGGAAAACCTCCTTTCCGTCACCAGGATCGGCGGCAGGGGAGTGAGCGTCGTCAAGACGCCGACGGTACTGGAGGAGCTGATCGATACCGTGGTGATGAAATTCGCAAAGCGGTATCCCAGTCAGGAGATCCAGGTGGAGATCCCCGAGGAGTTCGTGAGCATCCCCATGGACGCCATGCTGATCGGCCAGGTGCTCACAAACCTTCTGGAGAACGCCGTGCGGCACGCAGAGGGCATGACGAGCCTTGCTCTGACGGTGCGCACGGAGGGGAACGAGGCGGTGTTTACGGTGGCCGACGACGGCTGCGGAATCCCGCAGGATAAGCTGGCGGGAATTTTTTCCGGTTCGGCCGGAGGAAGCCCTGACAGCAGAAAAAACAATATGGGTATCGGGCTTTCCGTGTGCGCGGCCATCATCAGGGCCCACGGCGGAAGGATCTGGGCAGAGAACCGGAAGGAGGGCGGAGCCCTGTTCGGTTTTTCCCTGGAAGCGGAGGAAGCGTTCAATGGGGAACAACAGATATAAGATCCTGGTGGTGGAGGACGAGGCCAATATCAGAAGCTTCGTAAGCGCCGTCCTGGAGACAAACGGGTATCAGGTGCTGACGGCGGGCACATGCAGCCAGGGAGAGCTGGTGGCGGCGTCCCACTGTCCGGATCTCATCATCCTGGATCTGGGGCTTCCCGACCAGGACGGCCTTGAGCTGATCCGGCGGGTGCGGCTTTCGTCTCTGGTGCCGGTGATCGTGCTCTCGGCCAGGAGCGGAGAAAAGGACAAGGTGGCGGCCCTTGACGCGGGCGCCAATGATTATGTGACGAAGCCCTTCGGAACGGAGGAGCTGATGGCCAGGGTGCGTGCGGCCATCCGCAACAGCCGCCACGGGCCCGAAAAGGAGGGCCGGTTCGTCACCGGCGACATGGAGATCGACTACGATAAGCGGCGGATCTCCATCGGCGGAGAGGAGATCCGCCTGACTCAGACAGAATATAATATCGTGGCTTTTCTTTCAGAGCATCCGGGCAAGGTGCTGACCTACGCGGCCATTATCAAGGCCGTCTGGGGCGACGCCGGGCAGGGCTGCGTAAAGCGGCTCCAGGTGAACATGGCCAATATCCGGAAAAAGTTCGGCGTAAAGCCGGGCCGGGGCCGGTACATCTTAAACGAGCTGGGCGTGGGCTACCGGATGCAGGAAGAACATGAATGAGGTGCGAAATGATAAATTTTATTAAAAAGCAGCCCCCGGGGCGGATCATCGCCATGGGCTTTGCGCTGGTGATCTTTATCGGCTCCATCCTCCTGGTGCTGCCCTGCAGCGTGAAGGACGGGGTCACGGTCCGGTATATCGACTCCCTGTACACATCCACCAGCGCGGTCTGCGTGACGGGCCTGGTGGCCATCGACGCGGGCGACAGCTTTACGGCCTTCGGCCAGTTTGTGCTGGGGGCGCTGATCCAGATCGGCGGACTGGGCGTCACGGCGGTGGGCGCCGGGATCATCGTCGCCATCGGAAGAAAGATCAATCTAAAGGGAAGAACCCTGATCCGCGAGGCCATGAACCTGGATTCGGGGAAGGGCCTGGTGCGGTTTGTAAAGAGTATTTTCCTCACCACCCTGATTTTTGAGCTCTCCGGAGCCATTTTAAGCTTTATCTCCTTTTACGGCTCCGGAAAGTATACGCCCCTCCACGCGGCGGGCATCAGCCTGTTCCATTCGGTGGCGGCCTTCAACAACTCGGGCTTCGACATACTGGGGAACTTCCAGAACCTGATCCCCTTCCAGAACGACGTGCTTCTCAATGTGGTCACCTGCGGCCTGATTTTCTTCGGAGGCATCGGCTTCCTGGTGATCCGGGAAATGTGGGATAAGAAGCTTCGCTGGAAAAAAATGTCCATGCACGCCAGGGTGGTAATCTCCATGAGCCTTGTGCTGATCGTAACCGGCGGCGTCTTAATCAAGGCCACGGAGGACGTAAGCTGGATGGGAGCCTTCTTCCACAGCGTTTCCGCCAGAACGGCGGGCTTTTCCACTTACCCTCTGGGCCAGTTCGGCGCTCCGGCGCTTCTGGTCCTGACGGCGCTCATGTTCATCGGCGCGTCTCCGGGCTCCACCGGCGGCGGTATCAAGACCAGTACCTTCTTCGTGATCCTTCAGGGGATCAAGTCGGCGGCCACCAACAAGCCGGAAAAGGCGTTCCACTACGCCATTCCCAAAAACGCCTTCCGGAAGGCGGCCACGGTGGCGGTGCTGGCGGCCATGGTGGTGTTTACGGGAACGTACCTGATGATGGTGATGGAGCCGGATATCACGCTGATGGACGCGCTCTTTGAAATCACCAGTGCCTTCGGCACCGTGGGCCTTTCCACGGGCATCACGCCGGGCCTTGGCGACGGAAGCAAGCTGTTATCCATTATCATCATGTATATCGGCCGTCTGGGGCCGGTCACAGTGGCGTCTCTTTGGTATTTTACAAAGGACAGGCATACAAATTATCCCGATGGGAATATAGCTATCGGTTGATTATGGGAGGAATATGATGTATCATAAAAAGAAGAGCGATAAACTGACCTATGGGATCATCGGGCTGGGGCGCTTCGGCCATGCCTTGGCTACGGAGCTGGCCCGCATGGGCGCTGATTTCATGGTGATCGACAAGGACGAGGAAAAGATCCGCGATATGCGCGAGCTCACAGAGAACGCCATCGTGATCAACAGCCTGGAAAAGAACGCCCTGATGGAGACGGGCATCCAGAACTGCGATATTGCCATCGTGTGCATCGCAGAGCACATGGACACCTCCATCCTCACAACGCTGAACCTGGTAAGCCTGGGGATCCCCACGGTCATTGCCAAGGCCACCAGTGAGGCCCACGGCGTGATCTTAGAGAAGCTGGGCGCCGAGGTGGTCTATCCCGAGCGGGATATGGCGGTGCGCCTCGCCAGCCGCCTGGAAAATTCCCAGGTGCTGGATTTCATCCAGCTCAGCGAAAAGATCAACATTTCCAAGATCCTTGTTCCCGACGAGTTGGTAGGCAGGACTGTACAAGAGATGAATTTCCGTTCCCGCTTCGGCCTGAACATTATCGCCATAGAAAATAACAGTAAAGTACTGGAGACGATCCAGCCGGATTACAAGTTCTGCAATAAGGACGTCCTGATCGTATCGGGAAGCCGCGAGAGCTTGCTCCAGCTTTCCGAGTGGGCGGAAAAGCATTGATGAGGGGAGGACTTCTATGAACTTGTCGTTGGAATACTTCTGGGGACAGATGACGCAGAACCCGCTTCTGTTTCTGGCAGTGCTCTTGACGCTGGGCGTAATCTTCGTAAACGGCTGGACCGATGCGCCCAACGCCATCGCCACCTGCGTGGTCACCAGATGTATGCCGGTGAGGGCGGCGATCTTTATGTCGGCGGCCTTCAACTTCCTTGGCGTGCTGCTTATGAGCCTTGTGAACGCCACCGTGGCGGAGACCATCACAAAAATGGTGGATTTCGGCTCCAACTCCCACGAGGCCATCGTGGCCCTGAGCGCGGCACTGTTCGCCATCGTGGTGTGGGCGGTGCTGGCCTGGTATTTCGGGATTCCCACCAGTGAGAGCCACGCGCTGATCGCGGGCCTTACGGGCGGCGCCATCGCGCTGCACAACGGCCTTCAGGGCGTGAACGGCTCCGAGTGGATCAAGGTGGTTTACGGCCTTGTGATCTCCGTTGTCCTTGGCTTCGGCCTGGGCTGGCTGGTGTGCCGTCTGGTGGTGGCCATCTTCCGGAAGGTCAACAGAGGAAAGACCGAAAAGGGCTTCCGGGCGGCGCAGATCTTCGGCGCGGCGGCCATGAGCTTCATGCACGGCGCCCAGGACGGCCAGAAATTTATGGGCGTGATCCTTCTTTGCCTGTTCTTAAGCAACGGACAGGCTGTTCCGAAGGCCATTGAGCTGCCCATTTGGATCATGCTTCTTTGCTCCGTCGTCATGGGCGTGGGCACGTCCGTCGGCGGAAAGAAGATCATCAAATCCGTGGGCATGGACATGGTCAAGCTTGAGAAATACCAGGGCTTTTCCGCGGATCTGGCGGCGTCGATCTGCCTTTTGGTCAGCTCCGTATTCGGTATCCCGGTATCCACCACCCACGCGAAAACCACGGCCATCATGGGCGTGGGCGCGGTGAAGCGGCTTTCCGCCATCAACTTCTCCGTGGTGAAGGATATGGGAATGACCTGGATCCTGACATTTCCGGGCTGCGGCCTGATCGGCTTTATTATGACGAAGCTCTTTATGTGGATATTCTGATATAAGAGGAGGAACAAATGGGAAGAAAGGCAGACCATTTTTACTATGAAAACTTTGTTGAGGCCGCCGGCTATTCCTGCCAGGCCGCCGATTACCTGGTGGAGTGCCTGAAGAACTACGATTATTCCGGCATCACCCGGATGCTGGAAACCATGCACGGCTTTGAGCACAACGCCGACATCAAGAAGCACGAGATGAGCTCCACCCTGGCGAAGGCCTTTGTGACGCCCCTGGACAGGGAGGATCTGGCGGAGCTCAGCCAGAACATTGACGAGGTGGCCGATAAGATCGAGGAGATCCTTCAGCGCTTCTATGTAAGCCAGGTAAAGAGGGTGCTTCCCGAGGCCATCCTTATGGCCGAGAAGATCGCCGACTGCTGCCGCATGATGGTGGAGATGCTGGGAGAGCTGGAAAACTTCAGGAAATCCGACAAGCTCCGCTCCATGATTATCCAGTTAAACCAGGCCGAGGAGGACTGCGACGCCTTCTATCTGGACGCCACCGTAAAGATCCGCGAGCAGTGCGGAAACGACGTGCTGGAGATCATGGCCTGGAAGGAGATCTACGATTACATGGAGGACTGCGCCGACGCCTGCGAGCATGTGGCCGACTCCGTGGAGACCGTGGTGATGAAAAATACGTAATCAGATTCGCGCAGTTGGCGGGCCCTCGGGCCCGCCTTTTTACTTTCTAAAAAACTCATAGACGAATGACGGAAAAAAGTTTATAATTTATTTATAAAATAATCTGCGGACAACGGGGGAAGCGGCATTGGAATATTCAGTGGGTATGAAGGTTTTCGGCGACTGGGAGATTGTGAAAGGGCTGGGAGAGGGCTCCTTCGGAACAGTGTATCTGCTCAGGAAGGAAAGCGGAGGCGTCGTTATGGAGAGCGCCCTCAAGGTGATCCGCATCCCGCATTCCCGGTCCGATATCAGGGAAGCCCTGGCGGAGGGCATGGATGAGAGGTCGGTGACCTCTTATTTTCAGGGGATCGTTGACAGCCTCGTCAACGAGATCGCGGTGATGACCAGCCTGAAAAGCCATCCCAATATCGTAAGCTGCGAGGATTATCAGGTGAAGGAGCACGCCGGGGAGACCGGCTGGGACATTCTGATCCGCATGGAGCTTCTGACGGCCCTCACGGATTATCAGCTGTCCCATCCCATGGACAGGGGGCAGGTGCTCCGCATGGGGAAGGAGCTTGCCGGAGCGCTGGAGTTCTGCCGGAAAAAAGGGCTGATTCACCGGGACGTGAAGCCTGCAAATATCTTTGTGGACGAATTCGGTCATTTCAAGCTGGGCGATTTCGGCGTGGCCAGAAGCGTTAAACGAACCGCCGGAGGCCTCTCCAAAAAGGGGACGGAGCCCTACATGGCCCCCGAGGTCTATCTGGGCAAGCCCTACGGGCCTTCTGTGGATATCTATTCCCTGGGCCTTGTGCTGTACCGGTTCATGAACCGGGGGAGGCTTCCCTTTCTGCCGCCTGCGCCCCGGCCCATTACCTTCCAGGACCGGGAAAACGCCCTTGTCCGCAGAATGAAGGGCGAGCCCCTTCCTCCGCCCCGGGACGCAGACCCGGCCCTGGCGGAGGTGATCTTAAAGGCCTGCGCTTACCGGCCGGAAAACCGCTTCGCCACGGCGGCCGGGTTCCTTGAGGCCCTTACGGCCGCGGAGGGCGGACAGCCGGCGCGCGCCGCAGCAAAGCAGGAGCCTCCCGTGTATACTGAGAGCGCCGGTCCGGAGCGTACCGTGGGCGGCTGGGGGACGTCCGGAGCGCGGGAGCCGGCAAGGGCCGCCGAGAGCGCCGGCTCGAAGCGTGCGGGGGGTGGCAGGGGCGCGCCCGGAGCGGAGGAGCGTGGAGGGGGCGCAGAGGG
>CALWAW010000106.1 GCA_944375845.1 uncultured Lachnospiraceae bacterium
CAGTTTTCTCAGAGCGCTACAACAAAAGTTGTAAATGTGACAGCGCCGAAAACACAAAAAGAGGGCAACTCGATCTTCATTCCGGCAAAAGAAGTACTCTCTCTCTTTTCTGTTATTTTGAGATCGCGCGAGGTCGATAAGGCGTTTGGCTTTGACGATACCTACTATGATCTGGTAAAAGCCCTTCGGATCGCCCCGTCCAGAGGGAAAAACTTTGACGCTTTCTCGAAAGCAAGGAAAGAGCTCAGTGCAGTCATCAACGGAAAAGTAGATTATGATGAAAACAGCGGAAAATGGTATTACAAAAATGATACGAACCAGAAATTTTCCATTGGCGCGACGGCAGAGGGCGTCAAAAAGATTTCTATCATGGATCGTTTGCTGGGCAATGGTTATATCAATAGGGAATCGGTATTGTTTATAGACGAATTGGAATCCGCGCTGCATCCCAATGCGATCTGCGATTTTCTGGATATGATTTCAGGTATTTCTCACCAAATGGGGATTCAGGTATTTATTTCCACACATTCATATTTTGTAATTAAAAAGCTGTTTTTGATCGCGTTAAAGCATCCTGATGAAGTGACCTGCATTTCTCTTGCCAAAGATAACGCACCCCAGATTTCCAACCTTAGTGAGGGGATGCCAAAGAACTCTATCATTCAGGCATCTGTTGACCTTTACCGCCAGGAAGTTACAGAGGTGTTATAATGGGAATCATCATTGAAGAATCCGGGATGCGGTTCGGGGAATATGATGAAAATCAGGTTTTCCAGATTGAAAGAAGTGAACCGTATACGAAGCATCTGCGTCAAAACGGAATAAAATCCTGTGAATTTATTTTGCAGACGGGAAGCAGGCTATATTTTATTGAGGCAAAATCCTCTTGTCCAAGACAAATTATAGATGCGCTTCCGTCCGATGAGACAGAAAAAAAGAATGAGGCGTATCATCACTTCATCGAGGAGATCGTCCTGAAAATGCGCCATTCCCTGTCTCTGTATGGAAATATACTTTTGAAGAGATATCCGCAGAACGATATCCCTGATGCGATGATAAAACCAGATTTATTTGGGAAAAACATCTGTTTAATCCTGGTGATCAATACGAAGGGCGCCTGGGAGCTGGATCCTGAATTGGAGGATACCCTGAATTATTATTTGCATGATGTAATGAGAATCTGGAAAATCCCGCGCCTGTATGTAATTGACGATCAGATGGCCAGGAAGAAACACTTTATTATATAATCATTTTACAGGAAATAAACGGAAGATATGACAAAGCCTGCGTCTGAGATGGGCCATTGTGTGAAATTGCACCTCAGAAAATGCTTGCATTTTCGCCGCCGATGGTGTAGAATACTGCAAGGAAAAGACAAATGTGCGCGAGATAAAGACAGGTCCGCCGGGGCCCTTTCACGGGCGGCCCTGCGAAGGAAGCCGCGGCGCATATATGAAACGAGGAGAAAATTATGGAAATGAAGGAAAAGCTGAGAGTAGGCGTTCTGGGAGCCACCGGCATGGTGGGACAGCGGTTTGTCTCCCTTCTGGAGAATCATCCCTGGTATCAGGTGGTGACGGTGGCCGCCAGCCCCAGGAGCGCGGGAAAGACTTATGAGGAGGCTGTGGGAGGCCGCTGGAAGCTGGATAATCCCATGCCCGAGAGCGTGAAAAAGCTGGTGGTCAAGGATCTTCACAACATCGAGGACGTGGTGGCTGACGTGGACTTTGTGTTCAGCGCCGTCGATATGACCAAGGACGAGATCCGCGCCATCGAGGAGGCCTACGCGAAGGCCGAGGTGCCTGTGGTCTCCAATAACAGCGCTCACCGCTGGACGCCCGACGTGCCGATGATGATTCCGGAGCTGAACCCGGAGCACGCCGAGGTCATTGAATATCAGAAAAAGAGACTGGGAACAAAGCGCGGCTTTATTGCCGTAAAGCCCAACTGCTCCATCCAGAGCTATACTCCCGCCTTTCACGCGCTGCGGGAGTTCGGCGTAAAAACAGCCGTCGTCACCACCTATCAGGCCATTTCCGGCGCAGGCAAGACCTTTAAGGACTGGCCGGAGATGATCGACAACGTGATCCCCTACATCGGCGGCGAGGAAGAAAAGTCCGAGCAGGAGCCCCTTAAGATCTGGGGAAAGATCGAGGACGGCGTGATCAAAAAGGCCGAAGGGCCGGTAATCACCTCCCAGTGCATCCGCGTGCCCGTTACAAATGGCCATACGGCGGCGGTGTTCGTGAGCTTTGAGAAGAAGCCCACAAAGGAGGAGATTATTGAACGGTGGAGAAGCTTTGAGGGCGAGCCCCAGAGGCTGGGCCTTCCCAGCGCGCCGAAGCCCTTCCTCAAGTATTTCGAGGAGGATGACCGTCCCCAGGCAAAGCTTGACCGGGACTACGAGAACGGCATGGGCGTGACCCTGGGACGTCTCCGTGAGGATACTGTGTTCGATTACAAGTTCGTGGGCCTTTCCCACAACACCGTAAGGGGCGCCGCGGGCGGAGCCATTCTCTGCGCGGAGCTTCTGACGGCGAAGGGCTATATCACAAAGAAATAAAGGCAGAGCGCGCCCGTGTGCGCGAATCGCGATGACCAGTCCGGCAAACCGAAGAAGGCTTGCCGGGCTTTTTGCTTTTCAAACAGGATTTTCCATGCTATACTAAAGAAAAAACCAAGGAGAGGGCAGAAAATGACAGAAAATTTAGCAAAAAAGGAGCTTCAGGACGGAAAAGCTGTCCTGGGTATTGAATTCGGCTCCACCAGGATCAAGGCGGTGGTGATCGGAAGCGATCATACGCCCCTGGCGCAGGGAAGCCACGACTGGGAAAACCGTTACGAGAACGGCTACTGGACTTACAGCCTTGAGGATATCTGGGCGGGCCTTCAGGACTGCTACCGGGATATGGCGGCCGAGGTAAAGGAAAAATACGGCGTCACAGTGACCTCCTTCGCCTCCATCGGCTTCAGCGCCATGATGCACGGCTACATGGCCTTTGACAGGGAGGGAACGCTCCTTGTGCCCTTCCGCACCTGGCGGAACAATACCACCGGCGAGGCGGCTGAAAAGCTGATCGCGCTCTTTGACTATAATATTCCCGAAAGGTGGTCCGTCGCCCACCTGTATCAGGCCATGTTAAACGGGGAGAGCCATGTGGCCTCCATCGACTACGTGACGACCCTGGCAGGCTACATCCACTGGAAGCTCACCGGGGAGCGGGTCCTGGGAATCGGCGACGCTTCGGGTATGTTCCCCATTGATCCGGTCTCAAAGGACTACAGGGAGGATATGGTAAAGGCCTTCGACGATCTGGCAGGCGGCATGGGAATGGGCTGGAAGCTCCGGGAGATCTTTCCCGCCGTGCGCTGCGCGGGCCAGGCGGCAGGCGTGCTCACCGAGGAGGGCGCGGGCCTTCTGGATGTTTCCGGCGCCCTTAAGGCCGGGATTCCGCTCTGCCCGCCCGAGGGCGACGCGGGCACCGGAATGGCGGCCACCAACAGCGTGGCCGAAAGAACAGGAAACGTGTCGGCGGGCACCTCAATTTTCGCGATGATCGTGCTGGAGAAAAACCTCTCGAAGGTGTATCCGGAGATCGACCTGGTGACGACGCCCTCCGGAAGCCCTGTGGCCATGGTGCACGCCAACAACTGTACCTCCGACATCAACGCCTGGGCCGGTCTCTTCAGAGAGTTTGCCGAGGCCGTGGGCGCGAAGCCCGATACGAATCAGGTATTTACCACTCTGTACGAGAAAGCGCTGGAGGGGGATGCCGACTGCGGCGGCCTCTTATCCTACGGCTATCTTTCCGGAGAGTTTATCACCGGCCTTTCCGAGGGGCGTCCCCTCTTTGTGAGAAAGCCGGACAGCACCTTTACCCTGGCCAATTTCATGCGGGCCCATCTGTTCTCTGCCCTGGGAGCCCTTAAGATCGGCATGGATATTCTGGAAAAGGAAGAGGTGCAGGTGGACGAGGTCCTGGGCCACGGCGGCTTCTTCAAGACAAAGGGCGTGGGCCAGAGGCTCCTTGCGGCGGCCATGGGAACTGATATTTCCGTGATGGAGACCGCCGGGGAGGGCGGCGCCTGGGGAATCGCCCTGCTGGCCTCCTATCTGGTGAACAAAAAAGAGGGCGAGACCCTGGAGGCTTACCTTTCAGACCGGGTCTTTGCCGGAATGGACAAGGTCTCCATGTCTCCCGACCCGAAAGATCAGGAGGGCTTCAAAGCCTTTATGGAAAGCTACCGTGCAGGCCTTCCCATTGAAAAGGCGGCAGTGGAGCATTTCGCGTAAGGAATGAGGAAACAGGTCCCCCGCATACCATGTAGCAATGGTGTGCGGGGGCTTTTTTATGGTCTGGTTTTCCAATATGATGATACCGGCTGTGACGCTTCTGGCGGCGGCCGCGGGCCTTCTGACCGGACGGCCCGTTTTCGAGGATTTCATACGGGGCGCGAAGGAGGGGCTTAAGACGGCGGCGGGGATCCTGCCTATTCTGGTGGGACTGATGATCGGGACAGGGCTTCTTCGCGCCTCCGGCCTTCTGGGACTTCTGGCGGCGGGCGTGGCCCTGGTGGTTCCGGCGGCCCTGATTCCGCCTGCGGTGATTCCGGTGATTCTGGTGAAGCTTTTTTCCTCCTCGGCGGCCACGGGGCTTGCCTTGGATATTTTCAAGGAGCTGGGGCCCGATTCCCTGGCGGGAACCATGACCGCTATTATCTTAAGCAGCACGGAAACGGTGTTTTATACCATGAGCGTTTATTTTATGAGCGTGGGGGTCAAAAGGACCCGCTACACGCTGGCCGGGGCCCTCCTCGCCATGCTCACCGGAATCGCCGCCAGCGTCTTTTTCGCCCACGGCATGGCCTGAATATCGTACAAAATATATCGTGCGATTCATTGACAATTTCGTGCGATTTTCGTATAATAAAAGCGAAGAGAAACGTATAATACACCATAAAGGAGGCGCATAGGATGATCGTAACCGCAACTGAATTTAAAACCAATCTCGGCAAATATCTGGAAATGGCTATGAAGCAGGACATATTCATTACAAAGAACGGCAAGAGCATCGCCCGGCTCACCAGCCCCACCGTCAATAAGCTGGCGGTTCTGGACAGCCTTGTGGGAGTAGTTCCTGCGGACTCCGCCATGGATGAGGAAACCATACGAGAGGAGCGGCTGGCCAGACAATGAGAATCCTGATTGACACAAACGTGATTCTGGACATCCTGCAAAAGCGGGAGCCCTTTTTCGCAGATTCCTACCGGGCGCTGCGTAAGGCCATTGAAGATGATGCCGAATGCCTGCTCTGCGCATCTGCCGTCACCGACATTTTCTATATGCTGCGCAAAGCCCTCGGCTCTGCACAGAAGGCCAAGGAGCAGATTGAGCGGCTCGCCCAGCTTGTAAGCTTCGCCGATGTGCAGGGTATGGATATACACGCCGCCCTCATGCGGGCCATGCCGGACTTTGAGGATGCGGTGGTGGATGTGGTGGCCGAGCGGAACGGTGCCGGCTGCATCCTTACCCGAAACATCAGGGACTTCGCCGGTTCGGTGGTGCCGGCCATCCTTCCCGCCGATTTCCTGAGCCGGTAAACATACCGCCGCTCCTGTGACCGGGCGACGGTCTTTTTTTCATCATTTTTCGCCCACGGCATGGCCTGAAAAGAGCCGCCTTATGGACAAAGGCCCTGATTTATGTTAAATTCAGTGCAAGGAATATAAGGAATTCTATATGCCAAAGAATAAGCCCGGCATCGTTGTTGTGCCGCCGCTGGAGGAATTTTGGCGGCAGGATGGTGTGGATAGCATTGATTACGCCCATAAGGAAAAGTTATTCGCCTGCATTATGAAATCTATCTCAGCGATGCAAGGAAGTCCGCTCCCGAAAAGCTGAAAACTATGATTCGGCATCCGATCAGAAAAGTATAGAGGCGCTTGAAAAAATGAAAACGGTATTTTTGCATGGATTGGGTCAAACCGTTCATGATTGGAGAGAAGTTATCGACAAGGCATCTTTGTCGGATTATGATTGCCCGGAGTTGATTGCTCTTTCAGGAAAAGAATTGAAATATTCCGCTATTCGGGCAGAAATAGAAAAAAGATATGAGGACACTGATGAACCTTTCCGAATCTGCGGCCTTTCTCTTGGGGCAATGCTTGCGCTGGATTACACAATACGGCACAAGGAAAAAATAGATTCGTTGATTTTACTTGCCGCACAGTATAAATCTCCAACCATACTTGTTGATATTCAAAACCTGATATTTCGTTGCATGCCAAAGAAGACTTTTGCGGATACGGGTGTTTCAAAACAGGATATGATTCAATTGTCTCATTCCATGCGTTCCCTGGATTTTACTTCTGAGCTAAAGAAAGTCAGCTGTCCGGTGGCGATTGTGTGCGGAGAAAAGGACAAGGTGAATCAGAAAGCCGCACGGCAGCTTAGCATACTTCTGCCGCAGGCAGACTTGCATATAATTCCTGGTGCAGGACATGAGATTAACATAGATGCGCCGGAAGCAATAGCTGATATATTAAAGCTGTGATCAGGGGGTGTATTCATGAATGACAGACCGTTTGTGGTTCGTTCTCACGATGTTAAAAAGGACGCCTCATACAGGGAATGGCTGTTGGAAATAAGAAGTCGGAAGAAAACTGAAGCAGCTTGATTCAGAAATTTCATTTCCGGCTGTGTTCGGTTATGTGCCTTGGATGCACCATGTTCGGATTATTCAAAAATGTAAAACGGTACAGGAAGCCATTTTTTATATTCAGCGAACGATAGAAAATGGCTGGAGTCGGAGTGCGCTTGATGACAACTTAAAGGCCGGTCTATATTATACAGCCGGTGCAGCGATTACGAATTATACAGAGAGACTCCCTCTGCCACAGAGAAAATTTGCTTTTCTATCATATTCATCTGCGCTTTTATATGGTGGTGGAATTAAAGGTTAAACCATTTGAGCCTGAATTTGCCGGGAAGCTGAATTTTTATGTGAATGCTGTAAATGAGCTGATATGTACAGACAACGACAATCCGACAATCGGTCTGCTCATCTGCCGGGATATGGATAGCACAGAAGTAAAGTGGGCGCTTCAGGGAATTACTACACCTATTGGCGTCGCCACGTATAGTAATATAAAAATTGAGGAAGTTCAGGCTCAGTTGCCGACAACGGAACAGATCAAGGCCTGTATTGAACAGGCAGAAGAAGAATATTTGCAAATGAAAAAGGAATCTGAATCAGCAGAATAGAAATACAACTTAATAACCCCTGATTTCATAAGTAAGACCGTACTCCAATGAAAAGAGCGCGGTCTTTTTGTCGCCATCTCCCTCCCCCCTCCGTAAAAAACAGTTGACAATTAAAAAATATGGTGATAAAATCCCCTACTGTAATTGTTAGGTAACGAACAAGCTCCCGGAGGAAAGAGAATGGAAAAGGGAAAATGCCATATCGGGGCGGCAGTGAACGCCACCTCAAGAAAATTCCACAGGAGCCTGGAGCGGGTGGCCTCGGAAAAGACGCCGGGCAGCCTTACCGGAATCCATTCCTGGATTATCCACTACATTTACACCCATGGGGAAGAGCCGGTGTACCAGAGGGATATTGAAAAAGCGCTGGGGATCCGCCGCTCCTCCGTCACAGGGCTTTTGCAGCTGATGGAGAAAAACGGGATGATCCGGCGGGAGGCGGCGCCCTTCGACGCCCGCTTAAAGCGGATTGTGCTCACAAAAGAGGCCCTGGCCATCCATGAGGCCGTCGGCCACGAGATCGAGGCGCTGGAAAAAAGGGCCTGCCGAGGCATGAGCGCCGAAGAAGTGGAGCTGCTCCTTTCCCTTCTTGAGCGGGTCCGGGAGAACTTAGACGAGGAAA
>CALWAW010000107.1 GCA_944375845.1 uncultured Lachnospiraceae bacterium
CCCGGAACCGGTCCTGGTGGGTTCTTAAGATCTGCTCCTCCCTCTGGTTCAGGGAAAGGAGCAGGGGAGGCTCCACCCTCTGGCTGTAGATCTTCTTTTCCCGGAGGCCCTTTACCAGTTTTTCGTAAAGCACCTTCTCATGGGCCGCGTGCTGGTCGATAATCAGAAACTCGTCCCGGTACTGGATCAGCCAGTAGGTGTCGAAGAGCTGTCCGATGAACCGGTATTCCTCCCTGGCCCTGTAGCTCAGGAGCTGATCTTTAAAAAGCTCCATCTGCACAGGCTTTTCCTTAAGATACTTCGGGGGCTCCACCGGCGGAAAGGCCTTTGAAAGGCCGGGGAGAAGGGTGCGCGCGGGGGCGCTCTCCGGTTTTGCGGCCGACGCCTCTTTACCGGCGGTATCCTGTAAATCCGAAGCCTTTCTTTCAGCGGCGTCCTGCAAAGCCGGGGCTTTCTTTTCCGCGGCGCTCCGCTTCACCTCGAAGGGCTCGGGCCCCCGCTCCTCCTTTTTGGGAGCAGGCGCTTTTTCCGGCTTCTTTTCTTCTGAGAGGGAGATCTGACGCACCAGGTCCTTCCCGGAGAGGGCGTTCTTTACGGCGCCGCACACGGCGTCGTAGATTTCTTCCTGATTCCGGAAGCGCAGCTCCATCTTGGAGGGATGGACGTTCACATCCAGAAACTCCGGCTCCACCTCCAGATAGAGGGCCGTGAAGGGATAGCGGTGCTGCATCATATAAGAGTGGAAGCCGTCCTCGATGGCCTTGTTCACAAGGGCGCTTTTAATATACCGGCCGTTGATGAAATAATTTTCATAAGTGCGGTTCCCGCGGGAGATCACCGGCTTTCCGATAAAGCCGCTTATGCGGACATGCTCCCCCTCCCACCGGACGGGAAGGAGGTTTGCCGCCGTCTCCCTGCCGAATATCATGTAAATCAGGTCCTTCACGCTGTGGTTTCCCGCGGTGTGAAGCCTGCTCTGGCCGTTCTGGATCAGGCGGATGGAAAGATCCGGCCGGGAAAGGGCCATCCGCTCCACCAGGCTGCCGATATAGGAGCCCTCCGTCTGGGGAGATTTTAAGAACTTTTTTCTGGCGGGCGTGTTGAAAAAGAGATTCCGCACCAGAAAGGTGGTGCCCTCGGGCGCGCCCACCTCCTCCAGGGAGATCTCCTTTCCGCCGTGGATCTGATACCGGGAGCCGGTCAGCTCATCCGCCGTCTTTGTGATGATCTCGGCCTGGGAGACGGCGGCGATGCTGGAAAGGGCCTCGCCCCGAAACCCCAGGGAGGATACGGTCAGAAGATCCGCCGCCGTATGGATCTTGCTGGTGGCATGGCGCAGAAAGGCGGCGGGAAGCTGGTCCCGCTCAATGCCGCAGCCGTTGTCGGTGACGCGGATAAAGGAAATTCCGCCGTCCCGGATCTCCACGGTGACCGCCGTCGCGCCCGCGTCAATGGCGTTCTCCAGAAGCTCCTTCACCACGGAGGAGGGGCGGTCGATGACCTCTCCCGCGGCGATCTGATTGATGGTCTCCTGGCTTAAAACTGTGATTTTCGGCATATTCATCCTTCCTTCTGCCACCGGTTCTTTAAGCTGTTCTGAAGGCGGTAAAGGGTGTTGAGGGCGCCGATGGGCGTCATCACGGAAAGCTCCATCTCCTCCAGCTCTTTTATGATGTCGTCGTCCTTCACCGTGTCGAACAGGCTCATCTGGTTTAAATCCACCTCGTCAATATGAGGCGCCGGTTTTTTTTGCGGCTCAAACCCGGCAGCGATTTCTCTGGAGCGGATCGAGATGTCCGCCTCGGAAAGCTCCTCCACCAGTTCCCTGGCCCGCGCCAGCACCGGCTCCGGCACTCCGGCCAGCTTCGCTACCTGGATGCCGTAGCTTTTATCTGCGCCGCCCTTTACGATCTTTCGCAGGAATACGATGTCGTCTCCCATTTCTTTTACGGCGATGCAGTAATTGTTCACGCCCTTGATGGCCCCCTCTAACTCCGTGAGCTCATGGTAGTGGGTGGCGAACAGGGTTTTCGCTCCCAGGATCTTCGGGTTCGCGATGTATTCGATTACCGCCCAGGCGATGGAGAGGCCGTCGAAGGTACTGGTGCCCCGCCCGATCTCGTCGAGGATCAGCAGACTGTCCTTTGTGGCGTTCCGCAAGATGTTGGCCACCTCGGTCATCTCCACCATGAAGGTGCTCTGGCCGCTGGCCAGATCGTCGGAGGCCCCCACCCTGGTGAAGATCCGGTCGCAAATCCCGATGTTGGCGGAGTCCGCCGGTACGAAGCTTCCCATCTGGGCCATCAGGCAGATCAGGGCCGTCTGGCGCATGTAGGTGGATTTTCCCGCCATGTTGGGGCCGGTGATGATGGAAAGCCTGCTGCTTCCGTTGTCCAGGTAGGTGTCGTTGGACACAAACAGGCTGTCCCTCAGCATTTTTTCCACCACGGGATGCCGCCCGCCCCTGATGTCGATGATTCCCTTTTCATTGATCTTCGGCCGCACGTAGCCGTTCTTCGCGGCCACGGCGGAGAGGGAGGCCAGCACGTCGATCCAGGCGATGGCCCTGGCCGTTTTCTGGATCCTTGCCACCTGGGAGGAGATCCGGCTTCGGACCTGGCAGAACAGGTCGTATTCCAGGATAAAGAGCTTGTCCTCGGCTCCCAGGATGATCTCCTCCAGCTTTTTTAACTCGTCGGTGGTGAACCGCTCCGCGTTGGTGAGGGTCTGCTTTCTCACATAATAATCCGGCACCTGGGACAAAAAGGAGTTGGTCACCTCCAGATAGTAGCCGAACACCTTGTTGTAGCGGATCCGGAGGTTTTTGATTCCGGTCTTTTCCCGCTCCTTCTCCTCAAGCTCCATGAGCCAGCTCTTGCCCTCGGTCTTGGCGTGCCTTAAGCGGTCGGCCTCCTGGCTGTAGCCCTCCTTTATGATGCCGCCCTCCCGCACGTTCACCGGCGGATCGTCCACAATGGCCTGGCCGATGAGCCCGGCCAGGTCCTCCAGCGGGTCCAGCTCCTCAAGAAGCTCCTGAAACAGGGGCGCGTGAAGGCCCTTTAACAGGTTCCTGATATGGGGGAGCATTTCCAGGGAGCTCTTAAAGGCGATCAGGTCCCTGGGGTTGGCAGTCTGGTAAGAGATCCTTCCCATGAGCCGCTCCAGGTCGTAAATGGGATTCAGATACTCGGAAAGCTCCTCCCTTGTGATGTATTCGTCGTTTAACTGGGCAACGGCGTCCTGGCGCTTTATGATCTCCGCCTTCTCAACCAGAGGCTGCTCGATAAAGCTGCGGAGGAGCCTGGCGCCCATGGCGGTCCTCGTCTTATCCAGCACCCAGAGGAGGGAGCCCCGCTTCTGCTTTTCCCGGAGGGTCTCCAGAAGCTCCAGGTTCCTCCTGGTGGAGGTGTCGATGACCATGTATTTCCCGGAACGGTAGGGGACGATCCTGGTGATGTGGTCCAGGGAATTTTTCTGGGTCTCCAGAAGATAGGCGAAGGCCGCCCCCGCGGCCACCTGGCCGATTTTGTAATCCTTAAGGCCCAGCCCGTCCAGAGTGCTCACATGGAAATGGCGCTTTAAGACGTCCTCGCAGAGCTCCTCGTCAAAATAATGGTTGTCCAGGGAAGAGATCATAAAGTTCAGCCGCTGCTTCATTTCGTCCAGATCGGCCCCGGACATATAAAAAGCCTCGTTGCAGATGATCTCCGAGGGCGTGTACTTGTATATTTCGTCTGTGAGGGCGCGGATGGAGGGGGCCTCCGTCACCAGGAATTCTCCCGTCGTCACGTCTGTGACCGCGATGCCAAAGGATTTCGCCAGGTAGACGATGCACATGAGATAATTGTTCTTCGTCTCGTCCAGGGCCTGGCTGTCCAGAAGGGTGCCCGGGGTCACGATCCTTGTGACCTCCCGCTTTACCAGGCCCTTCGCCAGCTTCGGATCCTCCATCTGCTCCGCGATGGCCACCTTGTAGCCCTTCTGCACCAGACGGCTCAAGTAGCTGTCCACAGCGTGATGAGGGACCCCGCACATGGGGGCCCGCTCCGGAAGCCCGCATTCCTTTCCCGTGAGGGTCAGCTCCAGCTCTCTGGAGACGGTCTTTGCGTCGTCAAAAAACATCTCGTAGAAATCGCCCAGCCGGTAAAACAGGATACAGTCCGGATACTGGCGTTTGGTCTCCATGTAATGCTGCATCATTGGTGATAATTGCGCTGCCACGATATAACCTCTCTGTTCTGGTAAGCTCAGCCCTTATAATAGGCGATGGTATTAAAAATCGGGTATTTCGCGAAAAACTCCGCCAGGGTATAGCGCCAGGGGGCGATGGGATCGTGGATGACAAAATCCTCTGCTTTCAGTTCGCTGCCGTCTCCCTCATAGCCCACGATCAGCACCCAGTGCTGTCCGCCTCCGTCGTTTTTCGCGCCTGCCAGCACCGGGATCCCCTCTTTAAGCTTCGCGAGGACGGTGCTTAAGTAATCTTTCTGATCGTACTTTTCATAGACCTTCGGAAAGCCAAGGTAGCCGTCCTTCGTGTAATAGAGGCGCTCCACCATGCCGTCGGGCGTGGTGGCCGTTCCCTCCAGATAGGTGTAGGCCATGGCCAGGCAGGTGGTGGTGCAGCCGGCGGTTGCCAGGGTTTCATAGCTTTCTCCCAACGGGACGGCGCCCCATCTTTCGTCGTCCTGTCTGTATTTGACCACGTTCAGATACAGGCGCCCGTCCTCAGGCGCTTCCTCCGTAAGCTGGCTTCCCAGGCAAAAGCCCTCTACCGTCCGGTCCGAGTTGGCCTTTTTCGCCAGGATCCGCACATAGCCGGAGTCCTCCTTCCAGAAGGCCTGCACCTGGTCTCCGTAGGTAAGCTGGTCTATGACGGCAGAGCCCGCCGACGGCTCCTCATGGACGTTCAGGATTCCGAAATAGTTACAGTAAAGGGTATCCCCGTTTTTAAGGCGTTCATAGGTGAGCTTTTCGGTCTCCTCCTGTCCGCTTTCAGTTGAGGACGCGGCGGCACAGGGCTTTCCCCCGCGGGAAACCTCGGCAAACCGGGCCCTTGCGGCCCCGGCCCAAAGGACGGCGGCCACAAGAAGCCCGTAGGCGCCTGCGGCCCCCGCCTTAAGAAGTGTCTCTCTCCTGTTCCTTAAAAACGTCAGGATACGCTCTTTCATTTCCCTTAAGCCCTTTCCCCCATATAATAAAATCCTTTGGAGCTTAAAAGCCTGACCGGAAGGATCTTTCCGATATCAGAAGCATCCCCCGGAAAATGAACCATGATATTGTTTCCCAGCCGCCCTGTCACAAGGGCCGGATCGTGGGTGTCCATGCCCTCCACCAGGGCCGTCATGGTCTTTCCCACGTCTTTTTTACACTGCTCGGCCGAGATCCGCTGGACCTCCTTTAACAGCCTGTCGAACCGTTCCTTCACCACCGGCTCCGGCACCTGGTTTTCCATGGCGGCGGCGGGAGTGCCCGTGCGCTTGGAATAGATAAAGGTGAAGGCGCTGTCGTAGCGGACGCGCCGCACCACGTCCAGGGTCTCCTCGAAATCCTCCTCGGTCTCGCCGGGAAAGCCCACGATGATGTCCGTGGTCAGGGAAAGCTCCGGGATCTCCCGTTTGATCTTTTCCGCCAGCGCCAGGTACTGCTCCTTATTATAGACCCGGTTCATGGCCTTTAAGATCCGGGAGCTTCCCGACTGGAGGGGCAGATGCAGGTGGGGACAGACCTTGGGGCAGTCCCGCATCACCGCGATCAGCTCGTCGGAAAGGTCCTTCGGGTGGGAGGTCATAAAGCGGATCCGCTGGATGCCCGGCACCTGGGCCACCTTCTTGAGAAGCTCCGCGAAGGTCATGGGCGTTTTCAAGGTCTTTCCGTAAGAATTTACGTTCTGGCCCAGAAGCATGACCTCCACCACGCCGTCCGCGGCCAGGGCCCGGACCTCCTTTAAGATTTCCTCCGGCTCCCGGCTTCTCTCCCGCCCCCTCACGTAGGGGACGATGCAGTAGCTGCAGAAATTGTTGCAGCCGTACATGATGTTGACGCCGCATTTGAAGGGGTATTTGCGCTCCGAGGGGAGATCCTCCACAATCGCCTCCGGACCCTCCCAGACGTCGATGACCATGCCTTTTTCTGCGTATTTTCTGTATAAAAGCCCCGCCAGCTTATAGATATTGTGGGTGCCGAAGATGAGATCCACAAACCGGTAGCTTTTTTTGATCTTTTCCACCACGGTGGGCTCCTGCATCATGCAGCCGCACAGCGCGATGACCATATCGGGGTTTTTCTGCTTCAAGCTGTTCAAGTACCCCAGTCTTCCGTAAACCCGCTGATTGGCGTTGTCGCGCACCGTGCAGGTGTTGTAGAGGACAAAGTCAGAGGCCTCGCTCTCCGACTCTGTAAAGCCGGCCTCCTTTAAGATGCCCATGAGCTTTTCGGAGTCCTTGGCGTTCATCTGGCAGCCGAAGGTCTGGATACAGGCCGTAAGGGGCCTTCCAAGCTCCCTGGAGCGTTCTTCGGCAAGGTTTCGCAAAAGCTCCATAAAATATTGCTGACGCTCAGGCTCTTTTTCCGGAGCCCGGTTCAGATTTTCTGTATAGGTTTGATTATCCACTGTTTTCCGCCTTTCTGATCGTTCCTATTATACTAGATGGACCCCGAAAAATCAACAAACAAAGTATGGACGGAAACCGCGAAACTGTATATAATGGAGACATGTATATTTTACAGGAGGTAAGGTTTCAATGGAAAAACGTGAATTTGGAAAATCCGGTCTCATGGGCTCTGTGCTGGGCCTTGGCACCTTCGCCATGGGCGGCGGCCACTGGTGGGGTGATTTTGACGAGGATCTGGCGGTGGAGACCATCACCCGCCTTCCTGAGGCC
>CALWAW010000108.1 GCA_944375845.1 uncultured Lachnospiraceae bacterium
AGGCGCGGACGGCCCTGTCTGCCCGGAACCGGTCCGCTTTCGCCCCACAGGGCCGTAGGTGCGCACAAAAATCTCCTCCAGTTCCTTATCCTCCGCCCTTCCGGCCGCGAAGCTCCTTCCGGCAGGCGCCTGCGCCGGCGGCAAAGCTTCTTCCTCTTTTTTCTCTTTTAAAAAGCACTCGGCGTGGGCGCGCTCCCGCACCTGATCCCAGGGCACTGTAAAGCCGGCCCCGTGGGAGCAGAAAACGGAGCCGGAGGGGTTCTCCGGATCGGCCTCCGGATCATACCCGGCCGTCTGAATGACCTCCTCCGCGTTATGGCAGGGCTCGTAGCCGCAGAGCGTGCAGAACAGATGGCCCCGCCCCCTGGTATAAGAGGTCACCTGGGTCTGGTAATCCCTCATGGAGGCCACCGGCGCTTTTCCCGTAAGGACCGCCGTATCCCCCTGCTGGATGGGCGGCGCGAAGCTCCCGTTCATCCGCTGGATATCGCTCAGAGCCCTTCCCACCTGATCGGCGGGGATCTCCAGCCTGTATTCATAGACCGGCTCCAGAAGCAGCGACTCCGCCTGCATCAGCCCCTGACGCACGGCCCGATAGGTGGCCTGGCGGAAATCGCCTCCCTCCGTGTGCTTTAAATGGGAGCGGCCGCCCACCAGGGTGATCTTCACATCCGTAAGCTCCGCCCCCGTGAGCACGCCCCTGTGGCGCTTCTCCGCCAGATGGGTCAGAACCAGACGCTGCCAGTTTTTATCCAGCACATCCTGGCTGCAATCGGCGAAAAGCTGAAGGCCGCTGCCCCGCTCTCCCGGCTCCATCAGAAGATGCACCTCTGCGTAATGGCGAAGGGGCTCAAAATGGCCGATCCCCTCCACGGTATTCTGAATGGTCTCTTTATAGACGATATTTCCGGCTCCGAAGGAGACCTCCGCGCCGAACCGCTCCTTTATAAGGGAACGAAGGATCTCCGTCTGCACCTCGCCCATCACCTGGGCGCGGATCTCGCCGGTCTCCGGCTCCCAGAGGATCCGAAGGAGCGGCTCCTCCTCTTCCAGGGCGGAAAGCTTTAAATACATCTGCCCCGGGTCACAGCCCTCCGGCAAAATAAGCCTGTATTCCAGAACCGGCTCCAGAAGCGGCTCTCCGGCGTCCGCCTCAAAGCCCAGGCCCTCCCCGCTGTAGGTCTTTTCCAGGCCTGTCACCGCGCAGACTGTCCCGGCGGGGGCCTCGTTTACCGCAGTGTAGCCCGCTCCGGAGTAGAGGCGGATCTGGTCGGCCTTTTCCTCCCAGTCCTCCCCGTCCTTTTTGCTGCGGCCCGTAAGAAGCTGCTTCACCTTAAGGCTTCCGCCCGTGACCTTTATATGGGTCAGCCTGGTGTTCTGGCTGTCCCTGGATATTTTATAGACCCGCGCTCCGAATTCCTCCGGGTACCGGGGACGGGGTCCGTAAAGGGAGAGCCCCTCCAGAAGGGCTCCGATCCCCTCCTGCTTAAGGGCCGATCCGAAATAGCAGGGAAAGACCCGACGCTCTGCCACAAGGCGCCTCACATCCTCCTCCGTGACCGTGCCGGTCTCCAGATACCGCTCCAGAAGAGCCTCGTCGCTGACGGCCAGGTTCTCCGAAAGGCCGCTGTCCGTGAGGGGGACCGTAAAATCCAGGCACCTGTCGGAGAGCCGCGCCCCCAGTTCTTTTAAAAGGGCCTGCTGATCGGTTCCCGGCTGATCCATTTTATTGATGAACAGAAAGACCGGCACGCGGTAGCGCTCCAAAAGCCTCCAGAGAGTCTCCACATGGCCCTGAACGCCGTCGGCCCCGCTGATCACAAGAACGGCGCAGTCCAGCACCTGAAGGACCCGCTCCGCCTCCGCCGAAAAATCCACATGGCCCGGCGTATCCAGAAGCGTCACGGCCTGATCCCCCAGACGGAAAAGCGCCTGCTTGGAAAAGATGGTGATTCCCCGGTCCTTTTCCAGCGCGTGAGTGTCCAGAAAGGCGTCTCCGTGATCCACCCGTCCCGTCCTTCTGATGGCCCCGGTCTCGTAGAGAATGGCCTCGGCCAGCGTGGTCTTTCCCGCGTCCACATGGGCCAGAAGGCCCACCGTCATCGTTTTTGAAGGCTGCAATTTATTTTCAGACGTATTTTCCATGAAAATACCCCTCTCTGTGCAATGATAACGATACTATCATAGCACAAAAAGGGGTATAAGTCGATAAAGTATTATACCAGCTCGATCAGCACTTCCATGGCTGCGTCGCCCTTCCTCTGTCCGATCTTCACGATCCTGGTGTAGCCGCCCTTGCGGTCCACATACTTGGGAGCGATCTCGTCAAACAGCTTCGCGGGCATATCCACGGCCTTGGTGTTTCTCTTGCGGCCGGCTACTGCCTTGGGAACCTCAGTCACAGGGTTCAGCACCTTTAACATCTGACGGCGGGCATGGAGCCTGCTGGGCTTATCCTTCTTGATGGTCTTCTGGATCTCGTCGTAAACGGTAACCTTCTTGCCGTCCACAACTTCCTTGACCCTCTTGCCGTCCTTATCCTTGCGGGGCACCTTCGCCGTAACGGTGACCTCCTCAAAGTTGTCCTTTTCCTTCACTGCCAGAGCGATCAGGCCCTCGGCGATCTTTCTGATCTCCTTTGCCTTCGCCTCGGTGGTGCGGATCTTTCCGTGATATAAGAGATTGGTCACCTGGTTGCGAAGCAGGGCCTTTCTCTGACTGGATGTTCTTCCAAGCTTTCTGTAACCTGACATGATTTCATTTCCTCCATTTGTGGAACAGGCGCCCACGCATCTTCGGGCTTACTGGACGTCTGCTTTCTAAGTCCATAATGTGTCGTTCACCGCCGGGTTCCGCGCCCGGCTGAATAGACGGCAAAGGCCGTCACTCGTCGCTGGGATTCAGCTCAAGGCCCAGCTCCTTTAATTTGCCCAATACCTCTTCCAGGGACTTGCGGCCCAGGTTGCGGACCTTCATCATATCCTCGGAGGTACGGTTTGTCAGCTCCTGCACCGTGTTGATGCCTGCCCTCTTTAAGCAGTTGTAGGAGCGGACGGAGAGCTCGAGCTCGTCGATGTTCATCTCCAGAACCTTTTCCTTCTCATTGTCTTCCTTTTCCACCATGACCTCGGCGGTCTTGGCGTTTTCGGAGAGATCGATGAACAGGTTTAAGTGTTCGCTGAGCACCTTGGCCGCAAGGCTTACGGCCTCGTCGGGAGCAAGCGTCCCGTTGGTGTACACGTCAAGGGTCAGCTTATCAAAATCGGTGATCTGGCCCACGCGGGTATTCTCCACCGACAGATTCACGCGCTCAATGGGCGTGTAGATGGAGTCGATGGCGATGACGCCGATGGGAAGATCCTCGCTCTTGTTTTTATCTGCGCTCACATACCCGCGGCCCCCGGTGATGGTAAGCTCCATATAGAGCTTGCAGTCGCTGCCGCCGCTTAAGGTGGCGATCACCTGGTCGGGATTGATGATCTCGATATCCTGATCGGCCTGGATATCAGCGCCGGTGACCACGCCCTCGCCCTCGAACTCGATGTAGGCGGTTTTGGGCTCGTTGGTCTCGCTGGTGTTTTTGATGGCCAGATTCTTCAGGTTCATGATGATCTCAGTCACATCCTCTTTGACGCCGGGGATGGAGCTGAACTCATGGAGAACGCCGTCGATCTTCACCTGGCTGATGGCCGCGCCGGGCAGGGAGGAGAGCATGATCCTCCGCAGAGAGTTGCCCAGGGTCGTGCCGTAGCCCCTTTCGAGAGGTTCAACGACGAATCTTCCATATTTTTTGTCTTCTGAGATTTCTGCTATTTCGATATTGGGCTTTTCAAAATCGAACATTGATTGAAGACCTCCTTATGGGTCCGGGCCGAAACGTTTCGGACACTCCTAATACAGCGCCTCCGCGGATAGCCGCAGAGGCACGCTGAGCACTAAAGGTACGGATTACTTGGAGTACAGCTCGACGATCAGCATCTCGTTTACCGGAACATCGATCATTTCCCTGGTGGGAACCTGCTTTACGGTGGCGGTCAGGTTCTCCTGATCTGCCTCCAGCCATTCCGGAACAAGCCTTCCGCCTGTTACCTCCAGGATATCCTTATATCTCTGAGAATCCTTTACCTTTTCCTTGATGGTGATCACATCACCGGCCTTTACAAGGTAGGAGGGGATGTTGACGCACTTTCCGTTTACCAGAACATGCTTGTGGTCAACGATCTGACGGGTCTCTCTTCTGGTTCTTCCGAAGCCGGCGCGGAACAATACGTTGTCCAGCCTGCACTCCAGCATGGCAAGAAGGTTCTCGCCCACCATGCCGCTCATCCTCTCGGCCTTGGCGTAATAATTTCTGAAGGGTTTCTCCAATACGCCGTAGATGAACTTTGCCTTCTGCTTCTCGCGAAGCTGTAAGCCGTACTCGCTCATCTTACGGTTGGATCTCCTTAACTGCCTCGTTGATTTCTTATCGATTCCTAAATATACCGGGTCAAGTCCTAAAGACCTGCATCTTTTAAGAACAGGAACTCTATCTACTGCCACTTTTCTGCACCTCCTAATTAAACTCTTCTACGCTTGGGCGGACGGCATCCGTTATGGGGAACCGGGGTGACATCCTTGATGCTGGTCACTTCCAGGCCGCATGCCTGAAGTGCGCGGATGGCGGCCTCACGGCCTGAACCGGGACCCTTTACCATAACGTCAACAGTCTTCAGTCCATGTACCAGAGCTGCTTTGGCAGCAGTTTCCGCAGCCATCTGAGCTGCGTAGGGAGTAGATTTCCTTGAACCTCTAAATCCAAGACCGCCCGCACTCGCCCAGGACAGGGCGTTTCCCTGTGTATCCGTTAACGTTACAATGGTATTGTTAAAAGATGACTGGATGTGCGCTTGTCCCCGTTCAACGTTTTTCTTAACACGCTTTTTGGTCACTTTCTTTGCAGTGGACACTTTCTTAGCCATTTTAAACTAACCTACTTTCTTCTACTTGTTAACCTGTTGCTTAAATTTGCAGCCTAATTATTTCTTCTTATTAGCCACAGTCTTCTTGGGACCCTTCCTGGTCCTGGCGTTGGTTTTGGTCTTCTGTCCGCGGACAGGCAGGCCTCTCCTGTGACGAATACCTCTGTAGCAGCCGATTTCCTGTAATCTCTTGATATTCATCGCCACTTCACGGCGCAGGTCACCTTCCACAAGCTGGTGATCGGCCTCGATGGCGGCGGAGATCCTTCTGACTTCATCATCAGTAAGATCACGCACACGAGTATCAGGGTTTACATTGGCTTCCTTAAGGAGACGGTTGGAGCTTGCCCTACCGATCCCGTAGATATAAGTCAATCCGATTTCAACGCGCTTTTCTCTAGGCAAATCGACACCTGAAATACGAGCCATGTGTATTGTACCTCCATAATTATTTGTGTTGACTTGCTGCATGGCGCAGCCTTTTGCATTTTATTGATGATCACCATGAACAACTCTGCCGGGTGTGTTCACAGTGCAGCCGCATAAACAAAACATCCTCGCGGATGACACAGGCAGGACATCAACCCTGACGCTGTTTGTGCTTGGGATTCTCGCAGATGATCCTGATGCTTCCCTTTCTCTTGATGACCTTGCATTTCTCGCAGATCGGCTTTACTGAAGATCTAACCTTCACGGGTATACACTCCTTTCCCTAAAAAAGTCCGCAAACTATTATAGCACTTCCTGTTGTCAAAAGCAAGCGTTTATTTCGCTTATTTATCTCTCCAGATGATCCTTCCCTTGGACAGATCATAGGGAGAAAGCTCCAGCGTCACCTTGTCGCCGGGCAGGATCCGGATATAGTTCATACGGAGCTTGCCGCTGATATGGGCCAGCACCTGATGCCCGTTCTCCAGCTCCACCTGAAACATGGCGTTGGGCAGCTTTTCAATCACTGTTCCTTCAATTTCGATCACGTCGCTCTTGGACATCCCGTTACCTCCTACTTGATGGGCTTTTTTGCTGACCGCAGCGTGATGGCCCGTTTCACCTCTTCGTTCCTGAGCGGTTTCCCCGAAGGAAAGACGGGGCGCTCCCCGCAGATCATCCGCAGGTGCCTGCCCTTTTTCCTCTTGGGCCGTTCCAGGGTCTTAAGCCTTCCGTCGGCAAGAAGGTACGCGCCCTCCTGGTATCCGACGATCACATAAAGCCTTCCCCTGTCATGACCGGCCAGCGAAACCGCAAAGCATCCGATCCTGTCTTCCATGGGCCGTACCTACAGCGACAGGATCTCGGGATCGCCGTCGGTGATCAGGATCGTATTTTCATAATGGGCGGAAAGTGAACCGTCCTCCGTCACCACAGTCCAGTCATCGTCGCACCAGGCCACGTCGGGGCGGCCGATGTTGATCATGGGCTCAATGGCCAGGGTCATGCCCGGTCTTAAGCGGACTCCCCGGCGGCCCGTGTCAAAGTTGGGAATCTCCGGAGCCTCGTGCATTTCCGTTCCGATCCCGTGGCCCACCAGATCGCGGACCACGCCGTATCCGAACTGCTCGCAGTAGCTCTGGATGGCCGTTCCGATGTCGTTCAGATGATTTCCGGCCCTGGCGTACTTGATGCCTTCAAAGAAGCTCTGCTTCGTCACGTCGATCAGCTTCTGCGCTTCCGCCGTGATTTCGCCTATGCCGTAGGTCCTGGCGGCGTCCGACTGATAACCCTTGTAGATCAGCCCCGTATCAAGGCTCACAATGTCTCCCTCATGGATGACCCGCGCGCTGCTTGGGATCCCGTGGACGACCTCATCGTTGACCGATACGCATACCGACGCGGGGAAGCCGTTGTAATTCAGGAAGGAGGGAACGCATCCGTAGCTCCGGATGATCTCCTCGCAGATGCGGTCCACTTCCTTTGTGGTCATCCCCGCATGGAGCGCTTTCGCAAGTTCCTCATGGGTTCTGGCAAGAAGCCGGCCGGCTTCCCTCATCAATTCAATTTCTCTTTCTGATTTGATGGTAATTGCCACTGTTTACTCTCCTAATATTGCGCAGATGTCAGTGAAAACCTCTTCCATGTCCTTTGTCCCGTCGACCTCTTTTAAGCAGCCCTTGCCGCTGTAGTAGTCGATGAGGGGCTGGGTCTGCTCGTGATAGACCGAAAGGCGCTTCTCCACCGTCTCCGGCTTATCGTCGTCCCGAAGGATCAGAGGCTCGCCGCAGCGGTCGCAGACCCCTTCTTTTTTTGACGGGGCGTGGACCACGTGATAGGTGGCGCCGCAGCCTACGCATGCCCTTCTTCCGGACATTCTGCGGACGATGTGCTCATCGGGCACCTCCACGTTGATGGCAAAGCCGATCTCCTGTCCCATGGAAGAGAGAACCTGATCCAGGCTTTCGGCCTGGGGAATGGTCCTGGGGAATCCGTCCAGCACGTAGCCCTTCTCGCAGTCGGGCTGCTTTACCCGGTCCGCCACCAGATCCACAACCAGCTCGTCGGGCACCAGGGCCCCCTGGTCCATATAGGCCTTCGCCTTTTTGCCCAGCTCCGTTCCGGCCTTGATGTTGGCCCGGAAAATGTCTCCGGTGGAAATGTGGGGGATCCCGTATTTATCGGCAATCTTCTTTGCCTGGGTTCCTTTTCCTGCTCCGGGTGCGCCTAACATGATGATCCTCATAAAATTCCCTCCAATCCATTTAAAGTCCAGTTGACCGGCAGAGGGCCGCAAAGCGGCCGCCCTGCCGGAGTCAAAGCTTCTGCCTCCAGGATTAGTCGTTCAAAAAGCCCTTGTAATACCTTACAAGCATCAGGGATTCGATCTGCTTGAGCGTCTCCAGGATAACACCTACGATAATGATGATGGAGGTGCCTCCGAAGGAGAGCTGGCTCACATTCAGAAGCCCTGAGAACAGAATCGGGATGATGGCCACGATAATGAGGCCCACAGCGCCCACAAAGACGATGTAATTCAGGATCCTGTTCAGATAATCCGATGTGGGACGGCCCGGACGGATGCCGGGGATAAAGCCGCCCTGCTTCTTCATGTTGTCCGCGATCTCGATGGGATTGAATGTGATCGAGGTATAGAAGTACGCGAACGCGACAATCAGTAAAATATATACCAGCAGTCCGATGCTCAAGATCGGATCCGAAGGCTTGCACCAGTTGGAGGAGGAAAGACCCATCAGGATCCGGCCTCCGATGGACGTGTAATCCACATCAAAGAACTGGGCGATTACCACCGGGAAGGACATCAGGGACGATGCGAAGATGACCGGAATCACGCCGGCGGTGTTGACCTTCAGAGGGATGTTGCTGGACTGTCCGCCCACATAGCGGCGGCCCTGCATTTTCTTGGCGTACTGGACCGGGATCCTCCGCTCGCCGCCCTGAAGCAGCACCACGAAGACCACCAGAGCCAGGATCACCAGCAGGATAATCACTGCCGCCAGAACGCCGATTGCTACGGAGTTTCCGGCGATGAACCGCTCATACAGCGACATGAAGTCGTCGGGAAGCCCGGAGAGGATGTTGATTAACAGGATAATGGAAATCCCGTTTCCGACTCCCTTTTCCGTGATCCTCTCGCCGAGCCACATGAGCATGGCGCTGCCGGCAGTCATGGTAAAGATGGCAACGATCACGTTGTACCAGGTGAATTCCACCAGCATGCCGGAGCGGCCGAAGCCGATGGTCATGGCTGTGGATTCGATCAGGGCCAGAGCTACGGTCACATACCTTGTGATCTTGGCGATGACCTTGCGGCCCTCTTCCCCTTCCTTCTGCATCTCCTCCAGCTTCGGGATCGCGATGGTCAGAAGCTGAATGATAATGGAGGATGTAATGTAGGGAGTGATGCTCAGTGCAAACACGGAAAGCTGTGTAAAGGAGCCTCCGGTCATGGCGTCGAAGAAGTTGAACGCCGTGCCGGACTGACTCGCGAACCAGCTGGCAAAGTACGTCGTATTGACACCCGGAACCGGCAGCTGAGCGCCAATTCTAACAACAATCAAAATCAGAAAGGTGTAGAGGATCTTCTTCCTGACTTCTTTGATTTTAAATGCGTTCTGGAGTGTCTTCCACATACTAGATCACCTCTGCTTTTCCACCAACCGCTTCAATTTTTGCCTTCGCGCCTTCGCTGAACGCGTTTACCTTAACCGTAAGCTTTTTGGTGAGTTCACCGTTTCCGAGGATCTTGACGCCGTCTCTGGGGTTCTTTACGATCCCGCTCTCGATCAGGCTCTCCACGGTCACGACCGCATCGTTGTCAAATTTCTCCAGGGCGCTTACGTTGATTCCTACGATCACCTTGGAATTCCTGTTTGTGAAGCCTCTCTTGGGAAGCCTTCTGTATAAGGGCATCTGACCGCCCTCAAAGCCGGGCCTGGGAGCGCCGGAACGCGCCTTCTGTCCCTTATGGCCCTTGCCTGCCGTCTTTCCGTTTCCGGATCCGTGTCCGCGGCCCTTTCTGAAAGCGTCGCTGTGCTTGGATCCCTCAGCCGGTCTTAAATTTGATAACTCCATCTCGTGCACCTCCTCTGACTTAGACTTCTTCTACCTTCACCAAATGCTTAACGTGCCAGATCATGCCTCTGACAGCATCGTTGTCCGGAAGCTCTACAGTCTTATGAAGCTTGGAAAGGCCAAGGGCCTCAACCGTCTTCCTCTGCTTCGGAACAGCACCGATGGGGGACTTTACCAAAGTAACTTTTAATTTCTCTGCCATTTTCGTTTCCTCCTTTAGCCGATCAGCTCTTCCACAGACTTGCCGCGGCTCTTGGCAACCTCTTCAGGAGTCTTAAGGCTCTTAAGGCCCTCCAGTGTGGCAAGCACTACGTTCTGCTTATTGTTGGAGCCCAGGGACTTGGTCCTGATGTTCTTGATTCCGGCCATCTCCACCACGCTGCGGACAGGGCCGCCGGCGATGATACCGGTACCTTCGGGAGCCTTCTTTAACAGCACGCTGGCGCTTCCGAACTTCCCGATGAAATCATGGGGGATGCTGTTGTTCTCGTCCACGGGGATCTCCACCAGGTTCTTGATGGCGTCCTCCTTGCCCTTGCGGATGGCTTCGGGGATCTCAGCCGCCTTGCCCATGCCGGCTCCCACGTGGCCGTTGCCGTCGCCGACTACCACCAGCGCGGTGAAGCGCATGGTACGTCCGCCCTTGACGGTCTTGGATACACGCTTAATGGCAACTACTTTATCGCTAAGCTCTAACTGGCTGGCGTCGATGATTGTACGTTTCATGTGTTCTCCTCCTCACTTAGAATTCCAGACCAGCCTCGCGGGCTGCGTCTGCGAGCGCTTTGATCTTGCCCTGATAAATGAACCCGCCTCTGTCGAATACGACAGTGGTGATGCCCTTTTCCAGAGCCTTCTTTGCGATGACCGTTCCAAGATGAGCAGCAGCTTCCACATTGTTGGTCTTTTCCAGCTCTGCCTTCACGTCCTTCTGAAGGGTGGAGGCGGATACTAAGGTGTTTCCGACCGTATCGTCAATGATCTGAGCGTACATGTGGTTGTTGCTTCTGAACACACAAAGACGCGGCCTTTCAGCGGTGCCGCTGAAACGGTTGCGGATTTTTCTATGCTTATTCCGACGGATATCCGTTCTTGATTCCTTACTGATCATTCTTAGTCACTCCTCCTATTTATTATTTCTTACCAGTCTTACCGACCTTACGCCTGATAACCTCGTCGGCGTACTTGATGCCCTTGCCCTTGTAAGGCTCAGGACGTCTCTTATCCCGGATCTCGGCGGCATACTGTCCGACCTTTTCTTTGTCGATGCCCTTTACGACGATCTTATTCTGGCCGTCCACTGTGGACTCCAGACCTTCGGGATCCTCCATTTCAACAGGATGGGAGTAACCCAGGGAAAGAATCAGCTTCTTGCCCTGCTTCTGGGCCCTGTAGCCAACGCCGTTTACCTCGAGGACCTTCTCGTAGCCCTCGGTAACGCCATGCACCATGTTGGCGATCAGGCTCCTGGTCAGGCCGTGAAGAGACTTCATTCTCTTCAGATCATTGGGCCTTGAAACCACGATATGACCGTCCTCCACCTTGATCTCCATCTCGGCGGGAAGGACTCTCTCAAGGGTACCCTTGGGTCCCTTTACGGTTACTTTGTTATTTTCTGCAATATCGACTGTCACGCCAGCCGGTACCGCGATTGGCATTCTTCCGATTCTAGACATGCCCGTACCTCCTTGAAATAGTTAATAGTTTTGTTTAACCTTTTTTTCTGTTAATCGCGCGAGCAGACGGCCCGGATCAGGCCGTTCACTCTTCACTATTAACATCTGCAGCTCGATTTCGCTAAGCTGCTTTCGGTCACCACACGAAAGCAAGCACTTCTCCGCCTACGCCCTGGGCCCTGGCCTCTTTATCGGTCATAACGCCCTTGTTGGTGGAGATGATGGCAATTCCAAGACCGCCCAGCACCTTGGGAAGCTCCTCGGCGCCGGCGTACACGCGCAGGCCGGGCTTGGAGATTCTCTTTAAGCCGGTGATGATCTTCTCGTTCTTGTCCTTGCCGTACTTGAGGGTCACGCGGATGGTCTTGAACGCACCATCCTCTACTAAATCATACTTGGTGATGTATCCCTCGTCAACTAAAATATCTGCAATGGCCAGTTTCATTTTAGATGCAGGAATGTCTACTGTATCATGCTTTGCAGTATTTGCGTTACGGATTCTTGTAAGCATATCTGCAATGGGATCGCTCATAGTCATTTTGATTGCCTCCTTATACTTATTTGCATCTTATGGGAGCGGGTATGTTCCCTCCACTAACCTCGGCCTGCGCCGGATTGGAAGATACATCCTCGCTCTGCTCGGAGTATCCACTTTCGCACTAACCTCAGCCTGCGGCTGACGCCTTGGCTTCGCCAAGTGCTTAATGCGTCGCTAAGGGTCGGGAACGGCCTCGCACTAAGCTCAATCTTCGCCTGGCGGCTCGATTTCGCTAAGTTGCTTTACGGGTATGTTCCCTCCACTAACCTCGGCCTGCGCCTTTCGGCTTGCCCTCGCTAAGGGTCGGGAACGGCCTCGCACTAAGCTCAATCTTCGCCTGGCGGCTCGATTTCGCTAAGTTGCTTTCGGCCTACCAAGAAGCCTTCTTCACTCCGGGGATCTGTCCCTTATATGCCAGCTCACGGAAGCAGATCCTGCAAATTCCGTATTTTCTCAGATATGCGTGGGGACGGCCGCAGATCCTGCAGCGGCTGTATTCTCTGGTGGAGAACTTGGCCGGTCTCTGCTGTTTGATCTTCATTGAAGTTTTTGCCATTTGATTTTCCTCCTAATTATTTCGCAAAAGGCATATTGAATAATCTCAAAAGTTCACGGGCTTCCTCATCGGTCTTGGCCGTCGTAACAAAAACGATGTCCATGCCTCTCACCTTGTCAACCTTATCGTATTCAATCTCAGGGAAAATCAGCTGTTCCTTGATGCCAAGGGCATAATTTCCTCTGCCGTCGAACGCGTTGGGGTTTACACCGCGGAAGTCACGCACACGGGGCAGCGCCAAATTTACCAGGCGGTCAACGAACTCATACATTTTCTCGCCGCGGAGGGTCACCTTGCAGCCGATGGCCATGCCCTCACGGATCTTGAAGTTTGCGATGGACTTCTTGGCCTTTGTCAGAACAGCCTTCTGTCCGGTGATGGTCTCCATATCCTTAACGGCGGAATCCAGAAGCTTCGCGTTTTCCTTGGCCTCGCCAACGCCCATGTTGACGATAACCTTCTCAAGCTTCGGGATCTCCATCACGTTCTTATAGCCGAACTTTTTCTGCATTGCGTCTTTGATCTCGCTGTTATATAAATCTTTCAGTCTGCTCATTTTCCTGACCTCCCTTCTTACTTATCGATGATCTCTCCGGTAGCCTTCGCTACGCGGACCTTCTTGCCGTCCTTCACGGTGAAGCCGACCCTGGTGGCCTTGCCGTTTACCAGGACCATCACGTTGGAAGCGTCAATGTAGCCCTCGGCGTTCACAATGCCGCCCTGCTGGTTCTGGGCGCTGGGCTTCGTATGCTTTGTGAGCATGTTCACGCCCTCAACGATCACGCGCCTCTTCTCGTGGTCTACCTTAATGACCTTGCCTTCCTTGTCTTTATCCTTACCGGCGATCACCTTTACCATGTCGCCTCTTTTGATCTTCATCATTGCCACCCTTGCGCACCTCCTTATAATACTTCGGGAGCCAGGGAAACAATCTTCATAAACTGCTTCTCACGGAGCTCTCTCGCAACAGGCCCAAAGATACGGGTTCCTCTGGGAGTTTTGTCATCGCGGATGATGACGGCTGCATTTTCGTCGAAACGGATATAGGAACCGTCCTTCCTGCGGGTGCTGTTCACAGTGCGGACCACAACGGCCTTCACCACGTCACCCTTCTTGACAACACCGCCTGGTGTTGCATCTTTAACAGAAGCGACGATCACATCGCCAATCGCTGCATATCTTCTGGTGGAGCCGCCCATGACACGGATGCAGAGAAGTTCTTTTGCACCAGTATTGTCAGCCACCTTCAGTCTGGTTTCCTGCTGAATCATGTCAATTCTCCTTTCAGTCGGATTAAAAGCTTATTTCGCTTTTTCGATAATCTCGACAAGTCTCCATCTCTTATCCTTTGATAAGGGCCTGGTTTCCATTACTCTAACTGTATCGCCGATACCGCACTCATTCTTCTCGTCATGAGCCTTCAGCTTGTAGGTCCTCTTCACGATCTTTCCGTACAGAGGATGCTTCACATGGTCCTCGATGGCAACCACAATAGTCTTATCCATCTTGTCGCTCACAACCTTACCGGTACGGGTCTTTCTTAAATTTCTTTCCACGGATGGTTCTCCTTTCATAACGCCTTTGACTACTTGGCAGCCTTAGCGGTAATCACGGTCTGAATCCTGGCGATGTTCCTGCGAACTTCTTTGATTCTGCTTGTGTTATCCAGCTGGTTGGTTGCATTCTGAAATCTCAGATTGAAAAGTTCCTTCTTAGCAGCTACTAATTCCTCATTTAATTCTGCAGCTGATTTTTTCCTCAAATCTTCCACATACTTATTAGTTTTCACTGTTATCACCGCCTTCTAAGTCTGCGCGAGAAACGATCTTGCATTTTACGGGCAGCTTGTGCATAGCAAGACGCAACGCTTCTCTGGCTGTTTCCTCGGCTACACCTGCAATTTCAAACATAACGCGACCGGGCTTCACTACTGCTACCCAGTACTCCAGGGAACCTTTACCGGAACCCATACGGGTCTCAGCCGGCTTTGTGGTTACGGGCTTATCGGGGAAAATCTTGATCCAGACTTTACCGCCACGCTTGATATATCTTGTCATGGCGATACGGGCGGCCTCGATCTGATTGGACTTGATCCAGGCAGGCTCCACGGCCACCAGGCCGAACTCACCATTGCTGATTTTATTTCCTCTCATCGCTTTTCCGGTCATGGTACCGCGGAACTGTTTGCGACGTTTTACTCTCTTGGGCATTAACATTATTTAGCTCCCCCTTCCTTTTTAGCTGGAAGAACTTCGCCTTTGTAGATCCACACCTTTACGCCAACCTTGCCGTAGGTGGTGTCTGCCTCAGCGAAACCATAATCGATGTCTGCTCTTAAGGTCTGAAGCGGGATGGTGCCGTCGCTGTAGAACTCAGCGCGCGCAATATCCGCGCCGCCCAGACGGCCGGAGGCGCAGGTCTTGATACCAAGGGCGCCGGCCTTCATGGTCCTGGACATGGTGGACTTCATGGCACGACGGAAGGAAACACGGTTCTCAAGCTGAAGGGCGATGCTCTCAGCCACCAGCTGAGCGTCCTTGTCGGGCCTCTTCACTTCCTTGATGTCGATGAAAAGCTTCTTGTCGGTCATCTTCTGGACCTGAGCCTTCAGCTTTTCGATCTCCGCGCCGCCCTTGCCGATAACGATGCCGGGCTTCGCCGTATGGATAACGATCTTAACGCGGTCAGACGCTCTCTCGATCTCGATCCTGGAAACGCCTGCGCTGTATAATTTCTTCTTCAGGAAGACCCTGATCTTGTGGTCCTCTACCAGATTGTCAGCAAAATCAGCCTCTGCGTACCATTTGGAATCCCAGTCTTTGATAATGCCGACTCTTAAACCATGAGGATTTACTTTCTGTCCCATATTTTCCTCCTTATCTTTCATTCAGCACAACGGTGATGTGGCTCATTCTCTTCTCGATCCTGTAAGCCCTTCCCTGTGCCCTCGGTTTAATTCTCTTCATGGTAGGCCCCTTATTTGCATAGCACTCTTCCACGTAAAGCTTTGCAGGGTCTAAACCGTTGTTGTTCTCAGCATTCGCCCTGGCGGATTCCAGCAGCTTCTTGATTAAAGTAGAAGCGTACCTGGGGTTGTAGGTCACGATACCGAGAGCGGTATTGAGATCCTTGCCCCTGATGGCGTCTAATACGAAACAAGCCTTCTGAACAGATACCCTGGCGTAAGACAGCGTAGCTGAAGGTCTTGTATCTTTATTCTCATTTCTCTGTCTTTTAATCTGGCTTCTATGTCCCTTAGCCATGGATAAAACCTCCTTTCTCTATCTTCCCGTTACCTCTTGGACTTCTTCTCGTCCTTGCCATGGCCCCTGTAGGTCCTGGTGGCAACGAACTCGCCCAGCTTGTGGCCGACCATATCCTCGGTGATGTAAACCGGAACATGCTTTCTGCCGTCGTGTACTGCGATTGTATGCCCAACCATCTGCGGGAAAATAGTGGAACGGCGGGACCAGGTCTTGATGACCTGCTTCTGTCCTGCGGCGTTCATCTCATCTACCTTTTTTAATAAATGAGCGTCTGCAAACGGTCCTTTTTTCAATGAACGAGCCATTTGGTGTACCTCCTTCTTATCGATTACTTAATGGTCTTGCCGTCGCGTCTTCTTACGATCAACTTGTTGGACTGCTTATTCTTCTTCCTGGTCTTAAGACCCAGAGCAGGCTTGCCCCAGGGAGTGGAGGGACCGGGACGTCCGATTCCGGCCTTGCCTTCGCCGCCGCCGTGAGGATGGTCATTGGGGTTCATAACAGAACCGCGGACCGTAGGGCGGATGCCCATGTGACGCTTGCGGCCGGCCTTGCCGATGTTGATCAGGGAATGCTCGCCGTTTCCAACAACGCCGATGGTGGCGCGGCAGATGATGGGGACCATTCTCATCTCTCCGGAAGGAAGTCGGAGGGTTGCGTATTTGCCTTCCTTGGCCATGAGCTGAGCGCTTACGCCGGCAGAGCGCACCATCTGTCCGCCTGCGCCGGGATACAGCTCAATGTTGTGCACCTGGGTACCGATGGGGATGTCCTTGAGCTCCATGCAGTTGCCGATCCTGGCCTCTGCGTGCTCGCCGCTCATGACCTTCATTCCATCCTTTAAGCCCTCAGGCGCCAGGATATATGCCTTCTCGCCGTCTGCGTAGCAGATCAGAGCGATGTTTGCGCTTCTGTTGGGATCGTACTCGATTCCGATCACCGTTGCGGGGATTCCGTCTTTTCTTCTCTTGAAGTCGATGATCCTGTATTTTCTTCTGGAACCGCCTCCGCGGTGTCTCACTGTGATCTTGCCCTGATTGTTCCGTCCGGAATTCTTCTTCAGGGAAACGACTAAGGATTTCTCGGGAGTCTTCTTGGTGATCTCGGAGAAATCAGAGCCGGTCATATTTCTTCTGGAAGGTGTATAGGGATTATAAGTCTTGATTCCCATTTCCTTACTCCTTTCTCGTGTCAACTCTGTCGAGTGTGTTTTGTTATCACGGCATAGGGTTCGCCGTATAGGAATTCATCGCGGCCGCTTCGATGCGCGGGCCGCGCCGGGGTCAGGCAGCCTGCCTTCGGCAGATCTTACAGGCCCTCGAAAATCTCAATATCCTTGCTGTCCTCGGTCAGCTTTACGATCGCCTTCTTGGTTGCGGCGGTCCTGCCGACGGTCATGCCTCTCCTGCGCTTCTTTCCGTCGCAGTTCATGGTGTTCACGGAAGCGACCTTCGTGCCCGCGAACATTTTCTCTACAGCCTCTTTGATCATGGTCTTGTTGGCGTCCACATGGACCAGGAAGGTGTACTTCTTCTCGGCCATCTGATTCATGGACTTCTCAGTGATCACGGGCTTCAGGATAACGTCATAATACTTAATGTCTGCCATTATGCGTACACCTCCTCGATCGCTGCCACAGCAGCCTTAGTCGTCACTACGGTATTGTATTTCAGAATGTCATATACATTGATGGTGGATGTGAGGGCGGTCTTTACGCCGGGCAGGTTCGCCGCGGACTTGATGACCTTCTCATCCTTCTGATCCATGACCACCAGGGCCTTCTCGACCTTCAGGCTGTCAAGAACCTTCTTCATGGCCTTGGTCTTGTAGTCGTCCATCTTCAGCTCGTCAAGAACGATGAACTTGTTCTCGGCGACTCTGGAGGTAAGGGCGGACTTGAGGGCCAGCCTCTTCTCCTTCCTGTTGAGACGGATGGTGTAATCCCTGGGTTTAACGGCGAACACCATTCCGCCGCCGGTCCACTGGGGCGCTCTGGTTGAGCCCTGCCTTGCGTGGCCGGTGCCCTTCTGCCTCCAGGGCTTCTTGCCGCCGCCGCTCACCTCGGAGCGGGTCTTGGCGCTCTGGGTTCCCTGGCGCTTGTTGGCCAGCTGGCTCACCACAGCCAGATGCACCAGATGCTCATTTACTTCAACGCCGAAGACGGCGTCGTTAAGCTCCATGGTGCCGACTTCATTGCCTTCCATATTGTAAACAGATACGTTTGCCATCTGTGTGTTCCTCCTTTCCGCGTAAAGCCATTAAACTGCCTTCACAGTTTCCTTGATGGTAACCAGGCACTTCTTGGGTCCGGGAACAGCGCCCTTCACCAGCAGAAGATTCTTCTCAGCGTCAACCCTGACCACCTCCAGGTTCTGGATCGTGATCCTCTTATTACCCATCTGGCCGGGCATCTTCTTGCCCTTGAATACCTTGCTGGGATCGGAAGCCGCGCCGTTGGAGCCTGCGTGACGGTGGAACTTGGAGCCGTGGGCCATGGGGCCTCTGTGCTGTCCGTGACGCTTGATGGCGCCCTGGAAGCCCTTACCCTTTGAAATAGCCGTGGCGTCTACCTTGTCGCCCGCGGCGAAGATATCGGCCTTGATCTCGTCGGCTACCTTGTAGTCAGCCGCGTTCTCAAGCTTAAACTCGCGCACAAACCTCTTGCAGGCTGTGCCGGCCTTATCAAACTGGCCCTTCCTGGGCTTATTCACCAGCTTCTCGCGGATATCGCCAAAGCCAACCTGGACAGCGGCGTAGCCGTCGTTCTCAACAGTCTTGACCTGGGTCACCACGCAGGGACCTGCCTGAAGGACCGTTACGGGGATGAGCGCGCCGTCTTCTGTGAAGACCTGAGTCATCCCGATCTTTGTTGCCAAAATCGCTTTCTTCATCTTTTAACCTCCTGTTATTCTACAGCGGATTGCCAGACGGCTTTCACCGGGCAATCATCCTAGAACAGGCCGAAACCAATTCCAGATTTTCCTATTACTTTGTTTTCATCTTGATGTCAATGTAAACACCCGCGGGCATTTCCAGTCTTGACAGGGCATCTACGGTCTTCTGGGTGGGAGCCGTGATGTCGATGAGCCGCTTGTGGGTACGCTGCTCAAACTGTTCCCTGGAGTCCTTGTACTTGTGTACGGCACGAAGGATGGTGATAACCTCCTTCTTTGTAGGCAGCGGCACAGGCCCGCTCACCTGACTCCCGGTCTTTTTTACAGTTTCGATGATCTTGCCGGCGGACTGGTCTACCAGCTGATGGTCGTAAGCCTTCAGAGTGATTCTCATTACTTGACTTGCCATAAAAAAAGTCGCCTCCTTTTCGCACTTTTCCTTTAAGTACGACAAGCGGTGACTGTACACTCTCCCGTGTGTATCCTGTAGGATCACACGTCATTTCTACTTCTTGTCTTGTAGATGGTTCTGTTTGTACAGTGACTTGTCGCCAGTTTCCTAACTTGACATTCGCTCCACGGAAAACCTGCCACTTTCGGGCAGCAACCTCACGCTTCACAGCTATCATGCCACAGCACGATATATTATACAGGAACCGTCTATAAAAAGCAAGAACTTTTTCATGTTCTTTTTTTGATACAAAAGGCCGGAAGGCCTCCGCCTCCCGGCGGACCTGCCTTCCGTCCTTTGTATCCCCCGCCCGCAGGCAGGTCTCCCTGCTATCTTCCCCTTATGAGGCGGCCCCGGAACTGCAAGATACTGATGTTCACGCAGAGCACTGCGCCGCAGTCCAGAACGGAGCGGATTACCCCCGCCATATCCGCAGGCGTTCCCAGTCCCCCTGTTCCCGGACCGTTCGCCGCATAATCAAAAATCCCGAACAGCGCCGCCGCAATCATAATAAAATTGACGACAACCACATACATGGAAAGCTTTTTGTCCGCCCAGCCTGTCCGGCAGACGGCGGCGGCCGTCCCCGCGGTGGTCGCCGCTTTCACATGGTAAACAATGAGTACTGCCAGCGCCAGCATACAAATTATAAGCGCCGCCGGAAGCAGGGCTCCTCCCAGAGCCGTTCCCAGATTGAGCCCGAAAAACCGGATACTGATCCAGCCGCCGCTGCCTGACGTGTAAAAAAGCACACAGATGAAGGCCCCCACAGCCATTATATAGTACAGAATATCCAGTACGATCCCCGCCTTGATGAAACCCAGCCCGGAAGGCGCAGGGCCCGCGCTTTTCCGGCAGGCGGCAAAAAACATCCAGAGGCCGGCAGAAATCAGCGCCCCCGCCGCCAGCACCAGGACATATTCCGCCACTGTGAGAACCCCCACAGGGACCTCCAGATACGCGTCAAGATACGGCCACAGCTCCATGGACTGATACAGCCGCACCAGAAAGGCCGCGCTGTAGAAGGCCGCTGCCAGAAGGAACACCACCGAGCCGCCGCAGTCCTTAAGGGCCCTGGCCGCAGGCGTAAGGCCAAAGCCCCGGCCGTATTCTCTGTCTGCCCGGCCGCCGTACTGAGTCTGGTTCCCGTACCCGGCCTGTCCGCCATACTGATTCCGATTATCGTATTCCATCTCTTCACCCCGCCTTGCATCAATTTTGTCTTATTATAACATGACAGATCGGTCCGGCACAATATAAAAGAAGGCTCCGCGGGGGAGCCTTCTTTATTATAAACGTTACTTCGCAGGCTTGGGATTAGAGTTTCCGATCTGGGCGCGGCCCTCGTCGTAAAGGGTGGCGCTGTAGAGCTCGTACCACTCCAGTCTGGAAAGCTCCACGCCGGAGGCCGTGCAGATATCCTTCAGGCGCTCCTTGTTGGTGGTGCCGATGAGCGGCTGGATCTTTGCGGGATGGCGAAGGATCCAGGCAATGGCGATGGCGGAAGGGGATACGCCCTTTTCCTCGGCCATTCTGTTTACCGCCGCGTTCAGGCGGGGATAACCGTCGTCGTTCATGAAAACGCCGCCGTAGAAGCGAACCTGGAAGGGAGACCAGGCCTGGGCCGTGATCTTGTTCATTCTCATATAAGTGAGAACGCCGCCGTTGCGGTCCACATTGTCGATCTCATTGAGCTGGATGGAGGCGGTGGGATCGATTAACTCCGTATGAGCCACGGACAGCTGCATCTGGTTGATGATAAGCCTCTGGTTTAAGCAGGACTGAAGGAACATCAGGTCCATGGTCTTGAAGTTGCTGACGCCGAAATAGCGGACCTTGCCGCTGGAATGCAGGATGTCAAAGGCCTCGGCGACCTCCTCGGGCTCGATCAGGGTGTCGGCCCTGTGGAGCAGGAAGGTGTCCAGATAATCGGTCTTTAAGCGCTTCAGGCTGTTCTCCACGGATTCGATGATGTGCTCCTTGGAGGTATCGATGGCCAGTGTCTTTTCCGTATCGCGGATCAGGGCGCATTTGCTCTGGAGCTGGATATGGTTTCTAAGGCCGGGGTTTCTCTCCAGGATCCGGCCGAAATATTCCTCAGAAGCTCCGAAGCCGTATACGTCGGCATGATCGAAGAAGGTGATTCCCTCCTCGTAGGCCGTGAGGGTAAGCTTTTCCGCATCCTCAAACGGGATCCGGCAGTCTCTCATGCAGCCCAGGGCCATCTCGGAAGCTTCCAGAACCCCGCCAATCATAATATGTTTCATTTTGCTGCTCCTCCTTTTCAGATAGTTTTGCTATGTCAAGTATACCACAGCCTTCTGATTTTTCCTATAGGAAATCATGCTCTGGGAATGTGAGTTTCTGCCCGCCTCCTCCGTTGACGCTCCGCAAAAACCATTATATAATAGAGGGAACTTACTTGCAGAAAGGATAACCGATATGTGGACTGCCGCTCATTGGAACGATTATGAGGTCATCGATACCTCCCAGGGAGAAAAGCTGGAGCGATGGGGCGAATACCTTCTCATCAGGCCTGATCCCCAGGTGATCTGGGATACGCCCCGGGCCCATAAGGGCTGGCGAAAGCCCAACGCCCACTATCACAGAAGCAAAAAGGGCGGCGGGGAATGGGAGTTTTTCAGCCTCCCCGAGCAGTGGACGATCCGGTACGAGCCCTTAAGCCTTTCCTTCCACTTAAAGCCCTTCAGCTTTAAGCACACGGGCCTGTTTCCTGAGCAGGCGGTCAACTGGGAATGGTTTTCTGAGAAAATCAAAAACGCCGGGCGTCCCGTGCGCGTTCTGAACCTGTTCGCCTATACGGGAGGGGCCACCCTGGCCGCCGCGGCAGCGGGCGCCTCCGTCACCCATGTGGACGCCTCCAAGGGCATGGTCACCCGGGCAAGGGAAAACGCCAGGGCCTCGGGCCTGGAGGAGGCTCCCGTCCGCTGGATTGTGGACGACTGCGCAAAGTTTGTCCAGAGGGAGCTTCGCCGCGGAAGCCGCTACGACGGCATCATCATGGATCCGCCCTCCTACGGCCGCGGCCCCAGGGGCGAGATCTGGAAAATCGAGGAGGCCGTGTTCCCTCTTGTGAAGCTCTGCGCAGGGCTTCTTTCAGAGGAGCCGCTGTTTTTCCTCATCAACTCCTATACCACGGGCCTCGCCCCCTCCGTGCTCTCCTATATGCTGGGAACGGTCCTTAAGGGCCGCGGCGGCCGCGCAGAGGCCGACGAGGTGGGCCTTCCCGTAACGGAAAGCGGTCTCGTGCTCCCCTGCGGAGCCTCCGGAAGATGGGCCTCGCTGTAACAAAAACATACGACATACGCCGGGCTTTCCCGCTTTAGGCGGGAGGCCCGGCGTTTTTTTACTCCTGCGTTTTTTCCATCTCTCTTATGAGTCCCTCCAGGATCGCCCTGTTCTCGCTGTCGCCTGTGGAAGCGCAGGCATCCCGCACCTGCTCCTCATACTGTGCGGCCCTGATCTCATAGCCGTGGGCCAGATCCTCCCCGATGTCCGGAAGTTCCGCCGCGCCGTCGTAGAGCTTCCATTTCTGATAGGCCTCGTAGGCCTTTCCCATTTCCCAGTACCGGTCAAACTCCCCGCCGGTTTCCTCGTAAGCCTCCAGCGTATTTAACAAAGAGGCATACTCTCCGTTGTAATAATCATATTCGCAGGAATCCAGGGCCTCGGCCCGCTCTCTTTTTCCTCCGTCCGCCACCTCTCCGGCCAGCACTCCCGCCATCATGAACAGCGGAATCATTCCGAACACCAGAAACACCAGCAGAACGACCCGGAAGGCGATCTTCCCCTGATACCCCTTAAAGCTTTTGTTATCTGCCATGGTCCGCCGCCCTCTCTTTCAGAAACTGCCCGAATTCCTCCTCAAGCTCATAGCTGTCCTCCGGCGAGGCAAGCCACCGGTCCAGCTCCTCCTCCGTCATGGAAAAATGAAGGCGGAGATACAGGTGCAGCTCCTCCTCCCATTTTTGGTACTGGGCCTCGTTCCCCTCCAGAAGGAGGTCCCATTCGTACTGAGAATTTCTGTAGGCGGAAAGCGACAGGGCCGCCCTGGCCAGGGATTCGTACCGCCAGGTATCGGAGGCCGCCTCTTCAGAAGAAAGCCGCTCCGTCTCATCGGCCGCCTCCCAAAAGTTTCTCGTATCCCGGTACGCCTCATAAAGCTGCCAGTACTCCTCCATTCCCTCGTCGTACATGGAAAGGCTGTGCTCCGAAAGGTACTGCCCGATTCCCGCGAAATCCTCATTTTCCTTAAGCAGCTCAAGCTCCGCCGCGTGTTCTGCGAGGGACGCGCTTTCCTTTCTGGAAGCCCTCTGGTTTTCCTCCAGAAAGAACACCAGGAAAATGGCGCCGAAAACCAGGGCGCCGATCACCACAAGGGCGATGATGAGGCGGTTCAGCACCTGGATCGTGATCCGGGGGCCCGCCTCCCTGAGGGTGCGCAGGCGGAACCGCCGCAGCAGCTGTCTCCGCTTCTCCTTATCCTTTTCCCGTCTTAAGGCGGCCTCGTTGACCGTGCCGCAATAAGGGCACTTCGGCAGTCTGGCGGAATAATCCGCGCCGCAGCCGGAACATTTCATGCGCTCCTCTCCCTTCTCCTAAAGCCCAAGACGCTCCGAAAGCTTCGCGTCCATGGCGTCAAACTCTTCTCTCTCCTCCATCTCCATGACGGCGTCGATCTCCTCATCCGTCATCTGAAGATCTTCCCGGAAGAAGCCGAGAATCTCCGTCTCAAAGCCCCGGAGCACCTCCTCGTTTCCCCTTGTGACGCCGTCAGAAAGACCCTCCTCTATGGTCCTTAAGGCTTCCGCTCCCCCTGACAGCGCGTAGGAGATCCCGTAATAGGCGTAAGGCCCCTTTTCCGTGTCGAGGGCCTTTTGGGACTCCCGCACGAAGTCCATCCAACTCCAGGCGCTCCCCACCTCCCAGTACTTGTCGTCGGAGGGGCTGTGGCTTTCCAGGCTGTTATAATACTCATAAAGCTCTTCGTAGCTTCCGGCCTGGAAATATTCCTCCATGACCCGGGAGGCCTCCGCCTCCTGCCGGGCCTGCTGCCGCTCCCTGCGGCTGTCCGTAATCCGCGAGACGGCCGTCCAGATCACGATCCCGGCCAGAAGAAGCCCCGCCGCGGCCAGGGCGATCCTGGTGCGCTTCCTGGCCCTCTGCTTCGGGAGGGCTTTTACCTTCTGCCGTTCCCTTTCATATTCCAGCTGGTCCTCCCGCTCAATCCGCTGGCTCTCTCCCTCCCGGGAGGCGCCGCAGTAAGGGCACCGCTCCTCTGTATCGCTGTACTGCGCGCCGCAGTTTTTACATATTGCCATGGCTTCTTTCCTCTCCCTGTGCTATACTGGTTCTATTATAATTCCCAAGGAGGATTTATGGAACCACAAAAAACGATCCTGATCACCGGCGCCTCAAGGGGCATCGGAAAAGCCGCCGCCCTGCGGTTCGCGAAGGAGGGCTTCCGCGTCGTCCTGTGCGCGCGGGGCGAGGCTGCCCTGATGCAGGCCAGGGACGATGTGCTGGCCCTGGGGGCCCCCTGCCTGGCGGTCCGGGCAGACGTGGGGGACCCCGCGGACTGCCGCCGCCTGTTTGACGCCTGCCTCGACGCCTTCGGCCCGCCGGAATTTCTCATAAACAACGCCGCAGTTTCCCATATCGGCCTTTTGCAGGACATGACCGACAGCCAGTGGGACAGCCTGCTGCGCACGAACCTGTCCTCCCTGTTTTACTGCTGCCGTCTTGCCATCCCCCACATGATCCGCCGGGGCCGGGGAAGGATCTTAAACGTATCCTCCGTGTGGGGCGCGGCGGGCGCCTCCTGCGAGACCGCCTACTCCGCCTCCAAGGGCGGCGTCAACGCCTTTACCAGGGCCCTCGCCAAGGAACTTGCCCCCTCCGGCATCCAGGTAAACGCCCTGGCCTGCGGAGTCATCGACACCGAAATGAACGGCTTTCTCGACGATAAAGAGCGGGCCGCGCTGACGGAGGAAATCCCCGCCGGCCGGATGGGCACCCCTGAGGAGGCGGCGGATACGGCCTTTCGCATTATGACGGCCTCCCCCTACCTGACCGGCCAGGTGATCACCCTGGACGGCGGCTGGCAGTAGCGCTTATTGGTCGAAAAGCAAAAGCTCCCCGTTCTTGTCCGCGAAGTAGGGCGTTCCCAGAACCTCGATGGACGCCCTGCCGTTTGTGGCCTCGGTCACCTTTTTCACGAAGGACTCCGCCTCCTCCTCTTTTACGAGAACCCGGGCCGAGACGATGTCGGTATATTCCGTGTCAAGAATCCTGGCCCCCGTCTGGCCCGCCAGATACTGGAGCTTTCCGATCCCTGTGTAATCGCAGGTGATTCCAAGATTCGTTCCGGGAAGCTTTTCCAGAATCACGCTGTTTTTAAGCCCTTCCTGGACCGCCCCCGAATAGGCGCGCACAAGGCCGCCCGTCCCCAGAAGGGTTCCCCCGAAATACCGGGTGACCACCACGCATACGTTGTGGATCTTTTTTCCCAGAAGCACGTCCAGCATGGGGCGTCCCGCGGTTCCCCCCGGCTCCCCGTCGTCGCTGCACCGGACCTGAGGGTTTGTAAGGCCGATGGAAAAGGCCGTGCAGTTATGATTGGCGTCCCAGTATTTTTTTCTTGTCTCCTCGATAAAGGCTGCCGCCTCCTCCTCTGATTTCACCGGGCGCACCGTGGCGATGAACCGGGACCGTTTCTCCGTCAGCTCGCCCTGTCCGCCCTCGTAAAGCTCCAGATAACTCTGCCTCATAGCTTCCTCCCCTTGCTTTTTCCCTATTATTGTAATATAAGTGGCGGAATAGGGCAACTTTATGTTATACTGTCTCCAGGAGGACTTTTATGAATTACGGAAAAGAGAACCTGAAAAAGCAGATCCGCTTTTTTTCTTCCAAAGCTGTAAAGAAAAAGACCAGGGCGGCAGTGATCGCCTTCAAGGTTTTCCTGGCGGCGGCCGCCGGGCTTTTTGCCGTGGCCGTCTCCATCGGCGTCGGAATGTTCCGCGGTATCTTAAGGTCCGCTCCGGATCTGGCCACCCTGAACATGTCGCCCACCGCCACGGCCACCATTCTTTACGATTCCGACGGCAACGAGATCGAGACCCTGGTCATGGCGGGCTCCAACAGAAAGCCCGTGGACTACTCGGAGCTTCCCGAGGATCTCATCAACGCCTTCGTGGCCATTGAGGACGAGAGGTTCTGGACCCACAAGGGCGTGGACGTAAAGGGACTGGCCCGCGCCGTATACTCCGGCCTCACCTCGGGCAGCCTTGACGAGGGAGCCAGCACCATCACCCAGCAGCTCATTAAAAACGTGGCCTTTGACGGCGGCATGGAGCAGACCTTCGGCGACCGGGTGAAGCGCAAGATCCAGGAGCAGTACCTGGCCATACAGCTGGAAAAGATCATGGATAAGAAGATCATCCTCCAGAACTATTTAAACACCATCAACCTGGGGGCCAACACCCTGGGCGTGGAGTCGGCGTCCCAGCGCTACTTCGCCAAGCATGTCAGCGATCTGACCCTTTCGGAGTGCGCCGTAATCGCCGCCATCACCCAGAACCCCACCCGCTACAACCCCATCACCAATCCGGAGGAGAACCAGAAGCGCCGCAGCATCGTCCTGGAGTATATGTACGACCAGGGCTATATTTCCATGGCAGAGCTCCAGGAGGCGGAGCGGGACGACGTGTACGCCCGGATCGCCGAGGTGGACCAGGCGCGCTCCAGCGAATCCTCCGTTTACAGCTACTTTGTGGACGAGACCATTGTCCAGGCCCTGAAGGATCTGGAAGAGCGGGCGGGCTACTCTCCGTCGGAGGCCCGGACCCTTCTTTACAGCGGCGGCCTGAAAATCTACACCACCCAGGATTCCAGTCTCCAGGCCATCATGGACGAGGAGATCTCGAACCCGGAAAACTACGCCCACAACGCCGTCCAGTACAGCTTCACCTACCGGCTCTCTGTCACCCATGCCGACGGGACCACGGAGCATTTCTCAGAGGCTGATATCCGCAGCTGGCTCCGGGGAGAAAACGGAGCCGCCCTGAAGCTGATCTTCGACACTGAAGAAGAAATCCGTCAGATCGTCAACGAATACAGGGCCCTTACCATCCGGGAGGATGACGAGATCCTGGGCGAGACCCTGGACATCACCCTACAGCCCCAGGCCTCCTGCGTGCTGATCGATCAGGAGACGGGGCATATCAAGGCCATCAGCGGCGGCCGGGGCGAAAAGACCGCGAACCTCAGCCTAAACAGGGCCACGGACAGCCTCCGCCAGCCCGGCTCCACCTTCAAGGTGCTGACCGCCTTTGCCCCCGCCCTGGACAGCGCGGGAGCCACCCTCGGCACCGTTTATTACGACGAGCCCTACACGGCCAACGGAAGGGCCTTCTCCAACTGGTGGGGCTCCCAGTATGTGGGCTACGCCAACATCCGGGACGGCATCACCTATTCCATGAACATCATCGCCCTGAAGGCGCTGATGAACACGGTAACGCCCCAGGTGGGCTATCAGTACGCCCTGGATTTCGGAATCACCTCCCTGGTGGAAACGGAAACGGACGAGACCACCGGGCGCGTCTATTCCGATATCGGCCCCACCCTGTGCCTGGGCGGCCTCACCTACGGCGTCAGCAATCTGGAGCTTACGGCGGCCTACGCGGCCATCGCTGACAGCGGCACCTACACGGAGCCGGTCTACTATACAAAGATCGTGGACAGAAACGGCCGCATCCTCATTGACAATGAGACGCCGGAGACCCATACGGTCCTCAAGGAATCCACCGCCTGGCTCATAACGGACGCCATGGAGGACGTATGTGTCCGCTCCACCCTCTACGACAGGGGCAACATCGGGACCAGCTCCTTTGAGACAAAGGTGGAGGGGCTTCCCACCGCCGCCAAGAGCGGAACCACCACCGACGGGAACGACATCTGGTTTGTGGGCTACACCCCTTATTACACCCTGGGCGTATGGCAGGGCTACGACGAGAACAGCCCCATGGTGGAAAGCTCCGACGTGCGCTCCCTGTGGTACGGGATCATGTCCCGGGCCTGCGAGGGCCTTCCCGCGAAGGAATTCCCCGAGCGGCCCTCCAATATCGAGGAGGTCTCCATCTGCCACAAATCGGGCAAGCTGGCGGTGCCCGGCGTATGCGACGCCGATCCCGAGGGCAGCATGGTCTATACGGAATACTTTGCCCGCGGTACGGCGCCCACCGAGGTCTGCGACCACCACGTGCAGGTGACGGTGTGCAAAGACAGCGGCGCTCTCGCCACGGAATTCTGTCCAAGCTCCTCAAGGGTGACCAGGGTATACCGGCTGATCACCGACGAGATCACGGGAAGCACCGACGATACGCCCTATGTGCTCCCGGATTCCTTAAGAAACAGCAGCTGCTATATCCACACCAGCTATCAGCCTCCTGTGCCGGAGACCACGGCGCCCCAGCCTTCCGAAAGCCAGACCGCTCCTTCCGGTACGGAGTCCACGGCGCCCGGTGAAAGCAGCGGCGTCACGCCGCCAAGCGCCGGCTCCTCAGAGACCGCGGCGCCGGAGAGCGCTTCCGCCTCTCCAAGGAACGGACCCGCCGGAAACAGCACCCTTCCGGGAACCTCCGTAACCCCGGAGCCCTCAGGATAATACATGTATAAAAAAATCCATACTGCACAGACTTTTCATAAACAGAAAGGAATGTGCGGTATGGATTTTTTAAAAGCATTTTTAGTGGGCGGAACCATCTGCGCCCTGGTCCAGCTTCTGATGGACCGGACGAAGCTGATGCCCGGAAGGATCATGGTGCTTCTCGTATGCTCCGGCGCCGTTTTAAGCTTTCTCGGCCTTTACGGTCCCTTTGCCCGGTGGGCGGGGACAGGCGCCACCGTGCCCCTTCTTGGCTTTGGAAACCTGTTGTTTGAAGGCGTCCGGAAAAGCGTGGACACGGACGGCGTGCTGGGCCTTTTTACAGGGGGCCTTCAGGCGGCCGCCGCCGGAATCAGCGCCGCTCTCATCTTCGGCTATCTGGCCTCCTTCATCTTTGAGCCAAAAATGAAGGATCAGTAAAAGACGTGGTTCCCGATGATGATGCCGTCGTAGCCCGGCGCCACCATGCGGAAGTGAAGGCAGTCCCCCACGTAGTTCTCAGAACCCGCCATGGCCACCTGGGCCGCCCTGGTACACTCCGAGGGCACCCCGTTCACCAGGGCCTGCTCATACTTGGGGTATCCCCAGGGGCTGAACTGATAAGGCTGCGACAGCACTCCGATGATGGTATTGGGATAGAGGCTGCTATTCAGCCGGTTCATAATCACGTTCCCCACCGCCACCTTGCCCTCCCAGGGCTCCATATTGGCCTCCCGGTAGATCATGGCGGCCACCAGCTCCAGGTCGCTGTAGGCGGAATAGTCGAATTCCTCCTCTTCCGGCTCGGTGGGCGCTTCCGTCGGGGCCTCGGTAGGCGGCTCTGTGGGCGCTTCCGTAGGCGGCTCCGTGGGAGCCTCCGTGGGCGGCTCCGTAGGCGCTTCCGCGGACGGCTCCGCAGGCGTTACTGTGCCTTCGGACGAAGGCTCCTGCGGGTTCTGCCCTGTGGAAGGCTCCTCAGGCTGTCCCGCGCCGGTCTCTCCGGTCTCTCCGCCTCCGCCTTCCGTGGAAGGGGACGACGGAGACTGTCCGCCTGACTGGGGTCTTCCCTGCTCCATGGCGAGAAGCTCGGACTCTGCCTCCAGCTCCCTTTGCTGGAGCTCGGCCCTGTACTGGGCCAGGATTCCTTCGGCGTCCTCAAGATCGCCCAGGCTGTCCTCCATTCTCTGGGAGGTCTCCGCTATGGCTGCAAGGACTCCGTCCCGCCTGGCCGTAAGCTCCCCGGCCACCTGGTCAAGCTCCTCCTGCCTGGCCAGAAGCTCGCTTTCCTTCTGGGCCACCAGCTCCTTCGTCTCCTTGTAGGCCGTCAGCATCTTTCTGTAATAGCCGGCCATTTCCACGGCGTACTCAGCCCGGTTTAAAATGGAGGAAAGGTCGTCCTCCGAAAAGACAAGGCTGATAAAGCCGGCGTCCCGGTTCTCGTACATATATTGGATCCGCTTCTTCATACTCTCGTACTGCTTTTCCTCAGTCTCCTTTGCCTGGAAAAGCTGGCCGGAGGTGTCCGCGAGCTGGCTTTCCAGCTCCCCCCTCTGGACCTCCAGCTCCGCCATCTCTGAAGTAAGCCGGTTCAGCTCCTCATTCAGTTCGTCAAGATATTCCGCGAAGCGCTGGCTGGCCTCGTTCAGGTCCTTCACCTGCCCTTCGGCGGATTCGGCCCTGTCCCTGGCGTCGTCCAGCTCTCCGGCGGCAAGGACCGTCAGGGCGGACGCGGCAAAAAGGGCTGCGGCCAGAATCAGGCTCAAGGTTTTTCTCTTCATCTTACACCCTCTTTCAAAGCTTTTACAGTGAGCCCTTCCAGTATACTACAAAAAAGCCCCTTTTTCAACAAAGAGGGATAGGAAAAAGCCCCGGCGCACTGCCGGGGCCCTCTGCTTCGTCTTAAATTGCCACGCTTCCTGTCTCTGTTCCGTTGATCACATAGTAGACCATATTCTCCTCAACCTTCACATAAAGGTCCATGGTCTTAATGTCGCCCACCTTGTTCTTCTTCGCTGTCCAGTCCTTCTTTACCATGGCGATCATATCCTTCTCGGAAACATCCTTGCCCATGTACTGAACGGAAAGGCTGGTCTTTACCTCCTGCTTCTTTGCGGTCTTTCTGGCGGCGGGCTTTTTCGCCTCCTTCTGAGGCTGCTTTGCCTCAGTCTCCTTTGCCTCGGGCGCCTTGACCTCAGGCTCCTTCACCTCGGGCGCTTTCACAGCCGCGGGCGCTGCCGCCTTTACCGCTTCGGCGCTCACAGCCTTCTGAGCCGTCTGCACTTTTTTCCTTGCCATAATTATTCTCCTCTTTCTTTCTCATTTTTGATTTCTGCAAAAGTTTTTACCGCTCTTATCATATAACTTTATGCGGACTTTTGCAACCCCTTCACAGAAACTGATGAAAAGAAAGTCTTAAAGCTGTTCTCCGCGGCTTTCGATCACCCTTTTATACCAGTAAAAAGACTTTTTTCTGCTGCGCCTTAAGGTTCCACGGCCCTCGTCGTCCTGATCCACATAGATCAGGCCGTAGCGCTTTTTCATCTCCCCCGTGCCGAAGGAGATCACGTCTATGCAGCCCCAGACCGTATAGCCCAGCACCGGAACGCCGTCCAGGCAGACTGCCTTTTCCATCTCCCTTATATGGGCCGCCAGATAAGCGATCCTGTAATCGTCCTCCACGTATCCGTCCCCATCGGCCCTGTCATAAGCCCCGAAGCCGTTTTCCACCACAAACAGCGGCTTTTCATAGCGGCCGTACAGAAGGTTCAGGCTGCAGCGCAGCCCCACCGGGTCGATCTGCCAGCCCCAGTCCGAAGCCTTCACATAGGGGTTTTTCACAGAGCCCGGAAAGCCCGCCTTTAAAATGTCCGGCCCCGGCGCCGCCGTCACCGCCGCCGACATATAATAGCTGATGCCGATATAATCCACGGTTCCTTCCGCCAGGATCTTTTCGTCTCCCGGCTCCATCACCGGCCCTGCGCCCTCGCGTTCCCAGCGTTTTTTCATATATTCCGGATACCGTCCCCTGACCTGCACGTCACCGAAGAGATAACGGTCCCGCATGACCTCCTCGCTCCTCATCACGTCGTCCGGGCTGCAGGTGGCCGGATACACCGGCACCATGGCCAGCATACAGCCGATCTTAAATTCCGGGTCGATCTCATGGCCGCCCTTTACCGCCAGGGCCGAGGCCAGGAATTCGTGGTGGACCGCCTGCCAGACCGCCTGCTTCCGGTCCTCCCCCTCCTGGAACAGAAGCCCCGAATTTGTAAAGGCGAAAATGGGATCCTCCATGTTGGTCTGATTGTTGATCTCGTTGAAGGTCAGCCAGTATTTCACCTTCCCCTTATAGCGCTCCATCACCGTGAGGACGAAGCGCACAAAGCACTCCGCCACGAGACGGCTGCGAAAGCCGCCGTATTCCTTCACCAGATGCCAGGGGATCTCGAAATGGCAGAGGGTGACCACCGGCTCGATGCCATAGCGCAGAAGCTCATCAAAGAGCCTGTCGTAAAACGCCAGGCCCTCCTCGTTGGGCTCCTCCTCGTCTCCCCGGGGGAAGATCCGGGGCCAGGAGATGGAGGTGCGAAAGCATTTGAAGCCCATTTCGGCGAACAGGGCGATGTCCTGAGGATAGCGGTGATAAAAATCGATTCCCCTGTGGTTCGGATAGTTTTCCCCCGGAAGGACTCCGTCCGTGATCCTGCGGGGGATCCCATAGGCTCCCGCCGTCATCACGTCCGCGGTGCTTAAGCCCTTTTTCCCCTCTCTCCATGCTCCCTCCAGCTGATGGGCGGCCACGGCCCCGCCCCACAGAAACTCCTCTGAAAGCCTCATTCAAGCCCTCCGTTTCTTTCATCCAGACGGCCGTACACCCGGATAAGCTCCCGGGCCGTCACCCGTATCACCTCGGCGGACATGAGCTGGTCCTCCACATGGGCCAGCAGAAGGCTCACGGTCACAGGCTCTCCGCTGCTTTCCCTGCGGATCAGCTCCCCATGGCTTTCATGGGCTCTGGAAAAGGCCCTGTCGCCCTCCTCCATTTTCGCCTCCGCCAGGCGGGCGTCTTTTTCCGCCGCGGCCTCCAGCGCCTCCATGTAGCAGGATTTTGCCTCCCCCGCCTCCGTTATCATCTGAAAGCAGATTCCCTCAAGCTCCATCCTGTCCCTCCGTCATTGAAAGCGCGGCCTGAAGCACCCGGTCACCCCGGAGCATCCCGTAATCCGCCGGAGCCACCGCCTCCACCGGTTTTCCCGGTAACAGCGCCTTAAGCTTCTTTAACTCGTAGCGCACCTGAGGCCCTAAAAGGATGACGTCGGCGTCCTTCGCCTTCTCTCCCGCCTCCGATACGGAGCAGGCGCCGATCTGGCAGCTGATTCCCTGCGCTTCGGCGGCCTCCCTCATTTTCTTCACCAGAAGGCCGGTGGACATTCCGGCGTTGCAGCAAAGCATGATCTTTTTCATGTGTTCTCTCCCTCCTGTTCTGCGAAAATCCTGTCCTGTCTTTTCATAAACGGATAGTAAAGGGCCGTGGATACCGCCAGGATCAGAAGCTGGATCACGGCGCCCCGCCAGCCTCCCAGAATGAATCCGGAAACCACCACAGGCGTGGTCCACGGAACCTGCACGCTCCCGAACACCGGAAGGAAGCCCACGGCCGCCGCCCCGTAGGTGATCACGAAGGCGATGAGCGGAACCAGGATAAAGGGGATCAGCAGAATCGGGTTATAGACGATGGGAAGGCCGAAAATCACCGGCTCGTTGATGTTGAAGATCCCCGGTATGAAGGACAGCCTGGAAATCTCCCGCATCTGCCCTGACCGGGCGGCCAGAAGGGCCGACAGCAGAAGGCCGATGGTGATCCCGGTCCCTCCCAGCTTCACAAAGCAGTCGATGATCTGGGGCGTCAGAATCCTTAAGCCCTCCGCGGCCGCCTGACCTCCGTCCATAAGCGCCTGGTTCGCCAGGGCGTTTGCCGTCAGCACCGGAGCCATAACCCCCATGACGATGTTGGGCCCGTGGAGCCCCGCCCAGAAAAGGGCCGAAATCAGAAGGACGATCAGGATTCCGCCCGCCCAGGTGCTGCTCACGTTCTGAAGGGGCGTCTGCACCAGGCGGAAGATCAGCTCCGTCAGGGAAGCGCCTCCGAAAACCATGCAGAGCTGATAGACCGCCATGGAAAGGAGAATCACAATAAAGCCCGGTATCAGGGCGGAAAAGGCGTTCCCGACTCCCTCGGGCACGCCCGCGGGCATCCGGATCCTCAGCCGTTTCCTGTGGCAGAAGGAAAACAGCTTTCCCACAAGAAGGCCCACAAGGATCGCGGCGATCACGCCGTTCCCGCCGGTCCAGGTCTTGGGAATCACCCCGGTGACCACGGTTCCGCCTTCCGCAGGCGCCGACGAGGCCGATACGATGAGGAAGGAGATCAGGGAGAGTATCCCGCAGGAGATCCCGTCCGCCCCCTCGTTTCTAGCGTAGGCGTACCCGATTCCCACGGCGATGATCATGGCCAGAATATCGAAGGTGCAGGCCGACACCTGATCCAGGCCCACGCTCCAGTCCGGGCCGAAGAGCCGCGTCATAAAGGCCCCGTACCCCGGTATGGGGAGGTTGGCGATCAAAAGGAACAGGGAGCCGATGAGGGTGGCCGGCATGGTGAGCACAAAGCCGTCCTTCAGGGCTGTTACGGATTTTGACGAGGCAAAGCGCATAAAGCCGTCAAAGCCTCTTTCGATGATCTTTTTCATGTTCATCCTCCTGCCGTTCGTTCATTTCCCCACTAGTATGCGCCGGGAACCGGACTTTGATACCGGGAGCGCACTTGATTTTTGCGCTGTGCATTGTATAATTTTTATACAGACATGAAAAACGGGAGGGATGTTCATGGAACAGATGACCCTTTTTGATTTTGACAGAGAGGCCGCCGCGCCCCTGGCCGCCAGGCTCAGGCCGGAAAGCCTGGACGAATTTGTGGGACAGACCCACCTTCTGGGAAAGGGAAAGCTTCTGCGCCGCCTGATTGAGAGCGACCAGATCTCCTCCATGATTTTCTGGGGGCCTCCGGGAGTGGGAAAAACGACCCTCGCGCGGATCATCGCCAACCGCACAAAGGCCGCCTTTATTGACTTTTCCGCCGTTACCAGCGGCATAAAAGAAATCCGCTCCGTTATGGAGCGGGCAGAGGAAAACCGCCGCTTCGGCGAGCGGACGATCCTGTTTGTGGACGAGATCCACCGGTTCAACAAGGCCCAGCAGGACGCCTTCCTCCCCTTTGTGGAGAAGGGAAGCATCATCCTCATCGGCGCCACCACGGAGAACCCTTCCTTTGAGATCAACAGCGCTCTCCTTTCCCGGTGCCGGGTCTTTGTGCTCCAGAGCCTGAAAACGGAAGAGCTGACGGCCCTCCTTTCCCGCGCCCTCAAAAGCCCCAAAGGCTTCGGAAGCCTGAAGGTTTCCATTGACAAAGAGCTTCTTGAGGCCATTGCCGTCTTTGCCAACGGAGACGCCCGCTCCGCCCTGTCCACCCTGGAGATGGCGGTGCTCAACGGCGAGATGGAGGGGGATTCCATCACCGTGACCAGAGAGACCCTGGAGCAGTGCATTTCCCGGAAATCCCTTTTATACGACAAAAAAGGCGAAGAACATTATAACCTGATCTCCGCCCTTCATAAATCCATGAGAAATTCCGACCCCGACGCCGCCGTCTACTGGCTGGCGAGAATGCTGGAGGCCGGCGAGGATCCCCTCTATGTGGCCAGAAGGGTGATCCGCTTTGCCAGCGAGGACGTGGGCCTCGCCGATCCCCGGGCCCTTCCCCTTGCCGTGGCCGCCTACGAGGCCTGCCATTATATCGGGATGCCCGAATGTACGCTGAACCTGTCCCAGGCCGTGATCTATCTTTCCCTGGCGCCCAAGTCCAACTCCCTGGACCTGGCCTACAGCGCCGCGAAACAGGACGCCCTCCAGAGCCTGGCCGAGCCGGTGCCCCTTGTGATCCGCAACGCCCCCACCGGCCTTATGAAGGAGCTGGATTACGGAAAGGGGTATCAGTACGCCCACGATTTCAAGGACAGGCTCACCGCCATGCAGTGCCTGCCCGACTCCCTCGCGGGAAGGGAGTATTACCGTCCCGACGGCGAGGGAATGGAAAAATCCCTGAAGGAACGTCTGGAGCAGATCAAGGCGTGGAAGAAAGCCCAAAGCTCCCCTTCCCGCTCTTCTTGACCATGTAGAGCTTATCGTCCGCCTCTTTGAAAAGCTGGTCAAAGTTCCTGCTGCCGTCGCCCACGGCGATGCCCACGCTCACGGAAAGCTCCACCTTGTCATAGCCGGACACGTCCTCCCGGAAGGCGGTGCAGATGCTGTCCGCCCGCTCCCCAAGCACATCCTCCCGGACGCAGCCCGGCAGATACAGGAGGAATTCGTCTCCGCCGATCCTGGCGGCCACGTCGGCGCCCCTGGAATGGGTCTCCATGATCTTTGCCAGCCGGATCAGCACCTGGTCCCCCGTCTGGTGGCCATAGTTGTCGTTGAGCTGCTTGAAATTGTCGATGTCCATTAAAAACATGGCTCCGGGCTGTCCCTTCATAAGGGACTCCTCAATGCTGGCGATGGCCCCCTTCCTGTTGAGGATCCCGGTGAGGGAATCCTCCATGGCCTCCCGGCGGAGGCGCTCCTGGAGCCGCATATCCTCGTTGATGTCCAGCATCACGCTGATCATTGCCCTTCTTCCGTCCTCCGTGACGATCTCATGTCCCTTGTCGTCCACCCACAGCCTTGTGCCGTCCTTCCGGATCACCCGGTACTGGACGTCATATTCTCCGGTTTTTTCCAGGCTCTCATAAATGGTCTTTTCCACCCGGTCCCAGTCCTCGGGGTCAATGATCTTCTGCATCTTCTCCCCGGTCTCCTCCACAAGCTCCTCGTAGGTGTAGCCCAGATAATTCAGCATGGTGTCGTTGATGATATAAAGGGGAAAGCCCTTTTCCAGGTATCCGCCCATGACGCCGCCCGGCAGCATGGACAGCATGATCTCCACCAGTTTTCTGCTGGCGGCGGCGTCCAGCCTTCCCACCGCGCCGCGGCTGTATTTGATGGGGAAGAACTCCCCGCCCTCCTGCTGGTCGGAAGGAGCCGACATGTGAAGGTTGACGATCCTCCAGTCCTCTCCGATTCTGGCCGCCGTCATGGTCAGGCGGGTCTGAAAGGTGAGCTCCACGCCGCCCTCGTCGGGCATGGAGGTATAGACGGTGCAGTAAACGCTGCACAGATCCTCCCTGTGCCAGTTTTCCCGGTAATGCTCCAGCCTGTAGGAAAAGCCGCCCGGAAGGGTCTCAAACTCACGGCGCATCAGCTCTCTCAGCTGGGCCTTGTCAAGGGCCGTCTCCTGGGCTCCCGTGCCCAGGCTGATGACGCAGTCCGAAAGGAGGCCCAGCGCGGACTCCAGATCTCTTTTTACGAGATATGCGTCAAAAAACTGTGTGAGCAGCTGATGAATCATGAGTCCGTTCCTCCTGTAAACTCTTTGCAATATTTAGATTATACCACATTTTTCACATTTTATGGGACAATTTACCATATTTTTCCTTTGTCGGGAGAGCGGCATACTCGACCACGCAAAAAGGGCTCTCCCTTACGGGAAAGCCCTTTGAAAGGTCAGCTTGATTACTCGATGATGGAAGCAACTCTTCCGGAACCAACGGTTCTGCCGCCCTCACGGATAGCGAAGGTAAGACCCTGCTCCATAGCGATGGGATGAATCAGCTCGATGGTCATTTCAACGTTGTCGCCAGGCATG